>DATDRF010000145.1:0-53213 GCA_035291905.1 Bacteroidota bacterium
ATCGGCCTCCAGCACCGTTCGAAAACTCTTTCCATCCTGCCATACGTTCATCGCATGGCTCTGAACAATCCGATAGGCATCCTCCCTCTTCATCCCCTTCTTGGTTAGCGCAAGGAGTACGGATTGCGAGAAGACCAGGCCGTGTGTCTTGTCGATGTTCTTCCTCATGTTCTCAGGATAGACGATCAGCTTGTCGACCACCTTCGTAAACTGATCGAGCATGTAGTCGAGGAGAATGCAGCTGTCGGGGACAATGACACGCTCTACAGACGAATGGGTGATATCGCGTTCATGCCACAGGGCAACGTTCTCCATCGCCGCGACGGCATTACCCCGCACTACTCTCGACAGCCCCGCAATCCGCTCACAAGTAATGGGATTGCGTTTGTGGGGCATGGCCGATGATCCCTTCTGCCCTTTGGAGAAGTACTCTTCGGCCTCAAGAACTTCCGTCTTCTGAAGATGACGGATTTCCGTGGCAAATTTCTCCAGGGAACTGCCGATCACCGCGAGCGTACTCATGAATTCGGCATGGCGGTCTCTTTGCAGAACCTGCGTTGAGATCGGCGCCGCCTGGAGATCCAGTTTTTCACAGACGTACCGTTCGACCGAAGGATCGATGTAGGCATACGTACCCACAGCACCCGAAATCTGACCCACCGAGATGGTCTTTGCGGCATTGCGCAACCGATCGATGTTTCGCAAGGTTTCCGCGTACCACAGTGCAAACTTCAGTCCCAATGTGACAGGTTCGGCATGGATCCCGTGTGTCCGGCCGACCATGACGGTGAGCTTATGTTCCTTTGCCCTCCGCGCGAGCACGGCCTTGAGCTCTTCCAGATCTTTGAGGAGAAGTTCGGCAGACTGCTTCATCTGAACGGCAAGGGCAGTGTCCAACACATCCGAGGAGGTCATTCCGAGATGAATAAACCGCGATTCAGGCCCGACATACTCTCCCACGTTCGTCAGGAAGGCAATGACATCGTGTTTGACCTCTTCCTCGATCTCGAGGATCCTCTGGACATTAAACGACGCCTTCTTCCGAATTGTGGGAACAGCTTCTTTCGGAATGACTCCGAGAGCGGCCTGCTGTTCACATGCCAGCAATTCGATCTCAAGCCAGATTCGATACTTGTTTTCGTCTTCCCAGATCTTCCCCATTGCGGGGCGGGTATAGCGCTGGATCACTGGCGCTCTCCTTGTGAACGCCGGCCCATGGTGAGGGTCAGCGACGTGGTCTTCTTTTCCCTGTAGATATCGATCGTAAGGACCTCCCCCGGCCGCGAATCGCTGAGGAGGACAAACAGATCGTCTTCGGAGATGATCTTGTGGCCGTTGACCTGAAGTATGATGTCCCCCACCTTCAGTCCGGCTTTGTCTCCCGGGCCGTTTCTCTGAATCTCGCTCACGATGACGCCTTCTGCTTTTGAAAGCCCGAAGTATCGCGCTACGCGCGCGTCAACGGACTGGAAATCAAATCCGTGCCATCCTTCGCGAGCCACTTTTCCCGATTTGCGAAGCTCTGCAACGACCCGTTTTATCTTGTTGATCGGAACTCCAAATCCGTACCCAACGTACGTATTGCTCTGCCCTCCGGTGTAGATGAGCGTATTCATTGCGACGACTTCGCCTGAGGAATTGACCAGCGGACCACCGCTGTTTCCGCCGTTGATGGCTGCGTCGGTCTCGATCATATCCCTGTAGAACCGATTGTCCACACGGCCAAGGTTCATCCCGGTTGAGCTGATGACTCCCACCGTTACGGTCGGCTTGTCGTTGATCTCGAAGAGGCCGAACGGGTTGCCGAGGGCAATTGCCCATTCTCCCACAATGATCTCATCGGAATTGCCGAGATCGAGGTAAGGAAGATTGTTCCCCTTGACCTTGAGAAGCGCTACATCGCTTACCGGGTCGGTACCGACAAGTTCTGCGGAGAGACGTTCTCCGTTCGTCATCGTGACCGTTATCTGGGTCGCGTTTCCTGCAACATGGTCGTTGGTGACAATATATCCGTCGGAAGAAATGATGAATCCCGAACCCAGTCCCTTTACCTGTTGACGGACCGTCCGATCTCCGAAAAACCTCCGCATCCAGGGATCGTCCCCAAAAAACCGATAGAAAGGATCCTGGTATTCCCTGATTTCAATGACGTTAATTCCCACGACTGCGGGGCTGACCCGGGCGACCGCCCGTGTAATGGCATTCTTCCGCGACATGGCGACATCGTCTCCCTGTGTCTGCCGTTCCTGGGTTTGGAGCGCCTGAGGGAACGATTTGTTGAACCCGGCGTCATCCTCCGAAGCTTCGGCCGGGGCCGCGTTTGACGGACGAATGGAATAACCGATCATCACCCCGAGCAAGAGGGGAAACGAAAGAACGAGAAGAACCTTCAATGTCTTGCCTACCATACCGCCTCACTCTCCTTTTTTCGGAATTAATTCTCTCCAGGCCTCCGAATGCCTCAACAGCAGAAGAAGACTCAGGGCCAATCCGAGCAATCGAATGTCGGTGACGTCTCCCTGAAGAACCATTATTGCCTCCAAAAACCTCCCGGGTAGCAGAAGGAGTACGACCGGAGTAGCCAAGGTAGCGAGAAGGTTCGATCCAAGGATCGTCTGCTTCTGCCATTTCATGACCATCCAGATCGTGCACCAGACAATGACGTAGCCGCCTGAAAGCAGAATGAGCCCACCGCACGCGGTCGCCAAGCCTCTTCCCCCCTTGAACTTTAGCCACACGGGATAATTGTGACCGATGACCGCGGCAAGAATCCCGACTGCGCTTCCGAGAAAGCCGGGTAAGAAATATCCGCCCAACAACACGGCGATCACGCCTTTGAGCCCGTCAATGAGCCCTACGACGAGTCCAATCCGCTTCGACCCGGTCACCAGCCCCGCGTTGTAGGCACCTGCGTTTCCGCTGCCGCTCTTTGTAATATCGACGTTTGATTGTTGCTTTACCAGCAGGTAACCGGTTGGGAAGGAACCAACAAGGTAGCCACCCAGAAAGCTCAGGAAGTACGGGAGCACGGAAGCACTGTTTTGTGGAATAGTGACTCAAAAATACCGAAAACTCATAGCAGAATCAACCACCACGATTCACAGGATTGACCATGATTTACTGGATGGAGGGAGTACCAGAATGATTAGATGGCAGGTTGAGCGAATCAGGACTGGGGGGGGTCAGGAGCCCTCTTTATGGAGCTCTCCCTTGGCATGACGTGTCATCAGCTGTGCAGTGGCCTTTTGCGGGTCTTTCCCTTCGAAGAGCATTTCATAGACCGATTCGACTATCGGCATTTCGACACGATGTTTTCTGGCGAGATCCCTCACCGAACGGGTGGAAGCGACGCCTTCTGCGACCATCACCATCTCTCTAAGGACATCGTTAAGCTTCCGTCCTTTTCCAATCTGTTCCCCGACATAGCGGTTCCGGCTATGACGGCTCATGCACGTGACAATCAGGTCGCCGATTCCCGACAATCCCGCGAAGGTCCTGGGCTGTGCGCCCAGTTTCACGCCGAGGCGGGTGATTTCGTACACACCGCGGGTCATGATAGCCGCCTTGGTGTTGTCCCCGAACCCGGCTCCGTCGCTAATTCCAGCCCCGACCGCGATGACGTTCTTTATCGCCCCTCCCAGCTCCACGCCCCTGATATCTTCATTCACATAGACGCGAAAGTAGGGAGTCATGAAGGCATCCTGGACGAGTTTGGCAGCCTTGTTCTTGTATGCCGATGAAACGATGGCTGTGGGCATTTTTCGGCAGACTTCTTCGGCATGGCTGGGACCGGAGAGAATGGCAACATTCTCCTTTTTCTCATGTTTTAGGACGTCAAGGAGGACTTCGGACATCGTCATCAGGGTTTCGTTTTCAATCCCTTTTGCCACGTTGCAGATGACGGTGTCTTTGAGGTCGAGATCGGCGATCCTTTCGATAACGGAGCGGAGAAACTGGGCAGGGACTGCGGCAACGATCAGATCACGATCCTCGCACGCGCGGGTGATATCCGTCATAATATCGAGTTGCGGGGGAAGGTAGATACCGGGAAGAAACGACGGGTTTTCCCTTTTTTCGGTCATCAACTGCGCCTGGGCGGCCTTGTATGTCCAGAGGTTGACATCGTGACCGTTTTCCAGGAGGACTAGCGCTAGAGTGGTTCCCCAGCTGCCGGCACCGAGAACAGTTGTTTTCATGAGATGAACCTCTGAGCGAGGTTTCCCCACCGGCTCCCCTGAGCGGGAAGGAGTGAGCTACTCCGTCTCGACAGGCTTCTGCTTGGCGGCTTGAGAGACTCTATTTTCCGTTCCCTCGATCAACCGCCTGATATTCGCACGGTGAGAATATATAAGAAGAAGGGCAACACCGAGGCTGAAGATAATCAGGGTCTTGTAGCTGTGGATTTCGTCGCCAAAGATGTTGAACCGGATGAACAGGGTCGCCGGAAAAGCCACGGCGGCGCTGATCGAACCCAAAGAAACATATTTGTACGCCATGAATACGATAAAGAAAACCGCGGCCGAGATGCCGAACTCAACGGGTGTGACTCCCAGCAGCATGCCTGCACCTGTTGCTATCCCCTTGCCTCCGCGGAATCCCGCGAACGCCGTCCAGATGTGTCCGATGATCGCCGCGCCTCCACAGATCATTTGAATGATCGTGAAGTCGTCAAACGGCGTCCTGTTGTAGAAAGGAAGAGTCGGATCCCAAAAGAGACGTGCAATGAGAACGGTCGCAACGAATCCTTTCGCAAAATCGATCGCCATCACCAGGATACCCGACTTCCATCCGAGGACTCGAAAGACATTCGTGCCGCCGGCGTTGCCGCTCCCTTTGGTACGAATGTCAAATCCGTGCTTCCATTTTGAAAAGAGCACCGCTGTGGGAAGTGAGCCCAGGATATAGCTCAGGACAACAACAATTGCCAGGTTTATCATTCGGCGTATCCTTCGGTGAGTGTAATCTTATGCCACTGAAAATAGGGAGTTTGGGAGTAAGATGCAAGAACGGTTCGTGACCGCAATTACAACTCCCACAGGAGGTGAATTATGCAACGCCTGTTTGATGCCATCGCTGCAGAATGAGCATTCCCAGCTCGAGATCTTCCTTCGTCGTAATCTTGATATTGTCGTAGCTCCCTTCAACGATCTTGATTTTCACACCGAGCCGTTCGACCAGGGCGGCCTCATCGGTGGAGTAGAACCGTTCCTTCGAGGCCTTCTCAAGAGCCCTGAGCAGGACCGACGCTTTGAACGCCTGCGGAGTCTGAATGAGCCACAGAGCGCTGCGGTCGAGAGTCTGATCGAAGAACTCTCCCCCGTTCGATCGTCTCATCGTGTCTTTCGGCTGTACTGCGAGGACTGCGGCATCATGGTCGCGGCAGGCCTGAACAAGTTCGGTAATTTTTGCGGGGTGGATAAAGGGACGGACTCCGTCGTGGACAAGGATGAGGTCGTTCGCCTGAAAGTCGAGTCGCCTGACGATGTTGTGCACCGAGTCCTGCCGCTTCTCGCCGCCCGCAACAATCTTGCTGACCTTGTTAAGCCGGTATCGAGTGACGAGTTGCTCCGCTTCGGCGATCGATTCTTCCGCGACGGCCAGGGCAATCTCATCGACATCCGGGGACGATTCAAAACGTTGGACCGTGTGGATGAGGATGGGCTTCTCTTCGAGTCGAAGGAATTGTTTGGGGGTCGCGCCGCCCAACCGGCTGCCAATCCCGGCAGCCGGTATGACGGCGTAGACTTTTGGTCGTTCCTGCATCATGGCCGATTCCTGCGCTATAACAGCAGGACTGCATCTCCATAGCTGTAGAACCGGTATCCGTCCTTTATCGCCTTCTTGTATCCTCTCATCACAAAGTCATGACCTCCAAACGCGCTCACGAGCATCAGAAGCGTGGATTCCGGGAGGTGAAAGTTTGTGATCAACCTATCGGTCACCTTGAAGTCGTACGGAGGGAAGATGAACTTGTCCGTCCATCCCTTCGAGGGCTTTAAGTGGCCGTCGGATGTCACGCTGGATTCCAGTGCCCTGCACGTACTGGTCCCCACCACAAAGACCTGATGCTTCGAATCGATCGTCTTGTTGATGATCGTCGCCGCCTCTTGGGGGATTTCGTAGTATTCGGAGTCCATCTTGTGTTTCGTCAGGTCCTCCACCTCCACAGACCTGAATGATCCCAATCCGACATGAAGAACGATCGGGACAATCTTGACCCCCTTCTGCTGGAGCTTCCGAAGGAGGGCCTTCGTGAAATGGAGACCGGCTGTCGGGGCTGCAACCGCTCCAAGGACCCGGGCATAGACCGTTTGGTAGGTCTCCTTGTCCTTGTGCGTGGCATCCCGTTTTATGTAATGCGGGAGAGGCGTGATCCCTATCCGCTCGATGATCTTAAAGAAATCGCCCTTATGGTTGAACCGGACCGTGCGCCCTCTGGAGGTGGTGTTGTCGATCACCTCGCACCAGAGCTTGCCGTCGTCGAAAAAGATCTTGTTCCCGATTCTTACCTTTCGGGCAGGATCGACAATGACGTCCCAGATGTTCTCTTCTGCATTCAGTTCACGCAGGAGGAACACCTCGATCTTGGCATTGGTCTTCTCTTTCTTCCCAAAGAGCCGCGCCTGAAAGACACGCGTCTCATTCACCACGAGGCAATCACCTTTGCTAAAATAGTCCACGACATCAAAGAACTGGCGATCCTCCATGGATTCGTCAGCCCGGTTCATGACAAGCATGGCCGAATGGTCGCGCGGCTTGGCCGGATACTTGGCAATGAGATTCCTGGGCAACGGATATCTGAAGTCTGAGAGCTTCATTCAGTACAATCCTTCCACTTTGGTGGCACAATAAACGACTAGCGCTTCTTTGAGCCCTTGCGTTTTCGTGCCGTTTTCTTTTTACCGGTCGAGTCATCGGCCAGGGCCGCACGTGCTGCTGCAAGGCGGGCAATCGGGACCCTGAACGGCGAGCAGCTGACATAGTTGAGACCGATCTGGTGACAGAATTCGACGCTCGAGGGTTCTCCGCCGTGTTCACCGCAAATGCCCAGCTTGAGGTTCGGTCTCGCCGAGCGGCCTTTTGCGACCGCCATCTTCATCAGCTCGCCAACCCCTTCCCGGTCGATCGCATCGAACGGATCCTTCGCGTAGATCTCCTTGTCGACATACGGAATGAGGAATGTCCCGGCATCATCCCGGCTCACGCCGAGCGTTGTCTGGGTCAGGTCGTTCGTGCCGAAACTGAAGAATTCCGCTACGTCTGCTATCTTGTCAGCCGTAATGGCGCCCCGGGGAATCTCGATCATCGTGCCGACGAGGTACTTGAACTTCACTCCCTTCTCCTTCATCACCTGTTCCGCCACCGTGCGGACAATCTTCTCCTGATGCGTCAGTTCTTTCACGTTGCCGACGAGGGGAATCATCACCTCAGGCCCGACCTCGATCCCGCGTTGTTTGACGTTTGCCGCGGCTTCGAAGATCGCACGGGACTGCATCTCGGTGATCTCGGGATAAATGACGCCCAGTCGGCAGCCCCTGAATCCCAGCATCGGATTAAATTCGTGAAGTGCCTGGACCCGCTGGCGCACTTTCTCGAATGAGACTCCCATCTGGCGCCCCAACTCCTTCTGTGGCCCCTCTTCATGCGGCAGGAATTCGTGCAACGGCGGGTCGATCGTCCGAATCGTGACGGGACGTCCAGCCATCGCTTCGAAAATCCCCTCGAAATCCTTTCGCTGGAGCGGAAGGAGTTTCGCAAGGGCGGTCTTGCGGCCTTCAAGGGTGTCGGCAAGAATCATCTCCCTCATCGGACCTATCTTCCCTTCGCCGAAGAACATGTGCTCTGTTCTGCAAAGCCCTATCCCCTCTGCTCCGAATGCAACCGCATTCATCGCTTGGTCGGGCTGATCAGCATTGGTCCTCACTCCCATGCTCCGGTATTTGTCGGCCCATTTCATCATCTTGGCAAACTCCTGGTACACGGGAGCATCCTTGGGCTCCAACGTGCGGTCAATCAGGACCTGCAGAACCTCCGACGGACGGGTCTGGACTTTCCCCAAGAGAACCTCGCCTGATGATCCGTCGATCGAGATCCAGTCGCCTTCCTTGACTACCTGGTTGTTTACGCGCATCGTGTGACTTGAATAGTCGATTTCCAGAGCACTGCATCCTGCGACGCAAACCTTTCCCATCTGCCGTGCGACGAGAGCGGCATGAGAGGTCATTCCGCCGCGTGCCGTCAGGATTCCTTCGGAAGCATCCATTCCCTTGATGTCTTCGGGCGAGGTTTCGATTCTCGTCAGAATTACCTTCTCGCCGCGCTTGGCCCATTCTTCCGCATCCTGCGCATTAAACACCACGCGTCCCGTCGCAGCGCCCGGACCCGCATTCAGACCCTTCGCAAGGAGTTTGCCGCTTTTGACTGTAATGGCCTTCTCCTTGAGGTCAAAGATCGGCCGAAGGAGCTGGTTGAGCTGGTCCGGTTCGATACGGCGAAGCGCCTCTTTATCGGAGATGAGCCCTTCATCGACCATATCGACGGCGATCTTGATGGCTGCAAATGCCGTCCGCTTGCCGACCCGGCACTGAAGCATGAAAAGCGTTCCCTGCTGGATGGTGAATTCGATATCCATGACGTCCCGGTAATGCTTCTCGAGTGTCTTGCGAATCTGGTCGAGCTGCTTGTAGATTTTCGGATCGTTCTTTGCAAGCTCGGTCATCGGAAGCGGCGTCCTGATCCCTGCGACCACATCTTCTCCCTGCGCATTCATCAGGTACTCGCCGTAGAACACGTTTTCTCCCGTTGCCGGATCGCGGGTAAAGGCAACGCCCGTTCCGGAGTCCTCGCCCATGTTTCCGAACACCATGGTCTGGACGTTCACTGCCGTGCCCCACCATCCCGGGATATCGTACAATTTGCGATAGGCAATCGCGCGATCGTTCATCCAGGAGCCGAACACCGCTCCGATCGCACCCCAGAGTTGATCCATCGGATCCTGCGGGAAGTCGTTCCCCGTTTTTTCTTTGATCGCTCCTTTGAATCGGGCGACGAGGTCTTTCAGGTCTTCGGCGGTCAGGTCGGTATCAAGGTGAACCCCCTGCTGTTTCTTCTTCTCTTCGATAATGGCCTCAAAGGGATCGATGTCGTCTTTGTGCACGGGCTTCAGTCCAAGCACAACATCGCCGTACATCTGGACGAACCGCCTGTAGCAGTCGTATGCGAACCGCTCATTCTTTGTCTTCCGAATCAATCCCTCGACAGTCCGGTCGTTCAATCCCAGGTTGAGGATCGTATCCATCATGCCGGGCATTGACGCGCGCGCTCCCGAGCGGACGGAAACCAGAAGAGGATTATTCACATCGCCGAACCTCGCGCGCATCGATTGCTCCACCTTCTTGAGCGCAGTCTCAACCTCCTTACGAAGACTTTTGGGATAGGCCTGTTTGTGATCATAATAGTATGTGCAGACCTCCGTGGTAATCGTGAAGCCGGGAGGTACCGGCAGTTTGATGTTGACCATTTCCGCGAGGTTTGCTCCCTTGCCGCCAAGAAGACCTTTCATTTCAGCTTTGCCTTCGGCTTTTCCGCCACCGAAGAAATACACGTATTTGGGATTCTTAGCCATTGCTACAACTCCGTTTCTTTTTCTGTTAGTTCTGAAGACTGGATGATGATCGTGATACTTCTTTGACAAAGTGCCCTACAATTGTCCCCGAACAAGGATTCTCAAAATCGGCCATTCGCTCCGGATGCCATTGGACAAGAAGCAGAAACGGCATCCCGTCCTTCAGGATCCATTCCATCGCTTCAATGACTCCGTCGTTCGCTTTCGCCGTGACCTTGAGTCCTTTCCCCGGCCGATCGACGGCCTGATGATGGATCGAGTTCACGCTATGCGGGTTCGGGCCCGCTATGCTTGCCAGCAGGCTGTGCGCATCCGCAACAAGGGAATGGCGAACATCCTCTCCGTTCAACGGAGAATGATTCTGAAATCCGGCCATCGGCAAATCCACAATCAAGGTTCCCCCAAGATAAACGTTCATAACCTGCATGCCGCGGCAAATGCCGAGAATCGGAATCTCCTTTTCCAGCGCCTTCTCTATCACCTTGAATTCGAAATGGTCGCGCAGCTCATTCACTTCCTCCACTTCGTCAATCGCCCCGCTGATGCCGTACAATGCAGGATGAACATCTCCCCCGCCGCTCAGGATGAGACCGTCGACGGTTGAAACCGCCTCTTCGTTCTTGAAGTGATACGACAACTTCACAAGCTCAATGGACGGATCGACGCGGCGGACCCAGCGGAGGTAATTCTCAAAAACCGACTTGGGCCTCATGTTGTCCGTTATCCCCAAACGCATGGAATCTCATCTCCCTTCACGGCTTTCATTCAGACCTCAGAAGCAGGGTAGGCACGTTCGTGTAATGCTTTTCTTCAATTCTCTCCACATACTTTTTGCAGTACCACTTGCAGCTCCGACTCCCCCGCGATAATCTCCGATCGCACCTCGATCCCGACGATCGGGAGCCGTTCCAAGGAACCGACTCCATCCCCGAGTCTCACCATGTCCTTTTCGGTCGTAGCCAAGAATTCCGCCCCGCCGGCTTGAAACGATTCCCCGATTTTCCTCAAGTCGTCGGAGGTATACCAGTGGTGGTCTCTAAACCTGTGATGTGCAAGAACATTCGCGCCGAGCCCATCGAGGGTGCTATCAAACGACGATGCATCTGCTATGCCGGAAAAGGCAACCACCTTCTTCCCGCGAAGCGCTTCCCTGTCAAATTCTTTGCGTGTTCCAAACTCCCGAATTTTCTCCATGCTCGTGCGGAGACCGATGACCGGAAGATGAAAACGGGATTGAAGATCCGCTGAGGCCTTCCTGAATTCTTCCAGATCCGTGCACTTTGAAACTACAATGAGATGTGCCCTTTTCAACGCTCGCAAAGGCTCCCTGCGATATCCGGCAGGAAGCAAAGCCGCCGGCATTGTCAGCTCCTCAGCCGTCATGAGGACGATGTCGCAATCCCGAAACAGCGAACGGTGTTGAAAGCCGTCGTCGAGCACGATAACATCGGGAGAAAAAAGTTCCACCGCCTTTCGGGCCCCGCGGACTCTTTTCTCGTCCACGACGACCGGGACACCGTTTAGTTTTTCCGCGAAAAGAGCCGGTTCGTCTCCCGCCGTGATCGCTTCGGCACATCTCTGAATTCCGTTGCTCACAACCTGAAAACCCTTGGAGCGTCTCCCGTATCCGCGGCTAAGAACGGCAGGCTTCCTTCCAAGTTTCTGCAGGAAAGAAACCAGTTCCACGACGAACGGGGTTTTTCCGGTACCTCCCGCCGAGATGTTGCCGACCGAAATGACGGGGACCTGGCACTTCTCCACGCGGGCCAATCCTATGTCAAAGACCAAATTCCTGAGTGCTACCGCGGCGCCATACAACCACGAGAAAGGCAAAAGCAATCGCGAGGGAGTCAAGGTCTCGCCATTTGAAGTATGTGCTGTGCGACTCTCTTCGAGGCACCGACCGAGCCGAGTTGTTTCTTCAGCAGCGAGAGCTCCGCTCGCATCGTCTTGAGCAGACCTTCATCGCGCAGAGTTTTCAACGCTTCCTTCACGAGGGTGCCGACGGAAACACGGTGCTGAATAAATTCCGGGGCTATCGTTTTGCCGGCAATAATATTCACCAGCCCGATGTTCCGCACTCGTATGAGCAGCCGCCCTATGAGGTATGTGAGCCACGACGTTTTGTAGAGAACGAACATGGGAGTCCCGAAACAAGCCGTTTCAAGAGTTGCAGTCCCGGACGTCACAAATGCGAAATGCGACTGGCTCATCACATCATATGTTGCCCCCTTCACCAGGTGGACGCCTTCAAGGTTGTACCGCATTCGAAAGAACGACTCCTCAAGTGTGGGAGCGACGGCAACAGCTATTTCCATCTCCTCTTCGGCGGCAATCATTCGGGCGGCCCGCAGCATAACGGGAAAAATCATTTCAATCTCCTGGCGGCGGCTCCCCGGAATCAGTCCCAGAATTTTCCTGGAAGGGTCAATGCCGTACCGCTTGCAGAAATTCTTTCTCGTCAGTCCAACATCCAGAACTTCGAGCAACGGATGGCCCACGAACTCGACAGGAATGTTCTCCTGTCTGTAGAAATCCACTTCGAACGGAAATACCACGAGCATCGAGTCCACGATCCCGCGCATCTTCTTCACCCTTGACCGATGCCACGCCCAAACCTGGGGACTGACGTAATAGACGATCTTCGGTCCGTACTTTCTCACTCTTTTTGCAAACCGCAGGTTGAAGCCCGGATAGTCGATCAAGAGGAGGACATCGGGCTTCTTGAATTTCACGATCTGTTCAAGCGTGTGCTCCATGACTTTGATGAAGGGGAGATGCTTGATCACTTCCAGAAATCCCATGAACCCGAGCTCACGGATGTGATAAACAAGGTTCATCCCCTCCCGCTTCATCTTGTCGCCGCCTACACCGAACACATCAAGCTTTGGATTCTTTTTCAAGAGCTCGCGCACCACACCCGCCCCGTGCAGGTCCCCCGACGCTTCTCCCGCTATGATCATGACCTTTTGAATCATCACCACACCCAACGGACGATGATCAGGAGCGTCACAAGCGCCATTGCCTGAAAGGTTCTTCTTTCGGACTTGATCGCTCCCTTCCAGTCGACGGACTGGCCTGCTGCCTTTTCCGATCTCCACGGCGTGAATCGGGGAAAGAACCTTGGAATGTTCCTGCGGTACTCCGCGTAAGAATCTCCAAACTCTTTTTCCAGGAATTCCTCTTCCAGCGACACAATCATGCTGTATTGAAAAACAAAATATGCAGCAGCAATAATGACGAGCCAGGGACTTAAGGCCCCCGCCATGATTCCCACACCCACGTACAAGAGGATGTTACCCACATACAACGGGTTCCGCACGTATGAGAAGGGCCCCGCCACCACAAGTGAAGGCGCCCCAACGGCTCCGGTCACCCTCGTCAGCGGACCTGCATATGCCACGCCCCAGAAACGCGTGAACTCGCCGATCGCCATGACGAGAACCCCGATGAAGAACGCCGGAAGAACCGGCTGCGCAAAAACCACCATCACGAGAAGAAACGGAATCGGTGTATAACCGCGATAATGAAAGAGTTTTTGTCGGAAATCAGTCATAGTCATTCCGCGATGAATACGTCTCTGCGGGCCATCACCGCTTCGCGGCGCCGCCTGATCTTCCCCTGCGACATGATCTGGTCAAGCCGTTCCCTTACATCTCCCAGATGCCGGAATTCGTAATATGAGACGTTCTGCTCCTGACAGTACTTGATCAAATCACGCTTTGCGAACACGATGTCGGCATAGCGGACCGGGCAGCGATCGGAGATCCCGTCTCCCACATACACCACAACATCGTCGTCCCCGGAACTCGTGACCATGTGATTCCGTTTGCAGTTCCCGCACAGATAGCAGTGTTCGTCCCGATACGGAAACGAAGGAACAAGTACGGTGCCGCTCCCCGTTCCGACAAACGACCCATGATTGGCCAGCCAGGGGAGGTCTCCGAGCCCGGCATCGTTCAGGATCACACTCACGTAGAGATCCAAACCGTCGCTCAGAACCGTGAGGGGAATTCCCCTTGTCCGGCAGAACTCAACAAACTCCTTTGCGTAGGGATCAAGAGGAAACTGAGATGCGAACTTCCGCACCGTTTCGGGGCTTATTGTCCCGAGGGATTCACATTCGCGGCTGAGACATTCTCTTGCATTGATGCGACCTGCACGGTACTCTTCGACGATCTTCTCCGAAGCCCCGCCGGAATAGGTATGAAACAGACGGTTGCCGACATCCTCAACCGTCATCGTACCGTCAAAATCACAAAACACCCGCACCATGTTCGAACTCGCCGCACTTATGGCTGCACCGTTACCTTCGCGACAGGCTTGTCGAAGCGAACTGAAACCAGCTTGGAAACGCCCTCTTCCTCCATCGTCACGCCGTAGAGGGCATTCGCCGCTTCCATGGTCCTCTTGTTGTGCGTTACGACGATGAACTGGGTATTGTCGGAAAAGCGGCGCAGAATTCTCGTAAACCGGTCGATGTTGCTGTCATCGAGCGGTGCATCCACTTCGTCGAGGATACAGAAGGGGCTCGGCTTGACCAGATAGATGGCAAACAAGAGCGCAATGGCGGTGAGCGTCTTTTCGCCCCCGGACAGCAAATCGATCGAGGTCGGCCGCTTTCCGCGGGGCTTCGCCGTAATCTCGATCCTCGCCTCAAGCGGATCCACGCCTTCTTCCAGCGAGAGATCGCACTCGTCTCCCTCGTCGAAGAGGCCTTTGAAGGTCGTAATGAAGTTCTCGCGTATCTTCTCGAATGTCTGCAGGAATTTCTGCTGGGCCGTCGTATTGATCTCCTCAATGGTCTCCAGCAGCGTTCGCTCGGATTCCTCGAGGTCGTCCTTCTGCGTGTTCACGAAATCAAGCCGTTCTTTTTCGCTCTTGTATTCGTCAAACGCCTCGAAGTTGACTGCACCAAGAGCATGGAGCTTCTCTTTGATGGTTCGGGCTTCTTCACGCGCCGCGGTAAAATCAAACTGTTCGTTGTCCTCAAACGGCTCCACCACCAGATCGAATTCAAACTCTTCCTTT
This sequence comes from Bacteroidota bacterium, assembly GCA_035291905.1. GTDB lineage: Bacteria > Bacteroidota > Ignavibacteria > UBA10030 > UBA10030 > JACPLA01. The sequence goes on from DATDRF010000145.1 coordinate 14,657, forward strand.
GCACGGAACTTGAGATTCTCCCCCTTCATCGTGAGTTCCTGGATCTTGAATTCCAGGTCATGGGCGGCCTTGAGGGAGCCTTCGTGTTTCAACCGCTCCTCTTTCAACTTCGATTCGATCTCATAGACCTGCCCGCGCTTTTCTCCAAGCTCCTTGTCGGCCTCTTTCTTCTGCTCTTTAAGGTGTGTGTTCTGAACCTTCGCATCAGCGAGGGACTTCTCGTTTTCGGTGATCTGATCGGCCAGCAGGCGGATCTCCTCCCGCGCCGATTCGATATCCATCGTTCGCTGGTCGAAGCCGGCAACGACGGACTGAATGGTTGATACGGCGTGGTGAATATCCTGCTCGACGCTCCGCAGCTCAGACTTCAACGAGAGGACATGGACATTCGCCTCATGAGCGGCCTTCGCATACTCCGCCAGGAGCGCCTCCATGGTCTCCAATTCGCTCGACGTCACTCCGGAAATGCGTTCAGCTTCAGACCGTTCGGTCTCCAGAACCGCAAGTTCAGCCCCCTCGTGCTCAAGCTCCCTCTTGAGCCCTTCCATCTCCTTCTGGAGCCGAGCTACTTCGGTAATTCCCCGTTCGATCGTCTCGCTCGCACGCTTCTTTTCAAACTCCAGCTGGGCGATTCTCACTTCCACCGTCGTCGTTTGATGCTCAATTTCTCTTGCATCTGCGGCAAGCTTTTTCACGTCGAGGTTCTCCATCTCGGAGACCTTTTCCTTCGTGATGCTCTGGAGGTTCGCCCGTTCCTCCACCAGCTTCCCGATCTCTTTCTTCAGCTCATCGATCTGGTTACGCCGACCGATATGCGCGCCCTCATCTTGTCGCACACTTCCGCCGCGGACAATTCCTCTTCCGGAGAGAATCTCCCCTTCGAGCGTCACGCAGCGAACATCCGCGTCCCGGGCAACCACCTGCCGTGCGGCTGCGATGTCTTCCACCACCAGCACTTTGTCAAGGAGGAAAGCAAAAAGCTGCTTGAAAGCAGAATCAGCCTGAACAAGGTCGGAAGCCCAGCCAATCACTCCCGTTCCCGAAAGAGATGGGCGCGAACGATCGGGAGACGGGACGCGGTTCAGGCAAATGAACGTTGCCTTGCCCTTGAGCCGGCTCTTGAGAGACTCGATGGCCTTGTATGCAGTTTCGGCGTCTTCAACAACGACATATCCCGACATCTCGCCGAGGGCCGACTCCAGAGCGATGCGGAACCGGGAATCGACGGTGAAGGCCTCGCCGACTGTCGTCTTGATCTGTGCACGCCACTCATCGTCGGTAATGAGATACCGCGCCCCTTCCGAGACACCATCGTGACTCTCAACGAGGCCCTTCAGAAAATCAAGCCGGGCATTTTTCCTTTCGATGCGGCTTCGCAGCTCGAAATCATTCTCTTTCAGTTTCTCCAGCTCTGCCTGCAGCTTGCGCCTGGTGGCCTCCATGTCGTGGACGCGGACTTCCGCTTCGGCAAATTTGCGCCGCAGGTCCCTGTCCTCCGCCGTCAACCTGGTGACAAGCCCGGTATTCTTCTCGACTTCCTGCCGCAAGAGGGCGTTTTCTTCCGCAATGAACTCCACCCGTCCGCGGAGGTTCTCCATTTTCGCTTTGGCCGCGTTCTCCTTTTGCCGAAGCTCGGAGATCTGATGCAAAAGACTCATCACGCGGTCCTGGTTGGCCTTCAACTCGCTCTTCTTCGCGTTCACCTGCTGCTCGAACGCATCCAGATCGGATTTCTTCTTGTTGTATGCCTGTTCTGCCTCTTCTGCCTTGGCCCTTACTCCTTCGAGGGACGATTGCAGTTCGGCCAGACGCTTTTGCAGGTTCTCTTTCTGGCGGCTCAACTCGATCTTTTCTTTTTCAAACCGGTCGATGTTCGCGGACAATGAGCGACGGCGTTCGCGGGCAGTCGCAACGGATTGCTCAAACTGGTGAACGATATCCTGCTGGCGGGAGAGCGCCGCTTGAGCCTCCGCACTCCTTGCCTCCAGCTCTGACATCTCGGTTCTGAGGACATCAAGCAATGCCTCTTCCTGCTTCAACTCGACATCAATCTTGTCCTTTTCGTCAACGGTAACGGCCAGCTGTTCCTGCAACGGCGTGATTTTGGACGCAATGCTTGCATATTCACGTTTGAGCAGGGCAAGCTCGAGCTCGTGGAGCTGCTTCGCGTAACGGTTATAGCGCTCGGCCTTCTGTGCCTGGCGTTCGAGAGAGTTCACGGCCTTCTGTACTTCCCGCACGATATCACCGACGCGGGTAAGATCGACCTGGACGCTTTCGAGCCGGCGATACGCCTCCTTGCGCCTGTGTTTGTACTTTGTCACTCCCGCCGCCTCTTCAAAGAGGCGCCTTCTCTCATCCGCCTTGTCGCTCAGAATGGTCTCGACCATCTTTAACTCGATAACCGAGTAGGCATCGGAGCCCATTCCGGTGTCCATGAACAGATCGCGGATATCCTTAAGCCTGCAGAGGCCTTTGTTCAGGTAATACTCGCTTTCACCCGAGCGATACACGCGACGGGTGATGGTCACTTCGGCGAACTCGGTCGGGAGGATTCCCCTGGTGTTTTCAATGGTCAGTGAAACTTCCGCCATACTGACCGGCTTGCGGGATTTCGTCCCGTTGAAAATCACATCCTCCATCTTGTCGCTGCGAAGCGTGGTAGGGCGCTGTTCCCCCAATGCCCACCGAATGGCATCGACGACATTCGTCTTTCCGCAGCCATTAGGCCCGACGATCGACGTAATGCCTGCGTCGAAGGCCAGATTCACCTTCTGTGCGAATGACTTGAATCCAAGTATTTCGATCTTGGACAGGTACATTAGGAAGCGCCGCTCATGATGTGATAGAGGAACTGCACGTATGCGATCAGTGAATACTCAGAATCATAATACGTCATCGTGCCAACGACGATACCGGCAAGCATCAGCCCCCCGACGATATACGTTTTCAGGGCACTCTGGTCGAGGATAACCGAAACACCCTTGAGGATGCGGACCGACACCCATACAACGATGGTCAGCAGCACCGCAAACGAGGGGATCACATAGAATGGAGTCTGGAGGATCTTGAAGAGGCTCATTCCGATGGGACTCAGGAGAATGAAAGGCGCCGAGGCCCACACCACAGCGGTGAACCCATGCATGAATCGAATCTTGGATCTGAAGAACAGCGAGATCACCCTGACAAATACTGCAAGAAGGAACGACACGAGAAAGAACACCCCCGCGAAGGCGGCAATCCCTTCGATCGGATTCCACGCCGCACGAATGAGGTATTCCTTCACAAGGTCGGAAACAACAAGCTGCGTCACCACGACGTCGGCAATCGTGTCCGTTCGATAGTGATACAGAATGCCTGAGAGAACAACAGCAAGCGTCAGGGAGATCAGCACGCCGAGGAGGAGTGTATGAAAGACCGAGACGGTCCGCACATCGCGAAGGTCCGCAAAGAAATTGTACGATCGCAGGAACGAACGCTTCAACGACTCATTGAACCGCCTGTTGTAGTGATACTGGTATGCAATGACGAAGATGATGAGGAATCCCGCGACGATGTGAACGACAGGAAACGACGATCGATGTTTGCCGATGGGGAGCGCCGCGACCTTTTGTCCCGCAAAAATAGTTTTCACGACATCATAGGCGATGCGTCTCTTTCGGTGTGTGTCCAATAATCCCACCGGCATGATATACTGATCAGCCATGAGCGCCGTAAGGATCGGGCGATCTCCGCGCCAGTCGGCGAACGTGTACACAAAGCCGCCCGCGACACCCGATTCTTTGATCGCAGCGTGGTATTGGAGGAAGAATCGCGCATGAGCCTCTTCCGACATCGGGTCGCTGTATCCGTTTCGGTTTCCCGATTCAACCATCTTTCCATACCGCAGAACGATGACAGGTTGTGAAGGATGCGCATTCTGCCACGAACGAAGAGACTCTTTGAACTCCTTCAAGTCGTTCGTCGGAATGTTGACCGCGGCCAGATCGGCTACGTCGGCGCATTGATCATCCTCAAGGAGTCGTGCGCCGAAGTAGACCTGACGGGCGTCGAGCCCTTTGATGGAAGAAGTGATGCGCTGTGCGTATTCCCGCGCCCTCGGATCCGAAGAGTCAAAGTCGTCTCCAATCCCCCAACCCAGAACACTTGGATTGTTCCTGTCGCGCAGTACCATCTCGCGGGCGGTCTGCTCGGCGAGGACCTGGATTGCCTCGCTTCCCAACAGCTCGCCCGGAACATTCCACACGGGGATCTCTTCCAGGGCCAGAATGCCGTACCTGTTGCAGAGATTGATCATGTAGGGATGCGGCGGGTGAAATGCGAAGCGGATCGCGTTTGCACCCATGAGCTTGATCTCAGCAACGTCCTTTTCCATCTCCTCATACGTCATGGACGCGCCGTGGACGGGCGAGTCCTCGACCCATATAACGCCCTTGAGCTCCGTCTTCTTCCCGTTGAGCATCAGTTCTCCGCCGTTGCGCGTGACTGATGCAAATCCGAAATCGACGTCGTACTCGTCGAGCGTCGCTCTTTTCTTGTTGTCCCCGTACGAAACAATTGCCCTGAGTCTGTAGAGCGAGGGAGCGTCAGGGCTCCAAAGTCGGACGTTTGCAACAGCAAACTCAAGCGTGACTTCGCTGTCCTTGCCATTTTCCGGCACAAAGATGTGAGGGCTCGTTTGGGTGGACGCGGTCCCCGAGAGAATATCCACCACCTCAAATGAAAGCTGATATGTCGGCTGAACTTTTTGCTTGAGTGAATCGGGAGAGAGAAGCTGCGGATACTGGTCGTTGGAAATCGTCGCCCATACCCCGACGGTCCCCTTCGTGCGATCCTCACCGGTGGCCGGCTTCAGGCTGAGAGACTCGATCCACAACCTTGGGGTCGCCAGAATGTAGATGTCCCGCAAGATGCCGCCATAGTTCTTCCAGCCCCAAACTTGTTTTCTGAGGGGAAGAGTTTGTTTGGCGGAAGGGACATTCGAGACAACGATCTTGACTGCGTTTTCTTTGCCCGGCTGAACCACTCCCTCGGGAATGTTCAGAGTGAAAGATGTGTAGCTCCCAAAATGCCTGCCGACGAAAATATCGTTGACATAGGTTTCGGTCTCATACCCGGCGCCGAGCAGAACCATTTTGAAAGCGGAGGTGCTCACAAGCTCCTCGGAGACGGAGAAACTCCGCAGGAACGTTATCTTCCCTTCATTCTCAAACGATGCCGGAATCCTGACGTCGGCCCATAGCTCTTCGTCCATTGAATAAGACCATGTTCCTGCCAGGTCGATTTTCGTCCGGGTTGGCGTTTCGGGAAAATACCCGATATCGCTTCCGAGCAGGGTCGGGGATCCGTTCTCGAGGATCTTGATTTCTTGACTGGAACACAGGACAGCGGTGAGGAGGGATAGAATTACGGAGCGACGTATGGCCTTGAAAAACGTGAAGATATGCAATTCTCGTGGGGAAAAAGTGAGAGTTCAGCCCGAATATCAGGTCGTCAGGGCCATTTTGATAATCTTTCGAATATAACAACAAAAGGGGCGGAAAGCAACGGAAATCTTAAGTGCGGAAATCCGTTAACCCATTAAATTATAAGGGGTTTATGGATTCTTTTAAAGTGGAGAGGGTTGGTTTGAGGTTTTCTCAGGATCCTGTGGCGGCCTTGACGATTTGGCTGAATGAGTCCGCCTTCAGGCAGGCTCCGCCGACCAGCGCCCCATCGATATTGGGCTGGGACAGGAGGCTCTTTGCGTTTTCAGGCTTCACGGATCCCCCGTATTGGATAACGACCTTTTCGGCTGTCGCCCAGGTGTGTAATTGTCCGATGAGTTTTCTGATAAGCTGATGTACCTCCTCAGCCTGCTCGAGGGTTGCGGTCTTTCCGGTACCGATCGCCCATACAGGTTCATAGGCGATTATAGATTTCTCGACATCCGCGACCGCCATCTCCTTGAGGACGCCCTTTGTCTGGACGGAAACCACTTTCTCTGTCAAGTTCTTTTCCCGCTCTTCCAGAGTTTCACCAACACAGATAATCGGAATGAGTCCGGAGGCAAGTGCTTTTCGCGCTTTCTTGTTGATCAGGTCGTTGGTCTCAGCAAAGTACTGTCTCCTTTCGGAATGGCCGACAATAACGTAGCGACAGCCCACCGACTTGAGCATTTTTGCGGAGATCTCTCCGGTAAAAGCCCCTTCATCTTCCGCGTACATGTTTTGCGCTCCCAGCCCTACCTGAGTTCCTTCGAGGATACGCTGCGCAACGGCCAACGATGTGAATGGCGGACACACGATCACCTTGACTCCCGGGGGAAAATCGGACGAAGCCGACTTGATTCCCTGAAGTAATCCGACGGAGTCGTCGAGGTCTTTGTTCATTTTCCAATTGCCGGCAATGATTTTTGGTCGCATGGTGTTTAGCCTTATTTGAGACTGTGCGTTTCGAGTTTCGTAAGACTACGCCAGACTACGGCTTCGTCGGCAAGGGTTACGGGTTTCGAGTTAGTACTTCGTACTTTGAACTTTGAAGTTGGTCCAAGTTTCAGGTCCCGCCTAACAGTGGCGGGATCCCCGCCTGCCACTGAGAATCGCGTACGGCGGGCAGGCTCAATTTGGCATCTGCTCACTAAAAACGTTCGCAGGCCAAATTGGGGTTTCAGGTCTCAGTCTTCTGACCTCTGACCTCCCGTCCCGCTGTGCGGGACGAGGCTCGTCCTGACTTTGTCAGGACGGCTGACTTCTGAATTCCTGATCCTAATCTAGCTCCTCGATTCTAGCTCCTGCTTTCCTCAAAACTCAAATCCCGTCACAAATGCGACAGATCGATTCTGCATCGGGCTGCCGAAGACGGGCAGAGTGATTTTCTTCAGGCCAATGAAGACTCGCGTTTCCACAAACATCGAGCCATTCCCTACATCAATGCCAAATCCACCTCCAAGAAGGAGGCCGTAGTCAAAAATGCTCGTGCTGCCGTAGATATCCACGGCGACCGTTGTTAATCCGCTGTGTGTCTGGCTGGACGCCTGGAACATGCGGGATACCATTGGTCCTCCCATCATGTGGACTGACAGGCCGTTGGACTCGAGGAGTATGAATTCATATTCAGCAAGAACGGAGACGTCAAGGTATTCCAGTACAACAGAACTGGAGGTCGACATGTCCCCTCGCTGACTGTACGCGACCTCGGGCCTGACCGAAAGGCCTTCGACGAGGGGCGCTTTCGCGAAGATTCCGACATTCAGACGGGGGAGGAATCCTTCGCCATACCCTCGGGCAAACGCAGCAAGCCCGACTCCGACAAACGATCCTTTCGAGACCTGGACCTGTGAAAAGGACGACATCGAAATAATTCCGCAGAGCACTAAAACGACCATGGATTTCTTCATAGCATCCTCCAGTGCTGGTGGCAAGAACTGGATCCGGATTTCACGTGATATTCTGCAAATCGTGTTTTCTTGAATCCCGATTTCCAATTGTCCCGGACGCATGAAATAGTCTGCTATACCTCATCTTCCTTCTGGATTCTGGATTCTGAATTCTTCATTCTTGATCAATCTCCTAGATTCTAACTTCTCCATTCCAGCTTCTTTCTCAGAATCTCATTCACCAATTTTGGATTCGCTTTTCCTCCCGTTGCCTTCAACACTTCCCCGACAAGGAATCCGAATACCTGCTTCTTCCCGCCGAGGAATTCTTCCGCCTGTTTTCGGTTTTCCGACAAGATCTTGTCGACCGCGGCTTCGATGGCAGTTGCGTCAGTTACCTGTGCAAGTCCCCTGCTCTTTACGATTGCCGAGGGCGAATCGGCCGACGTCAACATTCTCTCAAAAACCTCTTTTGCGATCTTCCCGCTGATCGTTCCATCGATCATCATGTGAATCATTTCGGCAAGCCGCTTCGGACGAACTGCAAACGAATCAATGGCGATATGTTGTTCTTTGACCACATGCAGAACCTCAGTCATGACCCAGTTGCTTGTCAACTTGATCGCCTCGGGACTCCTGGCAGGAAGATGCTGAAGCACGCCCTCAAAATAGTCGGCGAGCTCTTTCTCCGTTGTGAGGATATCCGCGTCGTATTTTGGAAGAGACAGTTCCTTCACATAACGATCCCGCCTGGCAGAGGGGAACTCCGGAAGTTGGGTACACACCCGGTCGATCCAATCCACCCCAACGTCCACCGGAACAAGGTCCGGCTCAGGGAAGTATCGGTAGTCATGTGCCTCTTCCTTTGATCGCATAGGAACAGCGATCCCCTTCGAAGCATCCCAGAGGAGGGTTTCACCGACAATCTCTTCTCCATGGCCCAGGGCGTCGATTTGTCTCGCGATCTCGAACTCGAGGGCTTTCTCAACGAAACGGAACGAATTCATATTCTTGAGTTCTGTTTTCGTACCAAACTCCGTTTCGCCCTGCTTTCTTACGGAAACATTCGCGTCGCATCGCAAACTCCCCTCCTCCATGTTCCCGTTGCAGATTCCCAGATACGTCACGATCTGCCGCATTCTCAACATGTACTCATGAGCTTCGCGGGGAGTGCGCAAATCAGGCTCGCTGACGATTTCAATGAGAGGCACGCCGCACCGATTGACATCGACCAATGTTGATGCACCGATATCGTGAATCGACTTCCCCGCATCTTCTTCCATATGGATGCGGGCGATCCCGATTCTCTTCTTTGATCCATCCTTCAGATCGATTTCCACATATCCGTCCGTGCAGATCGGCTCTTCATACTGTGAAATCTGATAGCCCTTGGGAAGATCCGGATAGAAGTAGTTCTTTCTGGCGAACACCGACTGGCGGGCAATGGTGCAATTCGTCGCGAGCCCCATCCTGAGGACAAACTCAACCACCTTCGCATTGAGAACAGGAAGGACTCCCGGAAGGCCAAGACAAACGGGACAGACGTTGGAGTTCGGTTCCTCTCCAAACGTGGTTGAGCACCCGCAGAACGCCTTCGACTCCGTGAGGAGCTGAGCGTGAACTTCAAGACCGATGATGGCTTCGTAGGACAAGATTGGTTCCGGGTTCCGAGTTACAGTTACGAGTCAGTACTTCGTCATTCGTACTTCGTACTTTTGAACTTCCGGAGGTCAGGGTTCTGCCCTTTGCCCTTTGCCCTTTGACCCTTGACTTTTGAGTTTCACCTCCCCTACGCAGCGATCGCCTGCGTCACCTTCTCCGCTGCCTCTTTGAGGCTCTCTGCCACGTGGAAACTCAGGCCGGAGTTCTTCAGGATCTCTGCGGCGAGGTCGGCATTCGTGCCCGCGAGCCGAATGACAATCGGGATATGCACGTCGACCTTTTTCGCAGCTTCCACCACACCCGTCGCGACCCGGTCGCATCGCACAATGCCCCCGAAAATATTGATCAGAACGGCCTTCACGTGGGGATCCTTCAGAATGATCCGAAATCCTGCCTCGACCGTTTGGGCGCTTGCCCCACCGCCGACGTCAAGAAAATTCGCAGGCATTCCGCCGGCAAGCTTGATGATATCCATTGTCGCCATCGCAAGCCCGGCCCCATTGACCATGCACCCGACATTACCGTCGAGTTTGATGTAGTTCAGGTTCGACTTTGTCGCCTCTACCTCCAGCGGATCTTCTTCGTCGATGTCGCGCATCTCCCGAATCTCCGGTTGACGATCGAGTGCGTTATCATCGAAATTCATTTTCGCGTCGAGGGCAAACACTTCGCCTTCCTTCGTAATGACGAGAGGATTGATCTCGGCAAGGGAGGCATCGGTGGCTTCGTATGCCTTATACAACGCTATCAGGAACTTCACTCCGTTCTTGAACGCGTCGCCTTTCAGGCCAAGGCCGAAGCAGAGTTGCCTCGCCTGGAAATTCTGAAGCCCGATTCCGGGGTCAACAGCCGCCTTGAGAATCTTTTCCGGAGTCTCCGCCGCTACCTTTTCGATTTCGACGCCTCCTTCTGTCGAAACCATGACGACATTGCGTGATTGGGCCCGATCGAGCGTAATCCCGACGTACATTTCCTTTTCAATATTCATCCCCTGCTCGATGAGCAGCCGCTTGACGACCTTTCCTTCGGGTCCTGTCTGATGGGTCACAAGCGTCATCCCGAGGATCTCACCTGCACGCTGGCGTACCTCGTCAAGATTCCGTGCCAGTTTCACTCCGCCTCCTTTTCCCCGGCCACCCGCATGAATCTGCGCCTTCACCACCCAAACGCCTCCGCCGATTGACTGCGCGGCGCTTACCGCTTCGTCCACTGAAAACGCGACCTGGCCCTTCGGCAGTGCGACGTTGTACTTCCTTAAAATTTCTTTGCCCTGATATTCATGGATCTTCATGAAGACTCCTTCTCAATCTTGTCGAAACTGGAAACGGAACGAAAGGGCTAAAGCCCTCATGTTGTCTTCTCTTTTTCCCCGGCCTGAAGGTCGGGGCAAGTTTGTTGTTCCGAAGGGGTACTAACTTTCCTCTTTCACTTCACCCGATTCCCATTCCCGAAGCACAACCTCGGCATTCAGGTACTCGGGAATCGGAACGAATACCTTCGCCGGCTTTCCGATATTGCTCCTCGATTGGGCAGAATCACCGCCGCCATCCCATACAAAACCGATCGAGTTGAAGTTCTGTACTTGAACATGAAATTCCGCATTCTCAAGAACCGATTTCACAAGTCCCGCTTCGTTGATCTCCGACGATTGATAGATCTGCGCCCAATCCTGCTCAACGTTCACCGACTTGTGGTCTTTGCAGAAGCGTCGCCCCTCGCGGGAGCGCGTGCACTCCTTGCAGAGGACACGGTGGCAGATGATGCAGAGGGACTCCCCTTTGCGATCCGGATGATCCTCGCACTGAACCGGTTCGCTTTCGGCGAACACGACTCCGCAGTGCGGACAGAAGTCGCTGTCCTTTGTGACCTCTTCACTGCAGGTCGGACATGGTACGTAGTTTTGCATCATCCTCTCATTACTTTACTTTTTCGGCAATCGATTTCGCCTGAAGGAAGAGCAACAGATAGTCCCTGCCTCCTGCCTTGGAGTCCGTACCCGACATGTTGAATCCGCCGAAGGGGTGCACTCCGACGAGGGCTCCGGTGATCTTTCTGTTCACGTAGAAATTCCCCGCATGAAACTCTCTCTTCGCCTTCTCGATCTTCTTTCGGTTCTTCGTCCACACACCGCCGGTTAATCCGAATTCGGTGTTGTTCGCAATTTCAAGCGCGTGATCGAAATCGCGTGCCTTGATGACGGCAAGGACGGGACCGAAGACCTCCTCCTGTGCAATGGTGGCCTTGGGATCGACATCGGCAATGATCGTTGCCTGGACAAAGCTTCCCTGATCGCTTCCCTTCTTGCCGCCCGCAATGAGTCGGCCGCCTTCCTGAACTCCTTTCTGAATGTAGCTCAGAATTTTTTCCTGGGCGCCGCGGTTGATTACCGGGCCGAGGTAGTTGCCCGGGTCATCAGCGGAACCGACTTTGATCTTCTCTGCCTTCTCTTTCAAAAGCCCGACAAACTTATCATAGACCTTATCGACAACAATCGCCCTGGAGGCAGCGGAACATTTCTGTCCCTGGAAGCCGAATGCCGAGGCGATCGTCGCCTGCGCGGCAACCTCAAGATCGGTCTGGTCGTCGATCACGATGGCGTCCTTTCCGCCCATTTCGGCCACGACGCGCTTCAGCCACCTCTGCCCCGGTTGTACTTTCGCCGCCAGCTCATAAATGTGTATCCCCACTTCTTTCGAGCCCGTGAAAGAGATGAAACGGGTCTTCGGGTGGGCCACCATCGTATCGCCCACAGCGCCGCCCGGGCCGCTCACGAAGTTGATCACTCCGGCCGGAACACCAACCTGACGCATGAGGTCGAAGAACATCCATCCGGTGAGCGGGGAATCGCTTGAGGGCTTCAAGACAACCGTGTTGCCTGTAACGACAGCCGCAGAGACCATTCCTGTGAGGATCGCCAGGGCAAAATTCCATGGGGGGACAACCACACCTGCGCCGAGCGGAATATAGACGAGCTCGTTTTTCTCCTGGGGATGCGAGACGACGGGCTGCGGAGCAGCATAGCGGAGCATCTCGCGGGCATAGAATTCAATGAAATCGATCGCCTCTGCCGTATCGGCGTCGGCTTCGGGCCAGGTTTTTCCGACCTCGTAAACCATCACCGCACTGAACTCATGCTTTCGTTTTTTCATGAGCTTTGCGGCTTTGAAGAGAAATTCAGTGCGTTTCTTCGCATCCACTGTCTTCCACTTCTCGAATGCAGCCGCGGCCGTCTCCACAGCGCGGGTCGCCAGCGCTGCGTCCGCCTTCTGAAAGACGCCGACGACTTCTGAAGAATTGGAGGGATTGTAGGATCTCAACTTGTCGTTCGTTTGGATTTCTTCACCCCCGATAACGATGGGATATTCCTTGCCAAACCAGGACCTGACCTTTGCCAGAGCCAGTTCCATTGCTTTTCGGTTTGCAGGTTTCGAGAAATCCGTCAGGGGTTCGTTCTTGAATTTCGGGATGGCCATAATGCTCCTCGAGGTTGGATCAGTTGGTTCAGAATAGGATTTGAAATTAGCAGGAAATTGGCAGAAAATCCAGCAGCCCGTTCGTCGACGAACACCGACATGTCCGAACAACTTTCCTTTTGCAGATTAGAGATGAAAACGATATGATGGAACTGCCATTCTTCATTGGGGGAAAAAATGAAAAGGAAGGAATTCTATCGGCGCCATCTGCCGCATTATGTGCCGGACGAAGCAGATTACCACATTGTCTTTCGCCTGTCGGGCTCACTTCCTGCAAATGTCATTCAAGAGCTTCGTGGGGAAAGGGAAGAGTATCTCTTTCAAAAGAGGGGGAATCCCAACAAGCCTCGAAGAAATGCCGCCGCATTGTTCCGCAAATTCGACAGCCTCCTCAACAATCCATCCACAGGCCCCCGCTGGTTAGCGGATGCATATCGCCGAAATAGTCGCGGAGGCTATCCATTATCGCAACGGGAAGGTCTATGACCTCCATGCATTCACAATAATGCCGAACCACGTACATCTTGTGGCTTTCGTTCATCAACGAGACTCGCTGACGAGCAGCCTCTCTGACATCATGGAGAATCTGAAGTGGTACACTGCGTTGAAATCAAATGCTCTTTTGGATCGAAGAGGCGAATTCTGGCAACATGAGAGTTACGACCACGTTGTTCGAAGCGGGGAGGAACTAGAACGAACCATTTGGTACGTACTAGAGAATCCAGTGAAGGCCGGTCTCGTTACGAGTTGGGAACAGTGGCCGTGGTCATACTGCAAACCTGAGTACCTCTGTTAGAAGAACCGATAGTCCAATCCGATCGAAGCGTAGGCTCTCTTCTCGCTATTTGAGAGAGCTCCTGAGTCCCGACTGCTGTGACTGAAGTTGTAGGTTGACCCGACGCGGAGGGTCACTCGATCTTCGACGAAGAACCGAAAATCGAAGGTTGCCGACAGGTTTGTTCGAAGGGCGAATGGATCAAACAGCGTCCCCCCATACTCCCAATTGTGATTTCTCACGTAGGTGATTGTTGCCCGTGTTTCAATTCGTTCACCAAGGTCATAGGTCAGCACCCCCTTTGCCTCAAATTCCATGAACCTCAAATAAGGAGTGAACAATCCTGCGCTTAGGTGCATATCCGCATAGGCGTGTGATTCAAGTGAGAAATCATGACCGATCTCCCCCCGAAGGTTCAAGTAATCCGAGCCGGCTTTCCGCCTAGATGAGTGTGCGGTGTAAATCGACTCGTCCTGGCTGGAATGATGTTCCAGTCCGGCCTGGATTCTCCATCCAAAGAGCCGCGGGCTGTGGTATTCCGACAAAACATCCATTGTGTGAACAATGGAATACGCTGCAAGACCGTTTCTGCCAACAATCCCCATGGACTCCATCGATACAAAGAGGTCGCCAAAGAGGTTTTTTGCGTAACGATCGTGTTTTCCCTGATATTCACTCAATCGTGAATAGATCTGAACAAGTTGAAGAATCTCGTCCCGTTCGGGCTCGCGGAGAAGTGCATTGTCTTTGCGTAAACGGTCAATGATACGGAGGATCGTGAACACGGGCAGGCCATCGCGCACTTTCCCGATTCCCCATCCGGCACTCGCCCTTACATCATATGAGCGATTTTTCCAGCGTTCATCGTTGCTCCAGATCCCCGCGGTATCCGATACTTCATAATGATCCCTTTGATCAGAATAGTGTGCGTTCCCTTCAAACGCGGCGTACCAATAGAGCAACTCTTCATTGACGTACGAGGAGCCGTCCCAATCGAAGTACATGCTCCACGATTGAGAAGCACCGCTGCCTTTCCTCAAACGGTTAGCATAAACGTCAAGCTCGGATGACTTGTTCGATGCCAGGCTGCCGTCAAGAAAGAGAGTCAAATTGTGCAAGGAGCGCTCGTTTGACTGGAACAAACGATACTGCTGGCCGAAGTCAAAGTTGGAGGATCTCCGTGAACTCGAATTGGAGGTAGATGCGCCCCAATCCGAATTGGCAGAGGAGAGTGTCCCGCCGACGTTCACTGAAAGCCGTTCGAAGAATGAATCAGGGATACGAAAGTCGCTGATACGCAGAGTTTGCGCCTGCAGAGAAACGGCCGTACATGCCGCGACCACGATGAGTTTCGGAAAAGCCTTCATGGCCCCCCTTTGGGAGAGATGGATCAGTGACTGGCGGATTTCGTTTTCACTGCCCTCAAAACCGCGTCATGCACCTCGGGCCGCACCCGGAATATCTTCGAGGTGTTACGTGTGGGGTAGACGCGGTTGGTGAGCAGTATGACAATCAGTTTCTTTTCCGGATCGCACACAACGGAGGTTCCGGTAAACCCGGTGTGGAGAAACGTCAATGGTGACGTCAGTGACCCCGAGAATGAACGCCCTTCCGATCTTGTGTCCCACCCGATTCCGCGGCTGCTTTGCCCGGATTGCCGCGTTATAAACCGCCGGATCGTTTCCTCCTTCAAATAGCGTTTGCCGCCGTACACTCCGCCGTTCAGCAGCATCTGCGTCATGATCGCCAGATCAGATGAGGTCGAGAAAAGTCCGGCATGGCCCGAGACACCTCCGAGCGTGGCAGCATTCTCATCATGAACCCTCCCCTGCACCGGAACATACGTCTTCTGCCAGAATGAATCGACCTCTGTGGGGGCAATTCTCGTGCGGAGCGATTCCGGCGGGTTGTATCTCGTGTGGGTCATTCCGAGGGGCTGGAAGAAAACGGAATCGACATACCGGTCGAGCGTCGTGCCCGAGACCCTCTCAAGGACCTTCCCCATCGTGATCAGGCCCAGGTCGCTGTAGATCGTCGAATCGCCGGTCTTGTAGATCAGTCCGGTGGCATAGACGGAGTCGAGAACGCACCGGGGATCTCTGCAGAATTCGTAGAATTTGCGCCACGCGGGAAGTCCGCTGTTATGCACCATGAGATTGTAGAGCGTGATCTTCTCTTTTCCGTTTTGCGCGAACTCCGGAATGTACTTCACAACAGGATCGTCGAGATTCAATCTGTTCTCATCGGCCAGCCTCATCACCGCATTGGTTGTCGCAACCACCTTGGTGACTGAGGCAAGATCATAGAGCGTGCTATTTTCAACCGGCGGGGAATAGATCCCATAATCGAAGAATCCGTACGACTTCTTGTGCACAATAATCCCATCCTTCGCAACCAGCAGCTGAGCGCCGGGAAACGCGGAATCCTTGATGGCGCTCTTGATCACATTGTCGACCTTTGACAACTCCACCGGATCAAATCCGGCCTCCCGAGCATCGCCGACAGAGAGCGCCGTCTTCGGATACTCCACTCCGTCGCCGTACTTGTAAACTCCGGGAATCTCTATCGACAGCTTCCCCGTCGCAGGCTGTTCGCCAAAAAGCACTTCGGCCGTCGCGTCGATCACAACCGGTATCCCGCTGTAGGAACAGACGTACGTGTCGATCCCGGGGAAATCCATAACGATGTACGGATTCCCGAAAGAAATTCCGACGACAGGCTTACCGCTGCGAACGATCGTGCACAGCAGACTGCAGACTTTCTCGGGAAGAAATCCCGTCATCTGTCCCGAGCGCGTATAGAAGTGAAGCTGGGCGATAACGAGATCGGCCTGCATCGATTTCTGCATCGCGGAAGCATATTCGAGCGAATCACTGCGCGGATCGATGAGCGCAAAATCGACCCGGCCCATGCGGCGCTGAAGCTCACCGTGGAACTGGCGGCCGTTTGAAGGATCCTCTTCATCTGCAATCAGCAGATCGACCACCTTCTTTCCGTTTGACCGCGTCAACGGCAGCAGGCCTTTCCCGTTGCCGAGGACCGTCACCGATTTCCTTGCTATTTCTTTTGCCAGCGATCGATGTTCCAACGAGTTCACTACTTCAAATATTTTATCGACGTCGACGGACCTGTTCTGGTCAAGGCCCAGCCACTGCTTTGCACGCAGGAATTTCCTCACAGACTCGTCGATCCTGCCCTCGGGAATTTCTCCCCGCCTGACCGCCGCGACAATCGCATCCAATGCGATATCGACGTCCGGAGGCATGAGGACGAGATCGGTCCCGGCTTTAATGGACAACACCGCCGCCTCGCCTGTTTGATATTTGTCCGCAACTCCTTTCATGACCATTGCATCCGTGACAACCAGGCCCTGAAATCCCATTTCCTTTTTCAGGAGGTCCGTCGAGATTATCGGAGAAACGGTGGCGGGAATCCCGGCAACGCTGTCATAGGCGGTTGCGGAAATATGCGCGACCATCACCGACATGACCCCCGCATCAAATGTATCCTTGAACGGGGGAAGTTCGATCCTCTCGAACCTGGATTTCGGAAGGGTCAAGACAGGCAAGCGAAGATGTGTGTCGATATCCGTATCGCCGTGTCCGGGAAAATGCTTCACCGTTGCGATCTCACCCTCCTCTTGCGACCCTTTGATGAAGGCGAGCGCCATGTCCGTTACGAGTCTCACGTCATCCCCGAACGCCCTCGTATTGATCACGGGATTCATGGGATTGTTATTGACATCGACAACGGGCGCGTAGTTTTGGTGTACGCCCACGGCACGCGCTTCGCGTGCGATTGCCTTTCCCATCCGATAGGAAAAATCCGGATTGCGCGTCGCTCCGACCGCCATTGCCCTTGGGAATAGCGTTGAGCGGCGAATGCGCATTCCGGCTCCAAATTCAAAATCTGCCGCGATCATGAGGGGAACTCCGGAGAGCGCCTGAAGTTTGTTGATCTGAACAGCATACTCGTACACATCGCCGATCGAGAAAATGAATCCCCCCAGCTTCCTGTCGACGGTCAAACGCCGCACCTCCTGCCATCCGGGTGAATCTTCAGACATGTAGCCCGATTCGGTCCATACGAACACAAGTTGTGCTACCTTTTCCTCGAGCGTCATTTTTTTCAGCGTTGACTCAACCCATCCGTCTCCCGAACCCAGCGCCTTGACGCCGGTCGCTGATTGCCGCGATCCGGAACAACCGGGGACCGTGATGAGGTGGATGAGAAGGGATACCAGAACGAGAAGGAGGAATCGAATCGGTTTAAGAAGTTGCATGACTTTTCCTTTGGTAGAATACCTCGAGGCAGCGCTCATTGCGTTCAGGCAACAGTTCAGCCCTGGACTGTTTTTTCTGTTTTCTTTCCGAACTCGGGATTGATGCTCACAAACCGCGCGACGATGAAGCCCGGGATAGTTGCAACCATCACCCAGAGAAAGAACGACTGATAGCCGATCTGTTCCTGCAGCCACCCGCTGAACATTCCGGGGATCATCATGCCGAGGGCCATGAAGCCGGTGCACAAAGCATAATGTGCGGTTTGATATTTTCCCTGCGACACGTAGATCATGTACAGCATGTACGCGGTGAATCCGAATCCATAGCCCAATTGCTCCACTGCGACACAGACGTTGACAATGAGATAATCCTCCGGCCGGACAAATGAAAGATAGACATAAACGGCATCAGGGAGATTGATGGCGAGAAGCATCCACCAGATCCAGTATTTCAGACCATTCTTTGAGGCGACAAAGCCTCCCAACAATCCTCCGGCGGTCAGTGCCACAACCCCGACCGTGCCGTATGCAAATCCCACTTCTGTTGTCGAAAGAGCCAACCCTCCAGCCTCCGCAGTATCAAGCATGAAGGGTTGCGCGAGTTTGACGAGCTGGGCTTCTGCAAAACGATAGAGGAGCAGAAACGCGAGCATGAGTCCGACAGTCGGCTTCCGGAAAAAAGACTTGAAGGTGGCGACGAATTCCCGTGCAACCGCTCCCGTCTCGCTTGCGGCGGGCCGGTCAATGACGGGATACGGAAGAATGAAGCGGTGATAAACGAAGAAAGCGAGAAAAAGCCCCGCCAGGACGAAGAACGTCACCGCCCAGGCAGAGGCAATGGCGTTGTCCGCGGAGGTGAGAGGATGTTCCTCGAAGTATCCGGCAAGCATGACGAGAAGCCCTTGCCCGGTGATCATGGCGATACGATAGAAGGTACTCCTGATCCCAACGAAGAATGACTGCTCCTTTTCCGTCAGAGCAAGCATGTAGAATCCATCGGCCGCTATGTCGTGGGTCGCAGAGCTGAACGCAATGAGCCAGAGGAACGCGAGGGTGTATCGGAAGAACCCCTCTGCCGGAATCATCAGCGCGACCGCGGCCAGGCCCGCGCCCACAATCAGCTGCATTGCGACGATCCAATAACGTTTCGTACGAAGGATGTCAACAATGGGGCTCCACAAGGGCTTGATGACCCACGGAAGGTACAGCCAGCTTGTGTAGAGGGCGATGTCGGTATTCGAGATCCCCATCCGTTTGTACATGATGACAGAAACGGTCATCACAACAACGTAAGGGATTCCTTCGGCAAAATAGAGAGACGGGATCCAGGCCCAGGGGTTGCGGTAGGTTTTTCTGGTTCCGCCCGCCTGCCGGACGGGCAGGGGTTCCGGGTTACGAGCTACGGGTTGGGTTTCTGGGTTCAAGTTTCAGGCTTCAAGGTTCATGTTTAAGGAAGACTCTGACAGCTGATAGCTGATCGCTGACAGCTTTCAATTTTTCACTTTTAACTTTTCATTTTTAACTTCTCAGTACACCTTCCTCACTTCCGCTCCACGAAAGTAATGCAGGAGAATCTCCTCTGCCTTCCTCCCCCTCGTGGCCATCACAGCCGCGCCGATCTGGCAAAGGCCCACTCCGTGCCCCCATCCTGCCCCGTGAAGTGTGAACGATTCAGGAATCTGTCCACCAGACTTTGAGACAACAAACGCCGAGCTGTACAAATGGGACGGCGAAAGCCATTTGCGAATCTCGAGCTCTTTCCCCACCACAAGAGTCTTCTTC
This sequence comes from Bacteroidota bacterium, assembly GCA_035291905.1. Lineage (GTDB taxonomy): Bacteria > Bacteroidota > Ignavibacteria > UBA10030 > UBA10030 > JACPLA01. The sequence continues at coordinate 33,988 of DATDRF010000145.1, forward strand.
GAACCCACGATCCTGAGCCGCACAATCCTTCCGGAGGGTCCGCGCTGGATTGGAATCAAATCAAGAATCGGCCCAAAATCCACCCCTGATTTCTTCCGAATGAGGTCGGAGAGTTCAGATTGTTTGTATGGTACCTGCCAACGAAAGAAATCCGAAGTCTCCTGATCGAACGATGGGAGGATTTTCTTCAGGATCTCCGGATCCGAGGTATTGCAGTAAGCTTCCGGCCTCCCTTTGATCCACGCAAGGGCATTCTCTTCCCCGTGGACGGGTGAAAACTCTTCTTCCGAATCAGAGATGCTGTGAAGATACGGCACGGAAACGTTGTCCCACGCGCTTTCGAAGTCCTCGGAAATCCCTCCACACGCCTTTGAGAAGCGGGCATCGCAGATCTCATCCCCGTACGTCAGACACACGCCTCTTGTTGCCTCCACGGCCCGTTCGGCTTCGGCGGAAACGATTTTCGATACACCCTGGTAGCGCTGACAATGGTCGTCCGCGCATACATTGAACAGTGCGTGGTCTTCCCGGTCGTACCATCGGATGAGCTCTTCCGATGACTCACGCGAACGCGCGGCCTTCTGAAGGTTCTTCAGCTTCAATTGCTGCTCCAGCATTGCTGTGAGCCAGCTGCGCGATGTGATAGCGTGAGCCTTGAGAAGCTCAGGAGGAGATTCGGCGCTCATCTCCGAGGAAATGACGCTCTTGAGGTAATCTTCCAGACCGATTTCATTGATTGCCGTGATCCCCTCTCCGTCCGGAACAAGCCGAAGGTGGCCCTGAAATGATTCGTCCTCCATTCGTTCCCAGTGGAACTGAATGCCGATGGTAACGCCGTGCAGCAGGAATCTCCCTTCACCCGCCGCGCGAAATTCCTTCCCCGTGACCTGTCTGCCGGATTTGGTGGAGAACAGCAACCCTTCACCGGCCCGAACAACGGTAAACTCTCCCTCAACCTTCCCACCACCGTTGACCGTATGCGTTTCGGGAAAAGCGCCGCGGATTTCCGGCTTCTTCTCTATGACTCCGACATGAATGACGGGCTCTGCTTTTATCATGAGAGCGTTTCAAGCACCCTGTGAATGATCGCGTGATCAGGCGAAACTTCCGAGAAGATCTCTTCGATTGTCTTTGCGTTCAGGCTTGTGAAATCCTTCTCCGACGGTGTGATGATGAACCCCCCCATATCCACAGCGGCAGGGCTGACGAGAATTCTGCTTTCATCTGTCCTGAAGAAAGCCTCCGGCCTGTGTTTCTTTCGGGGAAAAATGATCAACCTCCACATCGGCTCACTAAATGAGCTAAGGATGTTCACCATCGGTTCTTCCGTCGTGCCGGCCCCGGCCTGTAATGACTGAAGGAACTTCACAAGCATGGTTCCGACCACTTCCGGATCGCTTCCTTCCAGGAGGACCGTCTCTCTTCCATAATCCTTCAATGTGAAGATTCCCGTCTTTCCCGACGAGGCAACCGGAGACCGCCGATCAGGTTGAAGAGCTTCACGCTCAACCGGAATGAGACCGGTCGGACAGACCTGAAAATGCATATGATCAGGGGCGGATGCGCCGCATCGCGGCCCGTTGTAGAAGATTGAGAACTCAGGACTGATGTCGCGAGCCAATGACAGAAATTGCCAGAGAAAAGGTCCAATGATCTGCGGCCGATGGGTGAGGTGCGCCACGGTGAAGTGCCGGTCGAAAATCGGAGCCGGATTACAGAGGATGACGAAATCTTCGCCGCAGAGAATCCCCTCCTGTTCCGGAGGAAGGTTCTCAACGCACAGGAAACACGAGCGACGCTTGATCGATTCTGCATCGACGCGGGCCGCCGTGCTCGTCATGCGGCCGGGATTGAACTGAAGCGTCACGTTGAAACCGTTGCACGTGACCTCCCGCTGGCGAACCTGATTCAGCGCCGCATATCCGTTTGCGAGCGATGGCCAGGACTTCTTTTGCCCGTGAAGGAGCGACCGCATAGCCTCGGGAAGAGTACTTCCGGACGGCGGAGACTTGAAACGATGATCGTTATGATCTTGAGATCGAGGCACTACGATTGAGGACCGGCCGATTTGCGTGCGTTCATTGACTGACGCGCTAGGATCTCGATGGTCCGGAGCTTATCCTTGTAGCTGTCGTTGCGGTTAACCTGCTCGACCGGTAACGCAGCATCGGTGTTCCCCTCCCAGCGACGGCACAAGTAGATAGGCACATAAATTCTTCCTATGCGGTACTCCCTCGATAATCGGAGAGCGATCGCATAGTCTTCGCCGTAGCTCACATTGGGAATCGGATTCTCCCTCAACAGCTGAGTAAGGAAAGCGCGGGGAGCACCCAATCCGTTGATCCGAAGGGCATTGTTCCTTCCGTTTTCGGGCGTCCATTCTTTATGGTCAATGATCCCCGGCGGAATTTCCTCCAGCTGCATGTTCACAAGCTTGTAAGACCCGATCACCATGGCATACTCGCCGCTACGAAATGTCTCGATGACAGATTGCAGCGTGTTTTCATCGCTGTACATGTCGTCGGAATCGAGCTGGACGGCATAGCGTCCGCATCGCTCCGAACGGACACCTTCATTCCAGCATCCGCCGATCCCGAGGTCATCCCGCTCAGGAATCAAATGAATCACACGCGGGTCCCTTTTGGCGAGATCTGCCACGATGGAAGTTGTCCGGTCCGTTGAATGGTTGTCAACCACGATCAGATTGAACGGCTTGTCGGTTTTTTGTCTGAGAACACTCCCTATCGCGTCGGCGATCGTCCGCTCGCGGTTCCGCACCGGAATGATCACGCTGACCTCAACAGGAAATGAACCCGACGCCTTCGGAAGCGCCTTGAACTGCGGGGAAAGATAAGCACCGATCCTCTTCAGATGATCGGTCGCAACGCGCTCCATTTCTTTTTGGACTTCCTGGTTGCGGGGATCGACGTAATCAAACTGTTTTTCCCCGCTTGTTCGCGTATCCGATTCCACAATTGTATAGAGATACTCCTGCACATGGAACAACCGGCGATCGGCGGAGACTCTCAGCCGAAGATCATAGAGTCCTGCGTGCCACACATCCGGGAGAGGCCCGTACTTCCTGACCGTTTCCTGAACGGCCTTCACGGAGTAGAGCTGGAGCAATCCGAAATCAAAATTATCCCGGATGCTTCCAAACTGGTAGTCATTGACCGGGTGATGGTGTCTTGTCCCTTTGCCCAGGGTATCATAATCAGAATATGTCATTCCGGCGCCCGTCTCATTGAGAACGTAGACCAGCCGCTCAAGCGATGAATCACTCAGGATGATCTCGCCAGCCCTGGAAAACACAAGGAGATACTCCGCCCGGACTTTTCCGAGGACCTCGTTGAGGGCTGCTCCGGATCCAAATGAATCACTCTTGATACTGTTGCATTTCCTTCGATCGCCTTTGAACGAACCGTCGTGCAGAATCCAGATTTCGTGAACAAGCGGGGAATGAACAAATTTTGAGAGTATCGTTTCGAACGCGGGACTTGAATGGTATGGAAGAACGACGTCGATCAACTTAGTCCTTTGCGAGGTGAAGGGCCATCAAGACTGCTCCGAACGCCGGCGGCGCCTGCGGCCTGATGACAATGATTTGAGGAATGGAGAATTCAATTTTGTGTTTTGCGATTTTTGCGAGGAGCGTCTCCTCTGTGAGCAGGCTGCCGACAAACGAGAGGGAGATCTTTTGGCGGGGCTCCCTCGTGGCCCCTTCGAGCTTGAAGGTGAGGGATCGAACATGTTCACTGAGTTCGAACGCCGCGCGATTCAGAATGCGTTCCGCCTCGATATCGTGCAATCCCGCCGCTTCAATGACAAGCGGAGCAACCGAGGCAACGTCAAAGTTGTTCCGATACACAGCACTGATGATGGTGTCCTGGTCTTTGAGGCCAAATCGGTCGGCCACAAGTTTCGTCAGGCGAGTCTCTTTTCCCCGACCGTCGATGTGTCTCGTGACCACATTGAGAGCGTCACGACCGATTGCATATCCGCTTCCTTCATCACCGAGGATGCGGCCCCATCCCCCCACGCGGAATACCTCACCCTCTTTGGTTTTTCCGAAGGCAATAGAGCCGGTTCCGGCAATGAGAATAATCCCGGGTCCGCCTTTGAAAGATCCCTCGAGAGCAACGCGGGCATCGCTCTCGATTGCAACCCGGTTCAGTGATACACCTTCGCGCCGCGCGTGTTCGAGGAAAGCATCTCGCATTCGCTGCTGGTCGCCGGGGCGCCCTGCACCCGTCAATCCCGCAACGGCCGCCTTTACCTCCGTAGGGGATTTTCCCGCTTTTTCACAGCACTGGATAAGGAGAGAGAGCAATTGGTGGGACGCCTGCTCGACGCCGATGATCTGGAAGTTTGACGGTCCGCCCGTCGCTTCCGCCAGCACGTTTCCCTTGTGGTCGGCAAGGATCGCCGCCGTTTTTGTGCCGCCCCCGTCAAAGCCGATAACACACAGCGGTTTCATGAGTGCAACAAAAATACCATTTATCCGTTCTAGATTCAAGAAAATCGCCGGCTCCATCCTCGTCGGACCCAACTAAGACCGATTACCAATTACGAAGGAGGCACTCATGAGCTCTCTTCTAAGACCGATTCTTCTGTTTTCGTTCTTCGCAACACCGCTTGCTGCTGCATTTGCACAAGTCGACACCATCGATATCTCCCGCGACTTGCAGCTCAAGAACCTTCCAGAAGGTCGGAATCAATACTCCGTCACGCTTCACATGCCGAATGGCACCCTGAAGTATGTCGGTCTTTGGAGTAGAACCGTCCGAATTGTGGTTATTGGAGGGAAACAAAGGATTGTCATCGATCAGGATTGGTGGACAAGCGATTCGGCGGCACACCGGAAGGTCTATTCGATCTGTTCACGGGAGGACCTTTCCCCGATCTATCATTACTCCAAAGACGGCAAGGGGAAGGTCGAGGCATTCAATTTCACAGCAAGCAGCGTAACAGGATCAGACACAACAGCTGACAACTCAAGAAAGGGATTTGAACTTCCCCTCACAATGCCCACCTTGAACTGGGAGCTCGATCTCGAAATATTCCAGACACTTCCTTTTGCTGCCGGGAAAACTTTTGTCATCAGCTTCTATCATCCGGGTGGACCGCCCCCTGGCTACTATTCTTACACCGTCACGGGAGATGAAGAGCTTGCGCTTGCAGGTGGTGGTCAGGCGGATTGCTGGGTGATGACGATTGATTACGGAGGTGGACGGGGCTCAACAACGTTCTGGATCAGTAAGAAATCCCGGGAAGTCCTCAGGACAAAGGATTCCTTTGGCGGCGCCTATCGATACAAAGTGAAGCTCGCTACGGAAACACTCTAATGCGAGACAACGATGCAACGAGGATCATTTCGTTGGTTCGTCCCTTCGTTGGCGTTAATTCGTCCCTTCCCAGGCTCGCCATTCCCTCCCTTTTTCCCACGTCATATCGCCTCCACTGCGGATCGTTTCGTCCGAAGTCGCATCAAATAGAAAGGGGCTGAGATACGGAAAAAACCAGACGGGGGGATAAATTTCTCGCTTCAAAGTGTTATATTAAGGAACCATTTCTGTTTAATCCTCACCGAAAGGCGTCTCATGTCGCGATTGATGATGGTTGTAGTCTTTATCCTCTTCACGGGTGTCGTTCTTGGCCAGGGCAAAAAAGCTCCTGACTTCTCATTGAAAACATCGGACGGAAAAACCGTTCAGCTCTCCCAGCTCAAGGGAAAAGTCGTCCTTCTCAATTTCTGGGCTACATGGTGCGGCCCGTGCCGAAAGGAGATTCCGGATTTTCTCGAAGTCTACAAGCAGAATAAGGGCAAGGAATTCCAGATCGTGGGCGTCGCGCTCGATGAAGAGGGTTGGAACGTCGTCACTCCGTTCGTGAAACAGTACAAGGTCAACTATCCCGTTGTCGTCGGAGACGGAAAGCTGGTGCGGGAATATGGAGGTTTTGAATTCATTCCGACGACATTTCTCATCGATAAGCAGGGAACGATCGTACACACATGGACCGGTCTCGTGAAGAAGGCGGAGCTTGACAAGAAGCTAAAAGGTCTTCTCTAACCAATCGGGCTCATGCCAATGAAATCGATTCTTCGCGTCCTTCTTTCGACTCTCGTTTTTACCACTCTCGCCGGCACCCAGCCGCTCCCAGGATCGAGTGGTAACCGTGTGACGGCAGAAGCAAAGCTCTCACAAGAGTCCTTCCAAAGCGGTTCAGTCGCAAAAATTGCCATCGTGCTCTCTATTGAGGACGGATGGCACGTGAACGCCCACAATCCGACTTACGATTACCTCATCGGAACGAGCGTTGAGCTTCAGTCGATGGAAGGTGTGATCATTGCCGATATTCGTTACCCTGAGGGATCGCTTCTACAGTTTGGGTTCGCTGACGATTTGCTGCGAGTTTACGATGGGGCGGCACCGATCTTCCTTACCTTGAAGCTCTCCGAGAAGATCAAACCCGGCACCTACACGCTGCCGGCGATCGTCCTGGTACAGGCTTGCAACGATCAGGTGTGCCTTGCCCCTTCATCCGTTGCTGTCGACGTATCCCTGACGATCGTTGAGGCGACTGCGCCGGTCAAATCGGCCAACGATGCACTGTTCGCCGGCTACGATGCGACCGTCACTTCGGGAGCGCAGGAGAATGAGCTTGCGCAGCTTTTTGCCACCGAAGGGTCGTTCGTCGCGTTTCTGGCAATCTTCCTTATCGGTTTGGCTCTCAACCTGACCCCCTGCGTCTATCCTATGCTGTCGGTTACAGTTTCACTCTTCGGCACACAGAGCGACACGAACACTGCAAGAGTCTTTGTGAAGGCAGTCGTGTACGTCCTCGGCATTGCCTCGATGTACAGCGTTCTTGGGGTCACTGCGGCAATGAGCGGAGGGCTTTTTGGCAACTGGCTTCAGAGCCCATGGGTCCTTGGCGCCATCGGTGCGCTCCTCTTCGGACTCGCCCTCAGCATGTTTGGGGTGTATCAGATCCAGGCGCCCTATTGGCTCACCAGCAAATTGGGCGGCACAACCGGCACCGGCTTCATCAGCCTCTTTATTTCAGGCCTGGTTGTCGGGATCTTCGCAGCGCCGTGCATCGGCCCGCCGGTTATCGCCCTCCTGGCTCTTGTCGGCCAGAAAGGGGATCCTCTTTTCGGCTTCTGGGCGTTCTTCATTCTCTCGCTGGGACTGGGTTTCCCCTATCTCATACTCGGCACATTTTCGGGATTGCTGAAGAAGGTACCCCGTTCGGGTGCATGGTTGATCTGGGTTGAGCGTATCTTCGGTGTGGTGCTCGTGGGTGCGGCGCTCTTCTATATCTCGCTCGCATTTTTTCCCAAGTTTGCCGCGTACGTGGTTCCGTTCACGCTCATCGTCGGAGGACTGTATCTCGGTTTCATCGAACCGTCGGCGAAAGACAAGGTCTGGCTGAAACGGATAAAATGGGTATTCGGTATCGCTTCCGTTGTCGTCGGAGGCCTCTTCGCCAACGCACTTCGCGAACCGTCGGTCTCATGGCATCCCTACGATGAAGATTGGATCACCGAGGCAAAAGCCTCCGAGCAGCCGATCATCATGGACTTCTATGCCGACTGGTGCATTCCATGTCTGGAGCTGGACAGGAAGACGTTCACGGATCCAGAGGTTATTGCCATAGCCGACCGATTTGTGAGGCTTAAAGTCGATCTCACACATTTCGATTCACCGGAGGCCGAGGCATTGAGGAAGAAGTACGACATTGCAGGTGTGCCGACCATCGTTTTTCTGGACACGGACGGAACCGAAGTTGTTTCTTCACGTGTGGTCGGGTACCTGCCGCCCGAACGCTTTCTCGAAAAGATGAAACCGTTGCTTCCACAGACCCCTTAGTCCTTTTCCCGCCCGCCCAGCGTTCGCAACACTCCAGGGAGAGTTCCAACAAATTTTCTTGCCTGCCGGAAGACCTTAGGTATCAATCACTTCCCGCCAAAACTCCGCGAAACTCATGTTCGCCGCTTGTGTGACGTGGGGACTTTTCCGTATTATGTGTGCCGCTTAAAAAAGAACGTCGCGGTGTTTGAGATAAGCTCCAGATCCAGGAATCACTGAAAACGATAACGGAACAATTTGTAAGCCGATGCTTTGCTGCATCGGCTTTTTTTATGAGAGGTAGATAGTACTTGGATCACGCAGTTCAATCGTCTGCCCCGCAGACTACAGTTGTCGAATACGCCACAAGCAGGCCGCGTGTCCTCGGGTGGATACGCAGCGCGGCAATACTCGACGGCGATTGGGGTACAAGTATCGCCTACGTGCTTGGGATAGGATTTGCCCTGGCAGGATATGCGAGCTTCTGGCACCTCATGGCGATGCTCGCGTTGACAACCCTTGTGGCCGTCAACTACATCACCATCTGCCGGCTGTATCCCAAAGGCGGGGGCGTGTACAGCTCGGTGTACGGCCGATCAAAAACGTGGGCGGTCATCGGGGCGCTCCTCCTCGGCGCTGACTATGTTGTCACTATCGCGCTTTCAATCCTCGACGCCGCGCATTACTTCGGGGTTCACGACCCCCTTCTTGCTGCCATCGTTATCATCCTTGCCGTAGGGGTTTTCAACTGGTACGGCCCGAAACACACGGGGGCGGCGGCGATCTTCATCTCCGTTGCCACTCTTGCGACGCTTGCAGTCATTATTATCGCTTCTCTCCCCACCACGATCGCCACTACTCATATCGAACAACCTTCCGGTACGTTCTTTACCAATTGGGAAGTCTTTGTCGGGATCATACTCAGCATTTCCGGCATCGAAGCAGTTTCCAATATGACCGGCCTTATGAAGGACCCCGCCCGCGATTCCCGCCGGGCGATTCTCTCCATACTGACGAAGGTTGTCTTTGCAACGGTCTTCCTGACGCTCGCAATGCATGCTATACCGGCCATGAGCAGGCTTGAACACAAAGAAGAAATGCTGCGATTCCTTGGAGAATCGTACATCGCACCATGGTTTGGCTGGGTCGTCGCCGGGACAATTGGATTTCTCCTCATTTCCGCAGGGAACACAGCGCTCAACGCTTTGATATCGATCCAGTTCCTGATGTCCGTTGACCGCGAATTACCCGCTCCCCTTCGCAAACTTAATGCCCATGGTGTCCCCGTGGTACCGTTGGCAGTGTCAACCCTTGTCCCGATCATTGTTCTCTTGTTTGTCAATGACGTGCTCACTCTTGCGCAACTCTATGCAATCGGAGTCGTTGGAGCGATCTTGATCAATGTAGGGTCCACAGCGACCGACCTTTCGATCAAGCTTCCGAACCGCACGCGCCTTATGATGCTGGTATCCACCGCCGCGCTCATTCTTATTGAAGGCTCCATCATCATCGATAAGCCGAAGGCCACAGTTTTCATCACTCTTGTCCTGATGGCCGGTCTTTCCGCCCGTTACCTTGCGCGACGGAAACCGGTCGTCGTGCCTGCTTTCCAGCCGGCCATTGTCCCATCTCCCCCGCCTAAACGGCGGAGGAAGCCCCTTCCAAGCGTCAAGTATTTGCTTGCCATGAAAGACTCGAACGATCGCCTGCTCAATTTCGCCATTGAAGAGGCCAAAATACGCAATGCCCTTCTTTTCGTCCTGCGTGTGAAGGAAGTCGCCGTCGGTTTGCTGCCTGAACGCCTTGAAATGGAGACAAACGGCGCGGAGAAACACATCCACGAAGCGTGCACGCGCGCAGGTATCGACTATCAGACCATCTCCATCCCCAGCAACGAGGTCGGCTACACGATCACGGAATATGCGGCTGTGTTCGGCGTTGAGCGCGTCATTGTAGGGGCGCATTCGCGAAAACTCTTCGAGACCGTCCTCAAGGGAAGCACCATCCGATCACTCAGTTCTCTCTTGCCTGAGGAAATTCAGTTAGTTATCTTCGGTGGTTAAATTGGAAGACAGAGGTCAGAAGACAGAGTTCAGAAGTCAGAGGTCAGAATTCAGAATTTGGTATTTAGGATTTGCCAACTACCTCAGGAGATCTCATTGCGGACGATTGTAGCCCTCGCCATGGGAAGCGGATTGTTCCTTTCGTCGCTTTCCGCCCAGCCCTCCCTCCCCGTCAGGTTAGAAATCAAAACCCCGCAGCTCATTCTTTCAGGCGTGAATGTTTCCATCAGTGTTGTGGCAAAGGATTCCGCCGGTAAGGTCCTCAGCGACTTTTCGTCGCCCGCCGTGTATTCGGGATTTGGGCGAAATGTCCCCGGCGAGAAACCGTCGGAAGAGACCCGCTTCATGCGGGGAACGCTTCTTCTGGAAGACGCGATCTTCTCCTCGGCCGGCTCGAATGAAATCACCATTGAGGCAGGCGGCTCAAAGGTATCCACCACAGTGCGTGTTGTCCCGGGATGGCTGAGTATTCTCCCTCCTCTTGTGGCGATCCTCCTCGCCCTCATCCTTCGCCAGGTTGTGATCTCATTATTTGCCGGCATTTGGGTCGGGGCAACTATTGTTTTCGATTACAACGTTCTCGGCGGCATTTTTCGCGTGCTGGACCATTATGTGGTCAAGGGGCTCTCTGACACGAGCCACGTCCAGATCATCCTGTTCAGCCTGATGTTCGGCGGAATGGTCGGTGTAATCTCCAAGAACGGAGGAACAATCGGTATCGCCAATGTCATTACGAAGTTTGCACGCACGGCACGCGGTGGTCAGCTGGCAACTTGGTTCATGGCGTTCGTGATGTTCTTCGACGACTACGCCAATGTTCTCGTGAGGGGGAATCTGATGAGGCCCATCACCGACAAGCTGCGCGTGTCCAGAGAAAAACTCTCGTTCATTGTCGATGCCGGAGCCGCAACCGTGGCGAGCGTCTTCATCATTTCGACCTGGATCGGATATGAGATCAGCCTGATTGCAGACGGCCTCAAGAGCATCAACTCCGCGGAAGAACCCTACTCGGTATTCCTGCAGACAATCCCGTACCGATTCTATCCGATCTTCACGCTCATCCTGGTTTTTTTGATAGGATTTCTTGACCGCGATTTCGGTCCGATGCTCAAAGCGGAACGCAGAGCCCGTACGACCGGCAAGGTCCTTCGGGACGGCGCCCAGCCGGCCGTCGACCTGACTGAAAGCACGAACATCGGCACAGGCAACGTACCTGCACGATGGTATAACGGATTCATCCCCATTCTGACAATCCTTTTCGTGGGACTGTACAGCCTCTACAGTACCGGGACCGCTGCCCTCCAGGCAAAGGGACAACTTTCGTACAGCATTGGGGAGATTATCAGCAACTCCGATTCGTACGCTTCACTGCTCTGGGCCTCCCTCTCCGGATGCATTGCGGCTATCTTGTTGACCGTCGGACAACGGCTCATGAGCATCGCGCACGCCGTCGATGCATGGTTCGACGGATTGAAATCCATGCTTCTTGCAATGTTGATCCTTGTCCTTGCCTGGTCTATCGGGGCGGTGACGGAAGAAGTTCACACGGCATCGTTCCTTGTTCAGATTCTTCGGGGAACCATCGAGCCGCATTGGCTGCCCGTCCTGACGTTCGTCATCGCCGCTATCGTCAGCTTCGCAACAGGAACCAGCTGGGGAACCATGGCCATCATGATGCCATTGGTGATCCCGCTAGCCAACACGCTCGGCATTGACGCGGCACTTTCAAGCGTAGACATGACCATCATCCTGAACGGCGTGATCAGTTCAGTACTCGCGGGGGCTGTCTTCGGAGACCATTGTTCACCGATTTCGGACACCACCATTTTGAGTTCGATGGCCTCTGCCTGCGATCACATCGATCATGTGCGCACTCAGCTTCCGTACGCGCTGCTCGCAGCGTTCGTCGGAATGCTGGTTGGCGATATTCCGACCGCATTCGGATTCTCTCCCTGGTTATCGATCCTTGTTGGAACTGCGGTGATGGTGGGTGTGCTGATGGTGGTTGGGAAAAAGGTGGAGGAAGGCCAAGCGGTGGCGTGAGAGGATACGAGGGGAAGAGAGTAAGAGGGTAAGAGTAGGAATGGGGGGAAAAATGAGGATCGGGGCTCATGGGGATCTTTAGGTGTACAAGATGGCATTTGATGCTGCGATGGAGATATTCAGATTGACCGGAACGTTTCCAAAGGAAGAACGATACTCGCTTGTCGACCAGATTCGCAGATCATCCCGATCTGTTTGTGCAAATATTGCTGAAGCATTTGAGAAACGACTTTTCCCGGCTCATTTTAGAAGCAAGCTATCCGATTGCCTGAGCGAAGCTGCCGAAACTCAGGTTTGGCTTGAATTCTCAACCGAGTGCGGCTATCTGGAGTCAACAAGATCAAATGAATTGTTCAACCAGTATGCTTTCATAAAAGGAAAGCTGATTAAAATGATGCAACACCCCGAGGATTGGAAGGTCTGATAGCACATACGCTCTTACCCTCATACACACTTAAACTCATACACACACCCTGATGACCGAACCAACCCCACAACCTCAACTTCTCCGCGCTCTCGGCCTGCGCGAGGGAATCGCGATCCACATGGGCGTCATCATCGGCTCGGGCATTTTCATTGTTCCCGCGACGATTGCCGGCCATCTCCAGGCGATGGGTCCTATCATGCTGGTGTGGATCGTTGCAGGGATGTTGACGTTGTTCGGCGCCCTGACGCTCGCCGAACTCAGCGCCGTGCTGCCGCAGGCCGGGGGTCCTTACGTCTACCTTCGCGAGAGCTTCGGGCGTATCTGGGGCTTTCTCTTCAGCTGGAACGATTTCTTCATCAACAAAGCCGGTTCTGCGGCCGCAATCGCCGTCGGATTCGCCACATTCCTTGGGTACTTCTTCCCCGCCTTCCAGCCGACTCAGCGCTTTTTCGATTACCCCGTTCATATTCTCGGGCTTTCATTCGATTTTGGGATGGGGTGGGTCCAGCTCACGGCCATGCTCACCATTGGCGTCGTCACCCTTATCAACGTTCGCGGTGTTCAGTTTGGAGGATGGGTCATGAACATCTTCACCAGCGCCAAGGTCATTGCGCTGGTGGGATTGATCCTCGCAGCCCTGTTTTCGGGGATGGGATCGGCATCCAATTTCCTTCCCTGGTGGCCGGATGAATGGACAAGCAGCCTGACGGCTGGATTCGGCCTCGCGATGATATCCGCACTCTGGGCATATGACGGTTGGATCGACGTAACCCTTGCGGCAGGAGAGTTCAAGAATCCGCAGCGGAACGTTCCGATGTCACTCCTCATCGGTACGGTCTCCGTCATTATTCTCTATCTCGCAGCCAATATTGCCTTTGCGTACATCATCCCTGTCGAGTCCATGTCGGGGTCGCCGCGTATCGCGGCGGATGTCGCCGCCACCGCTCTCGGTCCGGTCGGTGCATCCCTCGTCATCATTGGAATTCTTTGCTCGACCTTTGGCTCAACCAACGGGATGCTTCTTGCCGGGCCGCGTTCCACGTACGCGGCCGGGGCCGACGGTGCGATGACACGCTCGTTCGGAAAGGTCCATCCGAAGTTCCATTCTCCGTATATCGCGATTGTCGCCATGGGAATATGGAGCTGTCTGCTCACGTTCAGCGGGACGTACGAGCAGATCGCGTCGTACGTTGTCTTTGGCTCCTGGTTCTTCTACGGTTTGACCGCCGTGAGTGTGATCGTCCTGCGAAAAAAAATGCCCGATGCCGAGCGTCCGTACAAGGCATGGGGATATCCGTATGCAACCCTGCTCTTCGTTCTCATCGTAACATGGTTCCTCTACAATACGATGGTCGAAGATACCCGTAATGCGGTTATCGGAATCATTCTGCTTTTGATTTCCCTTCCGTTCTATTGGTACTGGACCCGCAAGCGTTCCTGAGTTGAAAGAAGCCACTGAGGACACAGAGAAAAACACCTCTGTGTTCTCCGTGTAACCTCAGAGGTCTCCTACCGAATTCCAATGATTTCAAGGAAACTTTTGCTATCTTTTCTGCGATGATTTCTATCATGGGCAACAAATGAACCACGGCGCCTGGCTCTGGGCGGTTTTCAATCTCTTCGTTGTCTTCATGCTTGTCCTCGACCTGCGCGTGTTCCACAAGCAGGCCCACGAGGTCAAGATCAAGGAGGCCCTCCTCTGGAGCGCTTTCTGGATCGTCCTTTCCCTCCTCTTCAATGTCGGCGTCTACATCTTCGAGGGGTACGAAGTCGCCCTTCAATTCTTCACCGGCTACATCATCGAAAAATCGTTGAGCGTCGACAACCTCTTCGTCTTCCTGATGATCTTTTCGTACTTCAAGGTGCCGGGCAAGTATCAGCACAAGGTCCTCTTCTGGGGAATCGTCGGGGCACTAGTCATGAGGGGACTGCTGATATTTGTGGGGGTGACCTTGATCAACCAGTTCCACTGGGTCCTCTACATCTTCGGCGCCTTCCTGGTATTCACCGGGGTCAAAATGGCTTTTCAGGACGAGACGGTGGATATTCATCCCGAGAACAATATTTTTGTCAGAATCTTCAAGAGGATACTCCCCGTCACCGCCGGATATCATGAGGGGAAATTCTTCGTCAGGGCCGAAAAGAGGGTCTATGCGACGCTGTTGTTTATTGTGATCATCGTCGTCGAAACGACCGACCTCGTGTTCGCCCTGGATTCCATACCCGCCGTCTTTGCGATCACACGCGACCCGTTCATCGTCTACACCTCCAACGTCTTTGCGATCCTCGGTCTCAGGGCCCTCTATTTTGCCCTCGCCGGGTTGCTCGATCTGTTCCACTACCTCAAGTTCGGCCTCTCGATTGTGCTTGTGTTCATCGGGGCAAAGATGCTGATCGAGAGTTTCTATGACCTTCCTATCGCCATTGCACTCGGCGTCGTCGCCGGCGTGTTGACGCTCTCGGTTGTTGCGTCGGTCCTTTTCCCCAAGAAGGAAAAGCCGCCGTTGCCGCCGGGGCTCACCGATTCGCCTGCCGATGGTCATGCCTGACAATCTTCTTCTCATCGTCTTCGGAATCATCTCCGCCCTCGGCCTGGTGATTGGAGTTACCGGTTTCGGCCTTGCCCTCAAGTATTCAAAGAAGCCCGAAGCTGAGATCAGGATGGCGGGATGGGCGGTCGTCGGCCTTGCCGGCCTCGTGCTGGCGGGAATGAGCTGGGCGTATTTTCTGCTTCCCATCCTTTGGAACCATCTGTTCGGCAGGTAATCCCCCCCCACTGTAGTCCCGGGCTTCTGTCATCCTGAGCGAGCACAAAGAGGTCTTCTGAGGGCGAGCGAAGGATCCGGAAAACATCAAGAAGTCCCGCGGTTTCCAGATCCTTCGCTCACACGCAAAACGTTCGCTCAGGATGACAACAAGGGAAGAAGAAGGGGGATACCGGTGCGATCATGGAGACTCCCCCCACACATCAAGGAAAAGAGAAAAGACTGAAGGAAAAAGAATACTGGGGGGATCATGAAGACGTATTACGTGTACATCATGGCAAGTATGGCCAATGCTACAATCTACGTGGGGGTAACCAACAGCCTTGAAAGACGCGTCCAAGAACACAAAGAGAAGCTCATCCGCGGCTTCACACAACGATACAACTGTGTGAAGCTTGTGTACTTTGAAGAATTCGGCGACATTGCTGAGGCCATCATGAGGGAAAAGGAACTCAAGGGATGGCGGCGCTCAAAGAAAGTTGCCCTGATAGAGAAAATGAGTCCGGACTGGCGCGATTTGAGCCAGGATTGGTACTAGCCTGCCGCTTTTGTCATCCTGAGCGAGCACAAAGAGGTCTTCTGAGGGCGAGCGAAGGATCCGGAAAACACCCAAGAAGTCCCGCGGTTTCCAGATCCTTCGCTCACACGCAAAGCGTTCGCTCAGGATGACAACAAAGGAAACAGAGAGGGATGCTGAAGCATTCACGAAGACTCAACATCAGAGAAAACGTTCGCTCAGGATGACAACAAAGAAAACGGAGAGGGAGGCTGGAGCATTCACGAAGACTCAACATCAGGGCAAGCGTTCGTTCAGGATGACAACAAGGGGGGACAAGGAAGGAAAGGGGGAGAATTATTCAACATTTTTCCTGTTTTCCATCCTCTGGCATTTCTTCCTAATCCTCCGTAACCTTGCTGAAGCGATGAAGTTCCCTCTATCGCTCTCTCCGACAACCAGGCTTCCTATGAAGCAGACGGACGATCTTCGTTTCACCTCTCTTTCCCTTGCCAACCCTTATACCTGCAGCCTCTTTCGGAAGGGTTTACCCTATGATACGACCGATCCAAACCTATACCGTTGACCCGTCCATTCCACCCGGGTTGGAATGCCTGCTCGAACTGGCAAACAACCTCGCATGGGTGTGGGACAGCGACCTCATGGAGCTCTTCATTCGGCTCGACCCCGATCTCTGGGAACAAGCACAGCATAATCCTGTCCGCCTTTTGGGAAGCATTAAGCAGGAACGGCTCAACAACGCTGCGCGTGACGAGGCCTACCTGGCCCAGGTCGAGCGGGGATACGAGAAATTCAAGAAATACCGCGAGGCGAGTTCCTGCTGGTTCAAGAAGACGTACGGCGAGATCTTTAAGACCCGCATTGCGTATTTTTCGGCTGAGTTTGGCCTCACGGAGTGCGTACCGAACTATTCGGGAGGCCTCGGCGTCCTCTCCGGTGATCATCTCAAGTCGGCAAGCGACCTCGGACTCCCGCTCGTGGGCGTCGGATTGCTCTATCAGCAGGGATATTTCCGGCAGTATCTGAACGCCGACGGCTTTCAGCAGGAACGATACCCCGAGAACGACTTCTATACGCTCCCTGTCGAGCTGCAGAAGAAAGACGGCAAACCCCTGACCATATCCGTCGAACTTCCCGGCCGCTCCGTGGCCGCGCAGATCTGGCTGGTGCGGGTCGGGCGCATTCCCCTCTATCTGCTCGACACCAACATCCCCCAGAATCCCCGACAGGACCAGAAGATCACCGATCAATTATACGGCGGCGACAGGGAGATGCGGATTCAGCAGGAGATACTTCTTGGAATCGGCGGTTATCGCGCCCTCAAGGCGCTGGGGATCGATATTGGGGTGTACCATCTCAATGAAGGCCACTCCGCATTTCTGTGCCTTGAGCGTTGCGGCGATCTGATGAAGGAGCACAAGCTCCCGTTTGCCGCGGCAAAAGAGGCCGCCGGGTCGGGCATCGTTTTCACGACCCACACACCCGTGCCTGCGGGAAACGACTTCTTCTCGCCCGAGCTGATGTCGAGATACCTCTCCGGGTTCCGCTCTCAGCTCGGCCTCAACGAAAAGGACTTCCTCGGCCTTGGCCGCCAGAACCCGGAAAGCATGGAGGAGCACTTCTGCATGACCGTCCTGGCGCTCCGAATGGCCGGAAAGTCCAATGCGGTCAGCAAGCTCCATGGCAGAGTTTCGCGCACCATGTGGAAGAATGTGTGGCCCGATATTCCGATGGATGATCTGCCGATCGTCTCCATTACGAACGGGACGCACGGGCCGTCATGGATCAGCAGGGACGTGGCCGGTCTGTACGACCGGTACCTTGGCCCGCGGTGGCGTGACGACGGCGGCGACCTTGCTTTATGGTCGCGCGTCGACCAGATTCCCGACGAGGAGCTCTGGCGGACACACGAGCGGCGGCGAGAGAGGCTCGTCGCCTTTGCGCGGGGACGCCTCGCCAGCCAGCTGAAAGCCCGGGGCGCACCTCCGGTGGAGGTCGAGCGGGCAAGGGAGGTCCTCAAGTCTGATGCGTTAACAATCGGTTTCGGCCGGCGTTTTGCCACCTATAAACGTGCAACGCTTATTCTCAAGGACGCAGAACGTCTCACAAAAATCCTCACCGACAAGGATCGGCCTGTCCAGATCCTGTTTACGGGAAAGGCCCACCCGCTTGACAATCCGGGGAAGGACCTGATCCGCCAGATCATCCACTTCGAACGGATGAACGGCATTCGGAACCATATGGTGTTCCTCGAAGACTATGATATGGTCGTCGGGAGATACATGGTCCAGGGAGTGGATATCTGGCTCAACACCCCGCGCAGGCCCCTGGAGGCGAGCGGCACCAGCGGCATGAAGGCAGGATTGAACGGCGCGATCAACCTCAGCGTCCTCGACGGATGGTGGGATGAGGCGTACAACGTGAACACGGGTTGGGCCATCGGGAAGGGTGAAGAATACACCGAAGAGAAATTCCAGGACGATGTGGAATCGAACGCTCTCTACGACCTTCTCGAGAAGGAAATCGTCCCCCTCTTCTATAGAAGGGGCGTTGACGACCTCCCGCGCGAGTGGATAAGCAGAA
Source organism: Bacteroidota bacterium (assembly GCA_035291905.1). Taxonomy (GTDB): domain Bacteria; phylum Bacteroidota; class Ignavibacteria; order UBA10030; family UBA10030; genus JACPLA01. Next base: position 52,239 of record DATDRF010000145.1, read on the forward strand.
TGAAAGGGTCAATGAAGGCGATCGGGCCGCAGTTCAACACCAACCGAATGGTGCGCGAGTACATGGACAAAATGTACCTTACCGCGCAGGTCCGGTCGGCCTCCCTGCAGACAGACGGTTTCAGAAAGGCAAAAGAGCTGGCCGCCTGGAAAGAGCGGGTAACCGACGCATGGGAAGACATAGAAGTAGGCGACGTGACAATCGAAAAAGCCGACAGGCTGAGAGTGGGCGAATCCGTGACTGTGAGAGCCTCCCTTGAGCTTGGCGACCTTACCCCGAATGACGTTTTCGTCGACATATGGTACGGGGTTCTCAACGCCAAAGGCGATATTGAGCATCCCAAGATCGCCCTCATGAGGAGCACCGGAAAAAAACAGGGATCAAAGACCGAATATGTCGGGTCGATCACCCTGGAGACAAGCGGGCGCCTGGGGCACACGATCCGGGTCCTCCCCCGCCACGAAGACCTCGACAACCCCAACCAGCCGGGGCTTATTGTATGGGCAAATGGGCAGGAGGGGTGAGAGGAGCTGAGGATTGGCTCGTGACGCCGCCATCCGTTGGAAATGGACGGCTGAGAGATCCCCGTACGTGGTTTAATCCCGCAAAGCGGGATTATGGTTCCCCCCGGCGTCTTCTGAGCCGTCGGTTTCCAACCGATGGTTCGCCCTACCCGCCACAAAATTGCCGATTTTTCGTCAATTTCGTGTCCCGCGTCACCTTCCCACATTGACACGGCCCCCGAAATTGCCTATTTTTGGGACGCAGAGGTGATCCGATGGGAGGCGAAACGCCCGGGCACTGCTTTGTGACGTATCACGCTAACTTTCCTTCCTTCCAGCCTGTCATTGGTGAAACTCTTCTGAGTCATTTGCTCCAAACTTCGCATTCGTTTTACGCCGTGCGTCTGTTTTATGCAGTGCAAATGAAGCCTCCCATGCCCCCATATCGCCAACAATACACGCTTCTTGCGTG
>DATDRF010000146.1:0-2968 GCA_035291905.1 Bacteroidota bacterium
CCTCCCTCCAAATGCCCGCAGTGCGGAGGAATAGATTTTTCCTACCAGTCTTTTGGAACACAGCAGGTTCACGAGGAATTGCACCGGCTGTTTCCAGCATCAGTGGTCTTGAGAATGGACCTGGATACAACAGGCAAAAAAGGGGCTCACGACAAGATGCTGCAGCAGTTTGGGCGGGGTGAAGCGGATATCCTCCTTGGAACACAGATGGTGGCCAAGGGCCTTGATTTCCCGAGGGTCACCCTTGTCGGAGTTATTTCTGCCGACACGCAGATGCTGTTGCCGGATTTCCGTTCATCCGAAAGGACATTTCAGCTTCTCACGCAGGTGGCAGGACGGGCCGGGCGAAGCACCCTCGCTGGCGAGGTTGTCGTTCAGACCCTTCAGCCCCAGCATTACAGCCTGAAGCATGTCATCACGCACGACTTTCCCGGCTTCTATGACGAAGAACTTGCCTATCGCAAGGAGCTCGACTATCCCCCCTTTTCGAGGATCGTGCTCTTGGAGTTCAAGGGGAAGGAAGAAGGGGCCGTCCTTCAACGCGCAAGGCGATTCGCCGAGCTTCTCAGGAAGATGCAGACAGATGCCTTCATTGTCCTGGGGCCCGCCGATGCGGCCATTCCGAGGATCAAGTCGTTCTATCGGAAGCTCATTGTCATCAAAAACATCAAGTCCACGGATCCTTCCGGGTCGCGATTGCGGGGAGTGCTTGAAAAGGCACTGAGTCTCTCTGACGAATCAGGCGGAAAGGCCGCGGGAGTCACGATGACAATCGATGTGGATCCGCAGGGGATGATGTGATGACGAATCAACGAAGCAACGAGCAAACGAGTAAACGACGTGGACTAATGGGAAGGATAGGGGTTGAAGAAGAACCCGGGGGGAAATGGGCGGGCAATTTCGGTCACTGTGTAGGCACCAAACAATCCGAATCCCCCTGAAATGTTTGAGTAATCCGGCTCATCTGCCCGCAATGAGAGTTCATCCTTGAATCCGTTCGCAACGCTCGAATAGTTTTCGAGCGGCTCTCCGACCTGAAACACTTCGAAAACAACATTCCTCCATTTCACCGCAGTCGTGTAGCGGTAGACGATCTTTGTCAGCATGATTTCATACGATCTCCCTGAATATTTTATTTCGAATGCAGAGGCCGTCGTGTACTGAAAATCCGGGTAGGTAATAAAGAAAAGCGAAGTGTCAACAGCATCGAAGGGGACTTCCCAGCGATGTCGGACCGAATCAGGTGAATCAAATTCTATGAACATCCGCACCCGATGTCGCCTCGTGTTGGCGGAAAGACCCACAGAAAATGCCAAAAAGCCGAAAGACGGGCCGTCGAGCGCACTTGCGGTTCCGCGAGGCACGACAATGGAAGGGGCACTCGGTATGACGATGCTGGATTGGGCCAGTCCCAGAGAATCCTTGCTCACCTCGAGTGAGTACTGCGCTCCGGGAGCCACGGGCATTGAGTCGCACACATACGCGTGTGTATCCTGCAGGAGAGTATCCCTGAAAACGAATGTCGATCCTCCGCCGGTGATCCTCACAAACGCTCCCTCAAGTCCGGTATCCGTCAACGGTCCGCCCGGATCGATCCTTAACGGATCATATGTCGCTGAGACCCTCACGAACTGCGGACCGCGGATATTGGTGAGAACAGAATAGACCACGAGCCGGGGAGTGTATTCTCCGTATGGGTTGAAGGGATTTTCGCACGAGAGAAGCAGCACAGCGACGGCGCCTATGAGAGATCGGACTTTCACAGGGAAACACTCAGATACATGGAGGGGAAGAAGGGCATCATGTCGAACCGTTGGCCGGTTTTTCGCTCAAAGTAGAAGATGTTCTTTCTGTTGTACGTATTAACGATACTTCCGCCCACTTCGCCGGAGAGGGAACCGACAACAAATCGATATCGCGCGCTGATGTCGAGACGATGATATGACGGGAGCCTGGCCGCATTCTTGGGGCCAAGAATTCCATATGTGAAGGATGGATCATCCTCAAACGGATCGAGGAACGCACTCCCGAGGAGCATGCGGCTGTAGAATCCCATCGTCTGCGTAAAGGGAGAACCGGATTTGAACTCCCATAGCAAGGCGATATCGACCGATGGTGACGGACGAAATTGCAGGAGGGCGTTGATCGTGTGCCGGACGTCGAATCGGGGAGGATAGGTGAATCCGCCGGAGGATACTTCCGTCCTGGAAAACGTGTAGGAGCCGGAAAGGTCGACCGGATCCTGCACGAATCGGACCGTCGTTTCGAGCCCCGACGATTTTCCGCTCCCCGCGAGAAAATCGGGATCAAAGCGAGTGACCTTGTCACGATTGTAGAGGACAAGGTTCTTGTATTGCTTCCGATAGACCTGCACTCCCAGCGACAGGCTGCTCCCAATGCCGCCGTCAAGGCCCGCAACATAGTGGTCGGCAAACTCCGGGGGCAACCCTTTCGGGAGCGCAATCCAGGCATCGAATATCGGGATCAGATCATCCTCGTTGTTTGCGGTGACCATGCTCTGGGAGATTCTTCCGTACGCAAGGCGAAGGTTCCAGTCCCCCCAGAGAGGTTGGGAGATGCTCGCACGAGGTTCGACCCCGCTCCACCCCCTCTTAAGGATGTTCAGAAATTGAAGATGAGCTCCCGCCTCCACCTGCATCCCCCAAAACTCGCTATGGGAGCGCAGCCATCCCGTAAGCTCGTTCGCGGACTCTCTCTCATATGTTCGTTGCGAGCCGTTGCTATTGACGAAGTCGTACGAGGTTTGCGGAAGAACGAATTCGACCCCAAAATTGAGGAAATCGTTCGGCCTTGTCGAATAGAGAGTGGCATCCAGGCGGAATCCCGGCTGCGCGACACCGGTCGAGGTGGAGGTGATCACCGAGTTCTGGTCGGGAAGTCGTGCGGCGGTGTAACGGGAAAAATAGAGGGAGGCCATGAGGTACATCCTGTTGGCAACCAGACCGTG
>DATDRF010000147.1:0-8737 GCA_035291905.1 Bacteroidota bacterium
AGCGTCCGACTACACGATAGAGCTGTCGTACAGCTCACTCACACAGGCGTGGTTTTATTTCTGGGAGGCGGGCAATACAACCTCGTTCGTGTGGGAGTTCAGCCCCCTCGCTGTTGCGGATCTCAATCTCGTGACCCTCGATACCGTCCAGGCTGCCGTCTTTTATGCCCGCGGCGATTCGTCGCTCCAAAATATTCTCGGTGCGGACAACGGAGAAAACGCGGTGAGGAGATCCGTTGGAACGATTCTTCTGGCGCGCAAGGCTCAAATGAAAGACATTGTTTTTGTATTGAAGCTTGTCGGTGTCAATTACCCGTTCATGACGGTCAGGTATCTTGTGGTGAATGTGAACTGACATATCGCATACTCTTTACCCTTCACTTTTCACTAAAGATGAGACAGCCACCATCATATGAGAGGATCTCTTGTCCACATCGCGACCAATGATGTTCTCGCTTTTCGTCGTGCTTCTTGCTGGCACAACGCAGAGCCAATGGAAAAAAGGATCCCTCGACAGCGTGGAGGTTAGCGGCTTCGTTCAGACGCGGAAGATGATCCTTTTGAAGTAAGATTCGCAATGGGGAGGTGAGTCATTATAAACGAGGCCCCCGGATCAGCTCCGGGGGCTTTGTATTGGCCGCAGTCCTTTTCCGTCTCAGGGGACTATCCGTGCATCGCAGTGACCAGATTCATCCTCGATCGTCGCATTTCATTTCGTACCGTTGCTATGACGTTTGGCAGCTCCTTCACAATGTGCCCCTTTTCCAGGTACGACTCTACAACAGGAGGGACACTGACGCGATCGGGAACGGTCACTATTTCGAGAACGATGAGGTGGGCGTGGGGGCACCGTGCCTTTATCGCTATCGCCGTCGTCCAGGCGTCAATGCGAGGCAGTCTCGCACCAATGAGTACAAGATCGGGGTGAGTCTGTCTTGCCTTCCAGATTGCCTCGACCCCGTCGCGGGCCTCACCGACAACCGTCAAACCCCTCATTGACTGCATGTAGTGCACAAGGCATCGTCGAACCTCTTCGTGGCCGTCGACGACCAGAAGTCTTAAGGGAAGCGTTGATTCCTTCTTCTTCATTGTTCTCTCCGATGTTCGTATACTCATGACGGTTTGGCCGCCTGTCAGGCTGTAAGGACAAGCGGCCGTCCGCCCGCCCCGACTTCGTCGGGACTGCCATCTCCGCCTTCTTTCCCCTCCGCACAGGGCCGTTCCGTCGGAAAGTCAGCCAGAGACAGTTTTCAAAACTTTAAACCTTGAACTTCGAACCTTGAACCTTGAACCTTGAACCTTACCTCACCACCACGACCACATATCGAACCTGATTGTGACGATGGCCGTCCGGCGCGGAACGGCCATCCGCCACACAGACTCCGAGATCCCTCAACCGGGAAAAAACCCTTCATCAGGATCCGGAGGTCACATGACGACTGTGCCTCTCGTGTCGCCTGCCGTGATTCACACTCATCGTTGTTTTCCGGTTTCTCGTCCTGCTATTGACATCTTTCAGGAGTTTTGGAAGGAGTTTCACGAGAGAATCTTTTTGAATGACGCCGTCGAGTCCGATCATCTCCGCAATCATGGAGTAATCCTTTGGATCGTACTTGGTGAGAAGGGCGATGCCGACCTTCGGAAACTTTCCCTTAAGTTCGATTGCGGTGCGAATTCCTTCGATGTCAGGAACAGAGAGATCGACAAGGACAAGATTGGGCTTAAGCCTCTCCACAGCCTCTGCAGCTTCTTTGTCGTTCATCACTTCGCCGATCACGACCATCCCCTCTGTGAGCTCGATGAATTCTTTCAGCAATTCGCGAAAATGGGAGTCTCCGTTGATCAACAGGATATTCAGAGCGGCTCTTTTTTTCATTTCGCGGTTACATCTTGTTGCGAAAGCAGAGTACAGCTCGGGAGAGAAGGATTCAATCGGCAGAAGCGTGTAATTTGGAGAATAGCGAGCGGAGGTGAGGGCCTCACCAGAACGAATGATTGATGACTGTCACGCGGAAGAATGCGGTGACAACAGGGCGGTTGTCACCGGCAGCGGATTACGGTACACGGGCCGAAATCACAGGCCGAATCAGGGGTGAGGGCTTGTCAGGCCATAGTGAAGGGCATACTTGACGAGTCCCGCTGTATCATGAATATCGAGTTTCTTCATGATGTTCATGCGATGGGTGTTCACCGTGTTAAGGCTGAGAAAGAGTTTTTCGGCGATTTCCCGGCTTGTCAGGCCTTCGGCGATATGACCAAGAACTTCTGTTTCGCGTTTGGTCAGGATGTGCTTTGTTGTCGTGCGCTGCCCCTCGCCGGCGGCCTTCTTGATGAAATCCTCGATCATGAGCTGTGAAATGGTCGGACTGAAGAATTTCTCCCCGGAGGCAACGGCTTTGATTGCACGGAGGATCTCTTCCTTGTCGGCGTTCTTCAGAACATAGCCACTGGCTCCAGCACGAACAATCTCATTCACGTAGCCTTCATCTTCATGAATCGTTACGATCAGGATCTTCACATCGGGATAATTCTTTTTGGCCAGACGCGTCACTTCGATCCCGCTGAGACCCGGCATCGAGATGTCAAGGATGGCCAGGTCGGGAAGTTCCTGCCCGATCAGCTGAAGGGCCTCCTCACCGTTCGCGGCCTCCCCGACGAGGACAACGTCTTTCACGTCGCGTAACAGCGTGCGCATCCCCGTCCGTACGAGATCATGATCGTCTGCAAAAACGAGCCTCGTGCGCCGATCAGTGTCCCGATTCGACCGGGAGTTCGGCAATGACCGTTGTTCCTTTTCCCGCGCCTGAGATAATTTGGAGAGTTCCATGGTGTAATCCCGCCCTTTCTTTCATGCTTTGTAGTCCAAGTCCGTGGCCATTCGACGGCTGTGGCGGCCGTGATGTCTCAATCCCCCTTCCGTTATCCGCCACTACAAGTCGGATGCGTTCCTGATTTTGCGTGAGTTCAATGGAAATCTTGGTTGCATTTGAGTGTTTGACCGAGTTCATGAGCGCTTCCTGGGCGATCCTGTACAACGTAATGTCAGTTCCTCCCACGAAGGGGCCGGCAATTGTCGCGGGAAGCTTCACTCTGATCTTCGCCTTGTGATCCAGCATGAGGTCTTTGCACAGGCGCTGCAATGCAGGCCCCAGGCCCAGATCATCCAGCATGGTGGGGCGGAGGTTCCACGACATGCGCCTCACATCTTTGATGATCCGGTCGATCTGCTCCTTTGTACTTCTGATTTTCTGTACGACTTTCGGGTTTCTTTCGGCTTCGCGCTCCATAATGTCGATTCCAAGGCGCATGGCGCTGAGGCGTTGACACACGTCGTCGTGCAATTCCCGTGACAAGCGCTGTCGCTCCTCCTCCTGGGCCTGCAGGATCTTGTTCGGCAGTTCCTTGAGCGCATCTTCGGCGATCTTGGCCTCGGTGATGTCCTGTGCTGTCCCGAACATCCTGACCGGATTCCCTTCTTTATCCCTCACACTCTTCCCCGTGGCGTGAATGACCCGCACCTGGCCGTCAGGCCTGATGATCCTGTGAGTCACATCAAATCCTTCCCGCTGTTTTATCGCTTTTCCCAGGGCCTCTTTCACGATCCAGTGGTCGTCCGGATGAACAACGGAGAAATAGATCCTGTATGAGGGAAGAAACGCATCCTCATCGATTCCCAGAATTTCATAGAGTTCCGGCGACCAGAACAGGTTTTCTTCCTCTTCGACCCATTCCCAGTTTCCAAGGTGGGCCACCCTTTGCGCCTCCGTAAGTCTTGCTTGGCTTGCCCGAATCTGCTCCTCGGCTTTTCGCCGTTCCGTGACGTCGCGGGCCAGGCCCAGCACGCCCCCGACGACCGTCCCGTACATCAACGGTGCCGTCACAAATTCGGCAAACATCGGGCGGCCCTCTTTTTGCCGGATCCTGAGTTCAAAGAGGGGAGGCTGCGCCCCCTTGACCAACAGCCGCCGAATTTCTTCCTCCCTCTTTACGTCACCCGGATCAAGGAGGTCGGCAAAAGCCCTCCCCACCCAGTCTTCTCTCTTCCAGCCTGTCATTTCTTCAAATGCGGGATTGAGGGAGGTAATGACTCCCTGGAGTGACAATGTGTAGATGACATCTCTTGCATTGTCCACCAGGCTTTGAAACTTCTCCTGTGACTCCCTGAGGGCTGATTCCGTCCGGATTCGTTGATCTATTTCCAGGCCAAGACTTCTGTTGAGTGCTTCGAGCTGCGCCGTTCTTTCACTCATCTGCGCCAGGGTTTCCCGGAAGCCGAGATGGGTAATCTCAAATGCAGCGAGACTCTCTGTAAGGAATTGTGAAGCGCTGCGGAGGATCAATCGTGCCTCATCCTGCGGCCGGCCGTCGCCAATGTAATGCTCAATGGCCTTCTGATGGATGCCAACCATGTCGAGCGAACCCAATCCGTTCACCATGGCCTTCCTTCCGACCTCGTACGCCCTGTGCAGGCCCGATTCGCTGTTCGTCCGCAAATACACTTCCAGCGCACGGCCGTACTCGTCCTGTATTGTCCCAACTGCCTGCTGCGTCTCAGTCATCGGTACTTTCCCGCAAGAACGATGGCATCGTCTGTTCCTCTGCGATATCGTTCACCTATCTCTTCGGCGATCTTGTCAACGGGTTCTTTTCGCTTAATGTCTCCAACAAACTGCGGCTTGACGCCGTCCGAGGCCAGGACCAGGATATCTCCGGGAACGATGGAAATCATTGAGGCATGGATCGGGGGGAGCTTGAATCCGACCACTCCGCCTCTCTGGAGCACACGTTCGATGTTTGGCTGATCGTTCGAATTCATTCGCACAAGTATCCCCTCAACATTTCCCACACTCACCCATGTCATTGTGTCCTCTTTGAAGTTCATCGAGGCCAACGCCAGGACGATCCCACGTGTCCGGCGAAGCTCCTCGTGACATTTCTTGATGAGGGAAAAGAGAGAATCGTTCCTGTAATATTTAAGGACCGATAATGCATATTCGGATGCCCGGGCTGCCTCGACTCCGTGTCCAAGTCCGTCGATGACTCCTACCAACGCTCCCTGTTCTGTCTCGAGGGTGACGTGGAGGTCACCCGATATCTCCTCCCCCGGAAGGGAAATGGATGCTATCGCGCAGTCGAGACTTCTTCCGTTGCGCGAGATCGTGATCAGGTTGGGGGAAGCCATTTCTTCACTATCACCGTTGTGCCTGCGCCCGGCTGTGAATCGATTTCGAAATCATCCATGATCCTTCGGGTCCCCGGAAGTCCCAACCCCAGGCCCTTCGAAGTCGAGAAACCGTCTTTCATCGCCGCTGAAAGATCGGGGATGCCGGGCCCTTCATCCTTCGCGATGATGGAAATACCGCTTCTCGTGCCGTTTTGAACGGCCCTGATCGAGATTTCTCCGCGGTGCGCAAACTTGACGATGTTCCGGGCGAGCTCGGAGATGGCGGTCGCAATAAGGGTCAGCTCGCTGCCGGCGAAACCGAGATCGGCAGCCATGCGGCGTCCCTCATGGCGCGCCACGATAATATCGCGATCAGATCGTATTGGTACTACGGTCCCATCCTCCACTGCCGGTTCCTTTGGTCGTCATGTTCAAGAGCGAAAGTCCCTCCTCGAGATCAAGCGCTGTCCTGACTCCCTCCAGGGTCAGCCCTAACTGCACCATCGAAAAAGCTACTTCGGGCTGGATGCCGACAATGACTGTTTCCGCGCCCCTCAGCTTCACCATATGGGTCAGCCCTCGCAGTGTCCGTGCGGCGAATGAATCCATCACATCCAGCGCGGTCACGTCGACGATAACTCCTCGTGAACGGGCCTTTCCAACTCGGTCGACAAGCGCATCCCGTAGATTCGTTAGATCATCGTCGCTCAACGCTGCCTGCAGGGTCGCTATGAGAAAATCACCTTGTTTCAGAATGGGAACTTCCATGGCCTCACCCTATTGTGCCGGCCGCGGATGTTCCGATGGGACAACTTTGTATCCAAGGAGCCGCTCGGCCTCCTCGATGCCTCCCTGCAGATCGCCGATGGTGTTCATTTTTCCCAGGTCGACCCCGATCGTGACGAGCGTTTGAGCAATTTCGGGCGACAGACCCGTGACAATCACCGTGGCTCCGAGCAATCGCGAGGCTTCGACAGTCTGCACCAGGTTGTTTGCAACATTCGAGTCCATCGCCGCAACACCGGTGATGTCGATAACGACAACCTTGGCGCGATTTGTCCGGATACCCCTGAGTAGCTGCTCCGTGAGCTGCCGGGCGCGCTGCGGATCAATGACACCGATGATCGGGAGGATGAGCAGACGCTCGCGAACCTGCAAAACGGGAGTCGACAGTTCGCGGATCGCCTCTTGCTGTTGACGAATCGTCCGTTCACGCTCCTGCACGAACCCTACGGCTACCGTATTGGCAATGCGGTTCGCGGCCGGCTCGTAGGCATCCAGGATCCTGTTCAGGAAGGCGAAATCGTGCTGGTATTTCGCGAAAAGGGAGCGTGCCAGCACGTCGCGCAAAAGCAGAACGATTCCCACGACTTCATGGGTCTCAACACCGCGAGGGATAATACGCTCGGAGAGATTCCGCGCATACGCTGTCAAAGCTTCGAACGTCCCGGTCTCGAGCGCTTCGACATAGTTGTCGTACACTGCCGTCGCCTCGGTGAAGATCTCCTCCTGCGTCATCGCGGTCAGAAGTTTTGCTTCCGTGATTCTTCTTGCCCACTCCTGCCTCAGCTGGGTTCTGTTCTGACGCAGGTGAGAAACCAACTCACGGAGAAGAGCGGCTGCGGACTCATGAGGCGGAGGAGCCGTCTTCTTGGGTAGAACTTCTACTTCTTTTGCCATGGTCGTCCCTTTCAACTTGAAGTGAAAAATAAGGTTGGTTGATTTTCCATGCTGTTTCGCTCGTCACATTTGGTGGGCGCATCACGCGATATTTGAAAAGAATCACATCAAGGCAAATACATTGGGATGATGAATTGTCGCCTACTGTGTACAGCTGATTCGCTCTACTGTAGTACGGTGAGGAAATCCTCTTGAACGGGGAAGCCCGTCCAGAGCTGTTCTCACAGCGCATTCGGGAAGCTTGTCGCAATGGGACCGTCCGCCGGTCGTGCTTGACGCTCATCACTGTGATAGTCCCGCCGATTGCTTACCCATATGAAAGTTTCTCTCTTAAACGCCGCGCGCACATGCCTGCACGCAGGTCGTTATCGTTGAACAGCAGCTGAACGAATTGAAGAAGGAGGTCCTCCCATGTTCATCGAAACGAACAGCATTATTCGTTTCATCCTCTCGGTTCTTCTTTTTCCAACATTTTTCCAGACTCTCTTCCTCGATTTTGTATGGGGAGAGGGGGACGAATTCTGGGTGATGCTCGCCAAAAGATTGTTTCTTCTCCTTCCCGCAATGGCTGTCATCGCGGGATGCTGGCTCACCATTCCGTCCCTCTTCACGGTGATCTTCCGCCATAAGCGAAGAGAATTCATTACAGCGCTTGTAATAACCTGGTGGGATCTCGGGAAATCAATCGTCTCGTTCTGGGGAGGCATCATCAAGTTTGTGGTAAGCCTCATCGGCGGACTCATCGGGCTTGTCAAGATGATCATTTTCGGCCTCTGGTCGGTTCTCCAGGAGATACTCTTTCTTCCGTTCCGTCTCCTTCGAAGCGCCGGGCAGAGTGTCGTCAGCTCGCCGGTTCCGTGGATCGCTGTCTTCCTGACATTCTTCTGGTGTGTCATCGAGGCTGTTATTTTCACCTACGTCGTTTCACCTCTTGTTGCTGATACATTGTCCAATATTACCGGCGAACAGTTGTCCGGGACCCTTCTGCGTATCCCCCTTTTCATCTTCCTCTTCTTCGTCGTCCTGGGGAGCTATGCCGTCCTCTCGAATTTTGTCGCGGCGGTGAAAAGCAAGAGCATTTCCAACATCGCAGCCATCGGCGTGATTGAGTTTGTGGTTCTCTTCGTCGAGGTCGTGTTTCTCTACAGGGAATTCGTCGACTCCCTCGTTCCGTGGTTTGCCCAGTACTCGGAGGGCTTTGAGCTGGGTATCTTTTGGACGCTTGCTATCGCCTGTCTTGCATGGTTCGGGATCAGAAGCATCTCCTGGTTCCTGTTTGCGGCCCACGGGACCCCCACCATCCTCTCTGTGATCCAGGGGAAGGGGCTCGGAGTTACGATGCAGGCGGAACAGGCGGGAACTCGGTTTGTGGCGTTTTCAGGGGAGTATATGAAGAAGATCAAGGAAGACGCGGAATGGACAAAGGCAAAAGGGGATGAGCTCCTTGCGGCGTTCATGCTTCCCCCGCTTCAGGTCGTGGCGGCCGCGATCAATTTCTGCATCCTGCTTGTGAGCGGCAAGCACCTGTTTGCCTTGCCGTTTACCAGCATCGAGTCAATCCTCAGTTCCAGCGTCCTGCTGGATCGGCTCGCCTCCACAAAACAGAGCGTGCCGCAGGAAGGATAGAAAGGGAAAGGGCCATGGTACGAAAAATGAAGCGGTTCATGCCGACACTGCTGGCGGTGTTGATTCTGGCGGGATGCGAGAGTGAGGATCAGAAACCGCGGGTGTCGATGTTCGTTGGAGTTGATATCAGCGGCTCATTCACGAAAAGCGGATATTACGATGACGCCATCGAATTTCTTTCGCGGTATCTTTACGCGCACCTGCACGGGCTGGGCGACCTCGAAACTCCCAACGTGCTGTTTGTCAGCTCAATAGGCGGTGCGTCGG
>DATDRF010000148.1:0-24428 GCA_035291905.1 Bacteroidota bacterium
ATCATTACGCGGGAAATGCCCGAGAATCCCGATTTTCGCTTCCGCGCTTTCTCGGGACTCTATGACCGGCCGCGATATGATGAATGGGACTGGTCGGAAAGCATGCGTTTCAATTCCAGTCTCACCCTGGGATATGCAAACAGCGCCGGTCCGGTGAGATACATGTTCAGCGTGACGCGAACGGTCGACGAGAGTTATCGGGAAAACGACGTCTATCATCGATGGAATCTGTTTTCGAAGTTTCGGTACGACCTTTCGGAACAACGGTCTTTGTCTCTGGTTGTCAATATGCTCGACCGTAAGCATGGAAACTACTTTTGGTGGAAAAGCCTGAGGGAGGCGACACTGCCTGCCGCGGGTCAGCGGAACGGGAAGGTCACAAGCAGGAGAGGAAACGTCAGTCTGGAGTACAAGGAGTTTCTCTCGGAGCGGCTTTTCTACACGGTGAAGGGGATGTATTTCGGCAACTTTTGGAGGGATGACAGCCTCGGGACGGTCCTCAACGTCTCATCTTCGCATGTATTTCAGGGAGATGTTCAGGTAACCTATGAGGCGGACCCGCAGCACATCGTCACATTTGGAATTGCAGGCAACAGGGATGAGGTTATTTCGAATCTTTTCGGCAACCACCCCGGCTTTGGTTTGGCCGCATATGTGCAGGATGAGTTTTCCGTTACGGAGCAATGGAAACTGACCGCAGGGATTCGGTATGATATTCAGAAAGCTTCCGTTCTTCCTGCAGCGTCGCGGTTGAGTCCCAAGCTCGGAGCCGTGTACCTGATTTCCGACGCGACGTCGCTGCGCGGTTCGATGGGCTGGGGTTTTCGCTATCCTTCCATCGGCGAATTGTATGTCTCAAGTTCCACGAACGTGAGTCAGCTTGTCATTCTTCCGAATATCAATCTCAAGGCGGAGAAAAGTCTGACGTACGAATTGGGAATGACACACTCAGTTGAGGACATCCTCGTCTTTGATGCCGCGTTGTATTCAAATGATTTCAGGGACCTGATAGAACCGGCAGTGAAGCTCAAGAACATCAAGAGCGGTCCGTCAGACACAGTAGGGCAGGACAGGGCGGTCGTGGAATTCGAGAACGTCACGCGTGCCCGCATTCAGGGCTTCGAGGTGGGCCTCAAGATCGCATGGCTCGAGAGGGTCCTGAACACGGACATTGGCTATACCTATGTGTGGCCAAAGGACCTCGCGGACCAAAGCATCATGAAATTCAGACCGCGTCACCTCTTCTACGCTTCGTCGGCCCTCACATTCTCGCCATTGCATTTCTCCGCGGATTATCGTTTTATCAGCCGCGTGGAACGAATCGACGACAACCTTATCCGTCTCGCTCCCATTATCCATGGCGACTATCGCGTCCCGATTCATGTGGTCGATGCGCGAGTCTCTGCTGTGCTCGCCGGAATTGGCCTCCCTCTGAGGGTGGGGTTCAATGTCAACAATCTTCTCAACTATCACTACGTGGAACTTGTAGGGAACCTCGCACCTGTCCGCACATTTGTCCTCAGCATTGAAAGCGCCCTCTGAGTCTTCTTGAATTCCTCTCAAGATAAGCGTATCATGAAGCATTGATATCTCACGCGACGCCGAATCCATGTACATCGATTCACACGCTCACATCTTTTTCAAAGAATTCAGTGAAGACTTCGCGGACGTACTTCGCCGATCGAAGGAAGCCGGGGTCTCTGCGATCATTGTCCCCGGGACGGATCTCGACACGAGCCGGCAGGCGGTTGCTCTCGCAGAAGCCCACGACGAAGTCTATGCCTGCGTGGGATTTCATCCTCACGATGCGGAAGAGGCATCGGACGAGAGCCTTGGACAGATAGAGGAACTAAGCCGGCATCAGAAAGTTGTGGCGATCGGAGAAATTGGCCTGGATTTCTTCTATGACTATTCGCCGCGCGAGCGTCAGGTTGAGGTCCTGAGGAAACAACTTGCGATTGCCGTTAGGAGGAATCTCCCCGTCGTTATCCATACGCGTGACTCGGTCCCCGAGTCTCTTGAAGAAATAAAGTCAATCTCCGAAAAACACAGGGAATGGCGCTCGTCCGGATATGAGAAGGGACCGGTGCAGGGGGCCCGCGGAGTGTTTCATTGCTTCTCCGGAACGGCCGAGCAAGCAAGAACGTTGTTCTCAAATGGATTCTTCGTCTCATATCCGGGGATTGTGACCTTCAGGAATTCCTCCGTTCTGGAGACATTAAAGTTGATCGGTTACGGGTCCATACTCTTGGAGACTGATTCCCCCTTTTTGGCGCCCGTACCCCTAAGGGGAAAGAGAAACGAGCCGGCCAATATCCCTTTGATCGCAAACAAGATTGCCGAGGTGCTGCAGACAACGCCCTCAGTCATTGCAGAGAGTGCGTCGGCCAACACGCGTCATCTTTTTTCCTTGCCTCGAACCGTATGACGGAACAACCAAGTATCTTTGATATCCTCGGACCGATCATGATCGGCCCCTCGAGTTCGCATACGGCGGGAGCAAGCCGAATCGGGTATATTGCCCGCCAGCTGCTGAACGACAAGCCGGTGAAAGCAGTTGTGACCCTTTACAATTCGTTTGCCAAAACGCACAAAGGTCACAGAACCGACCGGGCAATCATAGGGGGAATCCTTGGGTTCGGTCCCGATGACGTGAGGATCCGCAATTCATTCGAAATTGCACATCAGGAGGGGCTTGAATGGGAGTTTAAGATCAGTGGGGGAATCAACAAGCTCCATTCCAACACTGCCAGGATTCACCTGACGGGCCAGGGCGGAGGGACCGTTGAGATTGCAGGGGCTTCGTTGGGGGGTGGCAGAATCAAGATACAGGAGATCGAGGGATTTCATGTGGATTTCAGCGCCCACACGCACACGATCGTGATTATTGCCGAGGACATTCCCGGAAGCATTAAGAACATTAGCGGGGCGATTGCGGAAAAAGGAACGAACATCGCCAACATGTATGTCGCCCGGGATGAGAAGATGGCAAATATGGTTATCGAAGTCGACCAGTCCATCGATCGGGAGACCCTTAAGAAGATCGAATCGTTCAAGTGGGTGAAATTCGCACGAAGAGTCGAACCCGTTGCGGACGGCAGTTCCCGCTACGACAAATAACGGAGTGAACATGGAATTCAACCTCCTCTCAGACATAGCAGTGTATTGCCGTCGCGAAGGAAAAGACATGGCTCAGGCCATGGTTGATTATGAGATGCGGAACAAAGGATTGACGCGAGAGCAGGTTTATGATAATTTGAAGCGTGTCCTGTTGGTGATGGAAGATTCCGTCGATCAGGGGCTTACGCAGCAGGTTATCACTCCGAGCGGGATGCTGAACAACTGGGCAAAAAAAGTCTATGAAGGGACGACCGAAACATTGGGGTCGTCGCTGAAGAAGGCAGTGGCACGGGCGATTGCGGTGGGCGAGGTGAACGCCTGCATGGGGAAGATTGCCGCCGCACCTACGGCGGGATCGGCCGGAATCATGCCGGCTGTTCTGGTGACCATGATGGAAGAACACAAGATTCCGCGGCAGAGAATCCTTGATGCGCTTCTTGTTTCTTCTGCTGTTGGTTTGATTTTTGCCAAGAATTCGTCGTTTGCCGGTTCCGAGGCAGGATGTATGGGGGAAACGGGGAGCGCCGCAGCCATGGGTGCGGCGGCCATCACATACCTTCTGGGCGGCAAAGAAGAGATGATTCTCGAATCAGTGGGATTTGCCTTGAAAGCGTCAATGGGGCTCGTCTGTGACCCGGTGGCCGGGTTGGTTGAAGAGCCCTGCACGACAAGAAACGCCGTAGGGGTCGCCAATGCATTCGTTTCCGCCCAGATGGCGCTTGTCGGAATCACCAGCCTTATCCCGGCGGACGAAGTGATCTTTGCCACCAAGGAAGTCGGTGACCTCATGTCCCCGCGTCTGAAAGAATCCGGGCAGGGGGGGCTTGCCAATACAAAGACAGGACGGGAAATACAGAAGAAGGTCTTTGACACGACCCGGGGCGGCGGACCGTCCTGAGTTCCCTGTATTGTATTCTTGCCTTCCTTTTTCTACCTTCTCATGATTACTTTTGCCTACACTCATGTTGACCCGCTTTGTTGTCTCCACAATCCTTCTGTTTGGTTCGATTGCCTTCTCACAAAGGCTGAGCGATGACGAGCGCGAAATCCTGTGGCATCAGGATCAGCGGCTGATCAACGACAGCGTGCTATTCCGCTATCTGGGCCACAAGGATTTAAAGTTACGTCGGCGAGCCGCAATCGCCCTGGGCAACATCCAGGACACCACTGCAATTCCAAATCTTCTTCCTCTCCTCAATGATCGATCCTCCTCCGTGCGAGGTGCGGCCGCTTTCTCTCTTGGCTCCATCGGATCCCCACTGGCAGAGCAGGAGCTTGCAGAACGGCTGCGTTCGGAGACGACTCCCAGCGTCGTGACACGGTTGCTGGAAGCCCTCGGAAAGAGCGGCAGCGAGCACGTTTACGATGACGTCGTCTCGTTCGGTCTGCCAAGAAAGATGATATCCCTGAAGTCGGATCAGACACTCAGTATTGCGAGATTTGCCCTGCGTAACATCAAGTCGGAACGGGGCATTTGGTTTTGTTTTGATGCTTTGGAGGAACAGGATACGCGCACGAGATGGTGCGCGTTGTACGCCCTTTGGAGAATCGGCCCGCACGGAGCAATTGACGTTGAGGTTGCAAAACGGAAGGACATTCTGAAGAAGTTGTGCTACGACAAGAGTGCAGACATTCGAATGCACCTTGCCACACTCCTTTCGAAAACGAAATCTCAGGAAGGACTGGAGCTGCTCAAGGAGATACAGAAATTTGAGGGAAGACGGGGGCAGGGGAACTGGCGTGTTCGAGTGAATCTTGCCCGGGCATTCGGAGCCCTTGCTGCAAAAGATCACGACGCCCTTTCGCCCCTCCTCACGTATCTCGCTTCTTCGTCCGACCATGTGGCGATTTCGGCCTTGATGGCGCTTACCTCGCTGCCACGGGAGGCCGTGAAGCGCCATGAAGACCCCGCCGGTCTTCGAAAGAGACTTGAACAGCTCGCAGCACCGACGAAGAAGAGGAGTGAGACCGTCCGCGGTGAGGCTCTTGTCGCCCTTGCGAGGCATTTTCCGGACGAGTTCAAGTACGATGGGCTTCTTTCCGACAAAAGAAGCTCGATCCGCCTGAAGTCAAAGGTCCTCGAGGCCTTGTCGGGCATTCCCGCCAGCGATCATCTTGCGGTGATGCTTGAAAAGCTGAACGACGATTCAATTCGCGTATCGATGGCGGCATGGGATTTCATCAAAAAGCTCCTGTCTCCTGCAAGCTTCCGTTCCATAAGAAAGGACACGGCAGTCACAAACGAGCTGGGCAGCAAGCTCTTTCGTCGTGCCAAGATATCACTTCTGAGAGAAGATATGGCCGTCACGACACTGGTCGCGAATGCGCTGGGAGATTCTGCTGTCTTTTCCTTCTTACTGCAGGAAGGGGTGGACGATCGTGCAGTCGAGGAATTGATGCTGGCGTACGCGAAACTGTCGGCGCCGAATGATGTTGAAGCGATGCAGGCAATTCTGGAGACGCTCGGGAAAATCGGGGACAAACGTGCCGTTCCTCTCCTGGAACGCGCCATCCTCGACGTCGACAGGACGGTGGCTCTCTCCGCATCGGCGGCGCTGAAGCGCATCACGGGAAACAACTACGATGACCAGGTGACAAAATCGACAAAGCCGATTTATGTCGACTACGGATGGAAATCGCTGGAAGTGATCGGGCAGAAACACAAGGCTGTCATCAACACAAACAAAGGCACCATCACAATCCAATTTCTTAAAGAGCATGCACCATTTACAGTGCTCAGTTTCTACAAGCTTATCAGAAAGAAGTTCTTCAACAAACTGAATTTTCATCGCGTTGTACCGAATTTTGTCGTGCAGGGGGGGGATCCGCGGGGAGACGGCTGGGGCGGGCCGAATTATGCAATCCGTTCGGAATTCTCACTGGTGAATTTCGAGCGGGGAAGTGTGGGGGTCGCAAGCGCAGGGAAGGATACGGAGGGTTGTCAATTCTTCATCACTCACACGCCTCAACCTCATCTCGACGGCCGCTACACGGTCTTTGCCGTGGTCGTTGCCGGAATGGACGTTGTCGATAGGATGCAGATCGGCGACGACATTCTCTCCATCACGCTGTTACCTTAAGAGTTTATCTGAGACTGTATTCCTGGTAGGTCGTCTGATGGTTTGGATCGGCCGCACCCAGCCGTTTATAGACGGCGCGGTCGGGGTACTTGAGAAAGAGTTCCGCAATCTCCATGTACTTCGTATCGAAGAAGGTCTTGAGAAGTACGCTGCGCGGATTCTGCTTTTGCCAGGTCTCTGCAATGGACTCGATGGCCGATAACATCGCCGTCAGGCCGTTCAGAGTCTCGGTCTCCAGGAGGTCAATTCCCTCAAAATGATAGTTGTAGAATGCCAACCGGAACGGCTGGTATTTCGGATTGATCAGCTCGTCCGCAAAGGAGAAACGGCTGTAGTTGACAGATTGGTTTTGCCATTCGGTGGCGTAGGAAGATCCCGCCGCCTGGCCGCAAATGTTGATCGCTTTTTGAAAATAAGGCGTGCCGGATAGTTCGGTGTATGATTCAAAATCAAATCCAAGAATCAGATACGCATAGTAATCGAGAAAATCCGCGACGGGATCGAATTGAAATTCGTCGTGGTAGATGGGCTTGTTTGGGAGATATTCGAATTCCCATTTTTCATCCATAATCCTGAGGATGATCGTCTCTTTGTCGGTCCTCTCAACCCCCCTGTAGACCGGCCGTCTGCTGCCGATGAACACCTGGGCGGTGTATTTGTTGTCTCCTCCCCCTGGTAGGAAGAAAATGTCCATCGAGCAGTTGATCTTTTCCCCCCCAAGGTCCTCTGTAGTCCATCGGAAATTGTTAAGGTATTGTTCAACATCGCGCTCAAAATCTTTGAGGTAATCCCTCGAGGCCGATGGGACCTGCTCAACATTAACAGTCACGTTGCAGTTCAATTCCTGTGCCTGGAGAATGAAGGGAAGAACGGCAAGAACAAGAATGATAAGAAATCGATGCATGATGAGCTCCACTGTTCCGATGAAATATAGAGAAATAACCTTCCCCCGGCAAGGAGTATGAGATGAATCGAATGGTTGTGTTGGTTATCGTTGTGCTGGGCAGCGCAACTCACACTCATTGCGGCGAAAACGGAAAGGGTGTCCGATCGATTGGGCTCGCCGGTGTGCGCACAGTGTTGCCCGGAGACTCGTGGGCAGTCGCTCACAATCCGGCGATGCTCACGATGCAGCGGCAACCCGGTATTTCCGCATTTGCCTCGCCGGGACTTTTCGGCCTCAAAGAGCTGCGGATGGTCGCACTGAACAGTTCATTTTCACTTGCCGGAGTGGCCGTCGCAGCCGGTTTCGAGCATTTCGGGTTTGACTTGTACAAAGAACTCGGTATTGAGGTCGGAGTGGGACACACGATAGCGGAGGGCCTGTCAGTCGGGCTTGCCATGGATTTGCGGAGCACCACTATCAAGGGGTATGGAAGGACTTATGGGGTCGTGGTGACGGCCGGATGGGGAGTGCGGATCATCGAGGGGCTGCACATAGGTTTTGCAGGCGAAAACATATTGGGTGAAACGATAGGCGTCATTCGTCAGCGGCTTCCCCAGAAAGCGGCGATGGGAGTCTCCTACAATCCTCTTCCGTACCTGATCGTGTTCCTTGAAGGTGAAAAGGATGTCAGACATCCATTGATGGCGAGATGGGCCCTCGAACTACTTCCGCTCGAGAGCATTGCCCTGCGTTTGGGGATGGCGAACAATCCCGATATCGTTTCCGCGGGCGTTTCGGTACGCCATGAATCGCTGGAGTTTGGATACGCCGGCTTTCTGCACGCGCAGTTGGGTTGGACACACCAGGTCGAAGTCACAGTGTGGATCGCACAATGATCCGCCTGTTTAACTGCCTGATCTTCCTGTTTGCTCTTTCGTATGGGCAAATCCCCGAAAGGGATACGCTCTCCGCCTCTGAGACAGAGATTGAAGAGCTTTTGGAAGGCGTAACAGACGAAAGCGGAGAGTCTCAGATTGTCGACATTCTCGAAAGCATGTGGGATGATCTGCTCGATCTGAGCAACCGGCCAAATGTGCGGATCCGTTCGAGAGTGCAGCTGGAGAAACCTTTCCCGGAGGTTCGAACTCCTCTCGGGTCTCCTCTGAAGGTATACCAGAGAATCCTTTGTGACTTCCAGGAGAACAAGGTGGATGGGCTTTCACTCAGGGCGTGTATCGTAACCGAAAAAGATGCCGGTGAACGATTTTCTGATCTCTTTGCCGTCGGCTCTCTGGATCTGGTCATCCCCGCAATGAATGGCAGGATTCTCGTCGGCGACTTTGCGGTTGAGTCGGGAAAGGGGCTGGTGTTCTGGAGGTCCAGCGGAATCATGAAAGGCGGTAGTGTTCTCGACCTCGGGAAACCGAGAGAGACGAGAGTTGAACCGTACCGCTCCACTGACGAGAATCACTTCCTCCGGGGAGTTGCTCTTGAAAAGGATGTGGGCTGGACGCGACTGAATGTTTTCTTCTCAGACAGAAGGCTTAACGGCTCAAGGAATGCGGAAGGTACTGTAACGAGCCTGGATACGGACGGTCTGTTTCGAACGGCGTCCGAGCTGAGGAGTCGCGAGGTGGTTCGCGAGGTTGCTCTCGGAGGAATACTTTCGATGACTCCCTTTGACGGATTTGCTGCAACAGTAAAGGGATCGAGGATACGGTTGGGCGATCCTCTCTCCCTCTCACGGTACAACGCGTTCCATGGAACCAATGCAGATGTTGTCGCCGCAGATTTCATGTGGAAAGCAGGCACTGTCACTCTTTCCGGAGAAGCGGCAGGAGACGGGAAC
Source organism: Bacteroidota bacterium (assembly GCA_035291905.1). Classification (GTDB taxonomy): domain Bacteria; phylum Bacteroidota; class Ignavibacteria; order UBA10030; family UBA10030; genus JACPLA01. The sequence continues at coordinate 8,936 of DATDRF010000148.1, forward strand.
GGCTCGGTTGCCGCGGGCTTTAGCATGCTCGTTGAACCGATGAGCACCATGAGTACGGTTCTTGCAGCCCGAATGTATCCGCGCAGTTTTAACAGCCTGCATGGGTTTGCGATCTCCGAAGGGGGAATCGTTGAAGGAGAATCCGGAGTCTATTTGGGAGCATCCATTCGGCTTTCGCGGACATTGACGATCTCTTTTTTTTACGATGCGTACGTCTTTTCCAATCGGTTCCTCTTCAGATCGACAGGGAATGATTTCATGATCAGAGGAAGGATCAGGTTGAATGAATGGTGGGAGATGTCGCTGCAGCACCGGCGGCAAAGCAAACCTGTCTTGTTGCATGCGACCGACAAAGGGCTGGACAATCTCCGCCAGGGCAGGGTCATTCAGGAACGATATCGATTGTCGATACTTCATTCCATCTCTCAGTCGCTGAAGTGGCAGGCAAGAATGGAAGCCACAGTGCGTCTCTCTGAAACGAATGCGACGGGTGCAGGGTGCCTTGTCTTCCAGGAGATTCGGTGGCAGGTTTACCCGGCCCTTCGAATTTCCTTTCGGATTGCTGCTTATGAAACGGACAATTATGACTCGCGCATCTATGCGTATGAGCCGGATGTCCCGGGAGGGTTTTCGAACGTTCCCGCCTGGAACAACGGCTTTCGCACTTACCTGCTCACCGAATGGTCATTGGCTCATAACATGCGTATTTCGGCAAAATACTCGCGTTCGTATGGAGAGGAATCCGTCAGCGGGGAGGATGGAGGGCTTCAAAGAGAGCGGATAACGGTGCAGTGTGACGTTGCATTCTGATAGCCGATGCCAAGACAATCCTTTCATGTCACGGTGGAAAAAGACCGCCCCCTCTCGTACATTGGGGTCGTGACACAACACCGCCCCTCCATAGGGTTTCATCTTATTCTTCTCCTTGTTGCACTCTCATCCGCTCATTCACAAGATGTGTCAATTTCTCTTTCTCCACAGATCGACACGTTGAGCTCGCGCCTTCTGAGAAACCCCGACGATCGAGCTCTGCAGTTACGCCTGATCGATGCTTATACGCTTTCCTTCAATCCTGAATTGGCATTGCTTGAGCTCTTGAACGCGGAGGGTCAGGGGAAGCTGATTCGCGAAGGTGTCGGCATCAAAGGGACCGTACAGTTGAGCCTTGAGCAGACGAGTGCGGCATTCTCGTCGCTTGCCCAGTCATATCTGGCTTCTCCATCAGACGAGACCCTGTTCCTGATTGCAATTGTCGAGTATGCGCGGGGTGAGAGACAGAGGGGGTATTGGGAAATGTCCCGGCTGAAACCGAGAATCGCGGATCTCTCTGTTAAGCTCCTCGGCCTCTATGAACGATTCTATCTCAACGGGAGGAGGGTCGTTGCTCGGGCAATTCTGAGCGCGCTGCAGGATGTGGATCCTGTCGCCTACGGGACATATTTTCCTGCGCCGCAAATTTCCATTTTGTCTCCCAACGACAACGTCGCGACGGAAGCTTCCCAGGTCTCTGTTGTGTGCGAGGTCAGGCATAGCAGGCCGGTTCAGACGGTGCGCGTTGGCGGGACGACGGTGTACGACAAGGGTGAATGGAAGGGCGGCTCTGCGAATGAAGGGTTCAACCAGAGTTATACAACGCTTGTCTCCGTTCTGGAAGGGAGGAATCCCGTCATTGTTCACGTGACGGATATCTTTGGGAATGAAACACGCGATACCGTCATTGTCAACGGAATGAATTTCAACCTGCTCGCCTCCTGGGAGTCACCCTTGGTCGACACTCTCCGAAAGGGCCTGCAATATCTCCGGAATTATGTTCCCGACAGCATTCTGGTGACCGGACGGCGAAATGCCGCGCGTGCCCTCATCATTGCGGGAAGCGTCTCCGCAGATTCAGCGGATTCATTCGACAGGGGGTTGTTCCTTCACGAGTTTTTCACACATCCTGTAAGCGGTATAGTCCCGCAGGCGAATACCAAGATTCTCGTGAAGAATCGGGTCGAAGAGCATACGATGAGAATGGTACTCGATGATTGGCTTCTGAAGGGGGCAACATTTCAGAATGTTACATCGGTGTATTGGTCTGGGGATTGGAGAATTACTGAGGGCCATTGGCTTCTCCGTGACTTGCGGGGTGGGTGGATAGAAATGAAGGTGTACGCGGATCGGCTGCGCTCGCTGGCAACGGCAGGTGTTGTTCTCATGGTTGACGGCGTCATTGACAATCGCCCGCTGTTTGAGGCCGAGTTACGCGCACTTGTCGAAACAGCTGCGATCCCGTTTGAGGTTGTTATACTGCCTCGGGGTGGAACCTGGCCCGCCGACTGGTCTCGTGCGGTTATGAATCCGGCAGCAGCCGCCGGCGCATCTGATGGCGACTATCTCACTACTCCTGAGATCCAAAGATGGATCCCGGGATCGATTGTCATTCGCGGGGGAAATCCGGCAATTCCCATTGCAAAGAATCCCGCAGCGTTGATCGCGGGAACCTCAAGGCGAATGATCTCCTTGCTTACGCAGAAGCTTGCAAAGGAAAAGATCGATGATGCGACTCGCCGCAGAGTCATGGCTTTCAGCAACGATTGGAGGAGATTTCATGAAGTGGCGAGGTACCTCGGAAACCAGTTCAGTATTTCGGATTTTGTGATTCGAGTCGATGAATATCAACGTCGCGCGGGAGGAGGGCAATGATGGGAATCGCTCGTGCGCTTCGGATAATGGTGCTTCTGAGTCTGACCGTACTGACCCTCCGTGCGCAGAATGCAGTCTATCTGCAAGGGCTTTTCGTCGGTTCTGATGGTACGGCAAAGAAGGAGGCTCCCGGAGCCGAAGAAGGCCTCGAGGCGTTTCACAACGAGTTTCTACAGGCAATGGGGCTTCGTTCGAGAGGAAATACCGTACTCGCTCTCTCTTCGATCGCGGAAAAATCTGCACACGATCGGATCGCTGCGCTGCTGGTGTCCACGGATTCAAATGATGTTGCCGTCGTTGTGGCACTCGGCGCATGGGAAAAGGATTCGAAGCGGGTCGAATTGTCCGCCCTCTCCTCCATTCACCCCGATCGTATGACCCTGGACTACCTGCTGAACCTTATTCTCTTTCTTCCCGTCAGGATAATGTCGGTGTTTGTAATTGCACCTCCGCGGTATCAGTTTCCTCTTGATATGTTCAGGGAGCAAAGACCCGGAATCGGAGGAGGAGGAAAGTACCTCGTGGTCATTCAGCCAAAAGGTCAGAGCGATTACGAGGCAGCCGTGGATGACCTCCACGACCTTTTGGAGAAGACGGGCGATGGCGGGTCAGGAGATCGCAACAAGGATGGCATGCTCTCCTTCACTGAATGGATGATGCTGTTCGAACGCCTTTCGACCCCGGAGTTTACAGTCCTTTCGTACAGGATCACCGAGAGCCCCGATATTCAGCTCAAACAACTTCATTGATATGAAGAATGTCACAACGATAGCGTGCTTCCTTGCCGTTCTTGTTGCGGCGGCTCAGGAGACTTCTGTTGCCCAACCGGCACGGAGAAATGCGTCCGTCTATCTCAACCAACTGGACTTCAGCCGTTACCCGAGGGTCGATCTGTACGCGACGGTCGTCGATAGAGATCGAGAATCGGTCCCTCTGAACCTGGGTGATACCACGTGGATGTCCGTAGTGCACAAGAACTTCCCCGCCGGCCTCAACGATGTTCAATCGGTCATCGATCTGAAACGCCGCGGAGAGTCGGAACTCTACATTGCAATGGTGTTTGATAATTCGGCATCAATGGAGGGAAGGAATGCGCTGCTGGAGACAGCAGCAACCCAATTTATCGACAGCTTGAAAGCAGGGGACTATGTTGCGCTGGTTGATTTTGGGGACGGGCGGCGCACGGTCTCGATTCCGGAATTCCAGAAGCCCGTCTATGCACGGCTGAGAAGTCCGTTCAGCAATTCGAAGCCGTTCCTCAGGAAAAACCTCAAAACCGGAATCATGACTCAGCGAACATTCCTGAACGACGGACTGATGTTCGGCCTCTCCACACTCAACGGCGCCAATGTCCTGGGAAGAAAGGCCGTCATCCTTTTTTCGGATGGCGAAGACAACGGATCGGAGACGGGGCTCGATCAAGTCCGACATGCCCTTGCATCGTATAATATTCCTGTTTACGCCATCGATCTGAATTCCGTTGAAAACAAGATTCTGAAGGATCTGGCCCTCAGTTCGGGCGGAGAATACTTCTTCGTCAAACGGGCAAGCGACCTTCAATCATTGTATCAGACTGTCCTGAAGATCCTGAAAAGCCAGTATCGCATCACCTATAATTCACCCGAGTCGACAATTTCGGGAGACGCGTATCCGGTGCGTTTTGCCCTCGCGGGTAGCTTCGTTGCTCAGGCACAGCGGACGTTCATGGTGGACGGGGAAAATATCGGATTCTACAATCTTGCCTATCTGGAGTCGATCGGGAAGGAGTCCTTGCGCAACTACATGGACTACCTCTCCGGCTTCCCCAGGTCGAAGCACGCGGATCAGGTTCTGCTGAAGATCGGTCGATTCTGGCAGCAGAGGGGTGAATATGCCAAAGCGCTTTCGGTCTTCAATATCATTCTTCGGAATCCCACGAGCAGCGTCTACAGTGATGCACTCCTCGAAAAAGCAGACCTGTACAAGGCCGCGAAGCAATATCACGTTGCCCAGCAGGCGTACACGCAAGTGCTGAACAGCCAGGTGAGCGGCTCTGTGAGGGCGCGGGCTCTCCTTGAGCTTGCCAAGTCGTACACCGCCGAAGGAAATTTCGCAATGGCGCTCAATACCTACTCAACGCTGAGTTCACAATATGAAGGGACGGAGCTTGCTTCCGAGGCATTCCTCCAGGCGGCTACTCTGAGCATGGAGATGGGTGACCTCCCGGCAGCCGCGAAAAGCCTGCAGGAGGTGGTAACAAACTACGGAGAGTCGAAATCTGCGGTCTATGCACGGATGGAACTCGCCCGAATTGCAGAGACCGAACAACGCGGCACAGATGCTATTGAGCTGTACAAAGAGGTCCTTTCTTCAAATGTCGATTCCGATATCAAGGAGGACATCTCTCTGAAACTGGCACGGCTCTTCAAGGAAACGGGGAGGCTGACTGAGGCTGCGGAGATGTACAAGGGGATCATGAGCACGTCCTCTTCGATTGTGAATGTCTACACCTGTCAACAGGAGCTCGTCCCGCTCCTTCTGATGAGCGGTCGCATCATGGAGGCGCGGTCGCTCTACGAGTCACTTACTCCGACTGCACGGAGCGACTTGGCGGAACATAACCCTTCAATTCCCGTTTCTGTGAGTGGTCAGAATGGCACAAGCCTCCCGAATGGAGCCTATGTGCTTCATTCAGCGCCTTCAACAGGAGCCGGGTCGCTCAGAACCGTTGAGTGGCCGGAGGCGCTGCAGAAATTTGCCGTGGTCGGACCACTCTACGCCATGGAAGCCGTTGGCGCCGGATCAAAGGCATCACTTCCGGTGGAGGAATCCTGGATCTCGAGAAGCGCGGTTGTTCCCGGAACAGCCGGGGTGTATCACTTTGAGAACGGAAACTGGACTCCGGTAACAAAGGCGCTGAAGGTTGAAACGCGTTCTTATGAATTTGCACCCTCGAAGCCGGGTGTCTATGCTCTCCTTGCGAAGGAGCCTCGCGTCATACGTCTATTCAATATCTATTTTGACCTGGGAAAGGCCGAGGTTCGAAAAGAGGCAGAACAAAACCTCTACGAGATCATCGATGCGATGAAAGCCTTGACGGATGTTCGTCTGGAAATCGCCGGGCACACGGACGCTACGGGCAGAGAAGATGAGAATATCGACTTGTCTTCCCGGCGTGCCAATGCAATCCGTGATTTCATGATCCAAAACGGCGTTGCAGCCGGCAGGTTGATTGCGCGAGGCTATGGGAGCCAATATCCTATCGCGCCGAACGATTCTCCCGAGAACCTCCAGAAGAATCGAAGAAGCGAATTCACTATTATCTCAACGATTGCAGACCCGGTACGGAAGTCGACAGGCGAGACTGTTCGGTATACAGTCCTCCTGAAATCTTTCCGAAGTCCGAAAGACGCGTACGAAGCGAAGAAGGTGTATCAGGGCCTTGACTTACCCGTGGCAATCGTTACGAATGATGAGAAACGGTCGGAACGCTATGAACTCACGCTCGGGACATACGCACAGGAAAATGAGGCCATGAGTGTTATTGAACGATTCAGGAAGGAATTCAAAAACATCGAGCCGACGATCGTCAAGTCGAACAGGTCACGATGATCCCTTACAGACGATATCTCAGCCTCTTGATTGTCCTTGCGTGCTTTTGCGCTCAAAGTCAGGATCTGAAACAGGACTGGGCGAAGATCCAGGCGGAATTCCTTTCCGGGATGCACGATTCGGTAGTCACTCACATCCGTCCGTTCATCACGGCTCTCGAAAAGCAGAATCTCAGGCCGCAGCTCGGTGTGGCCTTGTTTCATTATGCCGTCAGCCTTGCCCAAACGGGAAATTCCGCTATGTCCGACACCGCGTTCGAACGGGCAAAATCGGTTTCGCTGGAAGCCGGGATGAAGGACAAAGTGACGGAGATTGAGCAGAAACAAGCTCAGGTGTACATAGGGTTGGGGAAGGGGATGGAGAGATCGGATCCGAACGGGGCGGTTCTGTTCTACTCGCGGGCAGTGACGATTCTCTCGAGTCATGGGAATGCGGAGGCGCTGGCCCCTCTGTATTATCAGCGCGGCCTTCTGTTCCGATCGAAAGGGGATACCGCGCGTGCTGTGGCAGATTTTGAAAAGGGGATGCAGGGAACCCGACCGGAAGACCAACTTCGAAAATCTTTTGTTGCCCTCTTGACTGAGCTCTATCTCGGCACGGGGCAGAGTGAGAAGGCGAGACAGCTGACAGCCGGTACATCCGCCGGCAACGTGCGCGTAGAGTATGTTATCAAGCTTGCCTCAGACGCGGAAAAAGGGGGTGATTCGAAGAAGGCCGAGGAACTTCTTGCCTCAATCCAGAACGAAGTGATAGCCGGGAGCGACGAAGCAAGGATCTTTGAATTTGTGAAGAAGCGGTACTCCCTGGCAGAGAAACGCGGTTCAAAGGTTTCACGCGACACCCTGGAATCCATCATCAGGCATGCCGTCTCAGCGCCGTCCTCCATTCAATTCCGTCTCCACCACCTTATGACGCTTTCTCTTGTGCAGGCCGGGGATGTTGCCGGGGCAGGCGAACGGGTGCGGATGCTTGAGCGGCTCGCTGCCGGATCTCCGGACAATCAGATTCGTCTTGCTCAGGTGCGGGGGGATGTTGCCTACCTGCAGGGTGAGTATCAGGTTGCAATAGCGGCATACACACAGGCAATGAAATCTCCCGCAGCGTTCGACACAGAGACGCTCTTGAGTATCTCAAATAACCTCGGTCTCGCATTGTCCAAAAGCGGGAGGGATGAAGAGGCTCTTGCAGAGTTTGACCGGCTGGCGGCCAATGCCGATCGGAGCCGCCTCCCTGGATTCAGGATTCAGGCCGACCTCAACGGAGGGATTGTTCTGATCAAGTCGGACCGCGTCAAGGAGGCCACAGAACGGCTGACAAGGGCAAAGGAGCTTGCTGACGAGCAGGGAGATGTGAACCTGGGCATCATGGCCTCGCTGCGGCTCGCTGAAAGCTATCGCAGGGACGGATACGATCAACTGGCTGACCAGATGTTCGAGGAGGTTCGGCAGGATCAAGGTCTTCTGGCAAATCCGATGAACCGTATTCAGGTCCTTCAGGCGCTCGCGGCAAACGCGAAGGTCCGAGGGAACAAATACATGGCCCTTCTGAATCTTCGCCAGGCTTATGACTTGACCCTGCAGATCGGGGCGCTGGGATACCAGGCATCGCTCACCGTTGACCTCGCCGATACCTACTTTCTGGTCGACAGCCTCGAATCCGCCAAGACCATGTATCGCCGCGCACTTGCCCTCTATGCAGGGAGCGGCGAGACGGGAGTCATTGTCGAACAGCACTACAAGCTCGGTCAATGCTTCCTTACAACTTCGGAATTCGATTCTGCGCGGTCTGAGATTCTTGAAGGTCTCTCATTGCTTGTCACGAAGCCGGCAAGGCAATATGCCACTGTTCCCATCGAAGCAGTACAGGATCCCGATCTTTTTGGACAGGGTCTGGCAAACCTGGGTTTTATCGATCTCATCGAGGGGCGACGGAAAAATGAAATTCGCCGGCTCCTTTCGTCGCTCGAAGAAGTGCGAAGGGCGGTTGAAGTCCTTGAGCGTAAGAAGGGAATAGGGGTCACGCAAACCCAGAAGGAGTCCGAGCAGCTTCGGAATGTCAACGCGTATCGGCTCCTGGTGGATGTGTCTGCTTCGCTGTATGAGATGACGCGCGATCCTCAGTATTTCGAGCTGGCCTTCAACACCAGCGAGAAGTCGCGTGCGGAGGCCTTCGTGACGGACGTTGGGGCCCAGCTTATTGCAAAAATCAACGACCCGAACGTCAAAGAGCTCTCTGAGGTGGCTGCACAGATTGTCGAGGAACGGATTCAGGAGCAAAGTCCGGCGAGCATCGATCTGACATCGGGACAGCGAAGCCGCGGTTTGTCGGTCAAGGGCAGCGCAGGGAAGGGAACGGATGAAAAGACCCTTGCGCTGTATGAACGGATAGTCAAAGATCTGGCCTCAAAGAACAACAAGGCGGCTCAGCTGGTCACAGTCAACACGGTGAATCTCCAGTCGGTACGAAACGTCCTCTCTCCCAACGATGTGCTGCTGAGTTATTATGTTTCCATCGACAAGCTGTATCTGTTCACGGCTTCAAAAGGAGAAGTGGCGCTCCGGTCAATTCATTGGACTCCCGAAGAGATTACGGGAAAGGTCGAGGCATTTCGGTCGGCCGTGCATGATCTGAAAAGGACGGATTTCCAGCTCCTTGGACGCGAGCTCTACGATTCGCTAATTGCTCCTGTGCGGACCCAGTTGGAAGGAAAACGGATCACAGTTGTTCCTTCGGGGAGACTGAACAACCTTCCGTTCGCGTGCCTCATGGACGGGAATCGGTATCTGGCCGAGTTATTTGATATGACGGTCCTGCCGAACGTCAGCACGATCCAATTCGTCAGGAAGGACAGGAAACTTCCTTCGGCACCGAAGGTTATAGCGCTTGGAAATCCTGTCAATCCGAGAGTCACGCGTCTTCCCGGCACTGAGCGCGAAGTCGAAAGGGTGAGGAGCATTTATCCCGGCTCTGTGGTGTTGATTGGCGGCCAGGCATCGGAAACAAACAGCCGTAATCAGATGGCGGGTTTCGACATTATTCACATTGCATGTCACGGCCTGTTCAACGACAACTACCCGTTGCTCTCATCACTTGTTCTTTCGCCCGATGTGCAGAATGACGGATTCCTTGAGGTCCATGAATTGTATAATATGAATCTTACGAACGCCAGTCTTGTGGTTCTTTCGGCGTGCGAAACAGGCTTGTCACTGATCAGGAAGAATGACGACGTCATTGGATTGGTGCGGGGATTCTTGTATGCTGGAGTCCCAAGCATGGTCGCCAGCCTTTGGAAAGTTGATGACGACGCAACCGCTTCGCTCATGTCCAACTTCCATCTCCTGCTGAAGCTGGGTAACTCCAAGGGGGAATCACTCCGAAAGGCACAGCTTCAGCTCTTGCGCTCAGAGAATACCCGCCATCCCTACTTCTGGGCCGCATTCGTCCTCTACGGAAGCCCCGACTGACCTCGCTTCGTTGAAGTCCGAAATCCGAGCCGGTACGCATGGCTGATTTCGGACTATTGCCATCCAGTTGGCCCCTTTTTGCGACTCGCGGAATTTTTTCGTATTTTGGATTCAGAAAATAAAATGACCATACCCGGGAAGAAGGAAAAAATAGTCGTTGGAATGAGCGGAGGTGTCGACTCATCGGTCGCCGCAGCCTTGTTGCTTGAGCAGGGTTACGAGGTCATCGGTGTTACGATGAAGACCTACGAATTCGACGACGTCGGAGGAAACATCCGCAATGAAGCAAGTTGCTGCGGCCTTGGTGCGGTGAATGATGCCCGGCTTGTAGCCTCCTCTCTGGGAATTCCTCATTATGTTGTCGATTTTCGCGAGGCCTTCGGCCGCAAGGTCATCGACAATTTTGTCGAAGAGTATTTGAAGGGGAGGACTCCCAACCCGTGCGTGATATGCAATCGAGAGATTAAATGGGGTGAGCTTCTGAGGAAGGCGGAAGCGCTTGGCGCCGATCGGATCGCCACCGGGCATTATGCGAGGGTCCGCTTTGACAATGGACGGAACAGGTACGTTGTCTCGAAGGGCCGGTTTGAGGAAAAAGATCAGTCATACGCGCTCTGGGCCGTTTCACAAGCGGCCCTCTCGAAAACAATTTTTCCGCTTGGGGATCTTTCAAAGCCCGAGGTGCGCGGCCTTGCTACTGAACTCGGACTGCGCACCGCGATGAAACAAGAGAGCTACGAGATCTGTTTTGTTCCCGACGATCGATACGATCGTTTTCTCAGTGAGAGGGTTCCCGACCTTCGCGACCGGCTGAAGGGTGGGGAGATCCTGCTTGACGGGAGAGTTGTTGGGCATCATCAGGGATATCCCTTCTACACTGTCGGACAGCGGCGGGGGATCGGCGCTTATGGAAAAAAAATGTACGTAACCGGAACCGACCGCGACAGCAATACGGTGACGATTGGGCCCGACGTCTCACTCATGCGCCGCAGACTTACTGCGACTGGGGCGAATTGGATGGGGGGCGACCCCGCTCTTGGTACGCTGAGGGTTCAGGCCAAGGTTCGGTACAAGGATGTTGCGACGCCCGCAGCGGTGGTAATTGATTCTGAAACATCGTTCAACCTGACGTTTGACGAACCGAAGCGTGCGATCACACCGGGCCAGTCGGTGGTGTTGTATGACGGCGAAGTTGTTGTGGGAGGTGGGCTTATCGACTCTGTCTCTGATTAGCGGAAAGAACGAGGAAATGAACGAACATGAGGCTCATTCCTAGAATGGAATGGGCCTTTTTGTTTCCCGAGAATGGGAAACTTTTGCACTCACCGTCCGTTTTATGCGCAGAAAGACGTGAAATACTCCAGCTCAGATGACCAATCCCTGGTTCGCGCCTTTCAAGAAGGCGACGAAAAGGCCTTCGAGGAAATCGTGCGGCGATATCAGCGGCAGGTTGCCAACATTGTGTACCTGACGATGGGAGGGCGGGCCGAGGTTGAAGATCTGACACAGGATGTGTTTCTCAGAGTCTATCGTTCGATCGGCAGAGTGAATGTTGAGCAGTCGCTTTTCTCCTGGATCTACCGCATAGCGCTCAATCTGTGCATTGATGAGCTCCGGAAGAGAAAAGTCAAGCGTATTCTGGCTCTCGAGACTGCAGAGGAAGCTTCGGATCATTCGCCCATGTTGCGGGAAACAGCAGGAGCTTCGGACGACCTGATGTCACAGGAGAAAAAAGACCAGATTCTTTCTGCACTTCGCAAACTGACCCCCGCACACAGAACCGCGCTCGTACTGCGCGAATATGAAGATATGAGTTACAAGGAGATTTCCAATGCACTTCACATCACCGAGCAGGCGGTGAAATCGAGAATCTTCAGGGCACGTGAGGAATTGAAGGACCTGCTCAAAGAATACTTCAGGGAGCGGCTATGAACCATAGAAACATGCGAAAAAAGATTTCGGCGTTCATTGACGGCGAACTTGGTTCAGCTGATCAGCACATTCTCAAGAGTCACATGGACCAGTGCCCCGAGTGCCGTTCGTACCGTGATCAAATCCGACACACTTCCAGTGCGATCAAGGAGGCGGGAGATTTTCGCCTCCCTGAAGGCTTTGCCTACGAAGTGTTGCGTATCGCACGGAAGGAACGGGAAGAGTCGCGCCAGTGGCTCCCCGTTGAGCAGATTGCGAGGCGATTCGTCCTGGGGCTCACCATTGCCGTCATCATGTTTGTGAGTCTCTCGATGGTCATTCAACAGGATGAGCCAATCATCATGGAACCGTACCTGTCCGGAGAGGTGTCCGACTCATCCGTGACTCGAACGCTCCTTTCCAAAGAAGAGCTGTCAAAGGATGATATCATGTTGGCCGCTGTTACCCGAAAGTAAGGGAGAACTTATGCAAGCAAAATCAAAAACCCTGATCTTTATCCTTCTCAGCTTCCTTCTGGGTGCTGTGGGCGGCGGCTACTTCGGAGCGTCGTACTTTGGTCCAAAGCGAAGCGCGCGGCCGTCGCATGCGGGAGTGAGGAAGGAATTTGCAGACCGGCTGAAACTTACGGGAAACCAGCCAACGCAGGTTGATTCGATTCTTGAGTCGAACAGGAAGAAGTTTGGAGAGATCAGAAAAGAATATGATGAAGTGTTTCGCCATCAGCGCGATTCCCTGAGAAGGGGGATCCGATCGATCCTTTCGCCGGAACAGAACCTTTTGTACGATCAATACATCAAAGAAATGGACGAGAGAGAGTCCAGATATCGAAGAGAGAGTAAATAACCAAGGAGTGTGTTCGATGAAACGAATGTACATCTATATCGCTGTGGCTGTCGTCGTCGTGGGAACCGTTGGGTATTACATCATTGGCAACGGAAAGAAGGATGTGGCGGCTCAGCCTGTCGGGCAAACGACGCGTATCGTCACGGTGACACGGGGGAATCTGGACCTCTCGGTTTCGGCAAATGGCGTTGTTCAGCCGATCGACAAGGTGGAAATCAAGTCGAAGGCAAGCGGTCAAATTGAAAAGCTCGAGTTCGAAGAAGGCCAGCTCGTCCAAAAGGGAGTCCTGCTCATTGAGCTGGATCGGAGGACCGCTCAAAACGACTACGATCAGGCGAAGGCCGATCTGGCCGTGGCCGAATCCAATCTACAGCAGTCGGAGAACAACTACCGGCGATCTCAGGAACTGTTTGAAAAGAGCCTCATTTCAGAGCAGGAAAAAGATCAGACCACGCTCGAAAAGGTCCGCGCAGAAGCGCAGCTGGTGAAGGCAAAAGCGGTTCTCTCGTCCGCTGAAGAGCGATTGCGGGATACGCGGATTGTCTCGCCCATCACAGGGGTGATTCTGAGCCGAAGCGTCGCCCTGGGACAGATCATTTCGTCGGGGACTTCGAATGTAAGCGGCGGGACGACTCTGGCGACCATTGCGGACATGGAAGAAGTGTATGTCGAGACCAATGTGGACGAGGTCGACATTGGAAAGGTTCAGGTTGGACACCAGGCAAAAGTGGTTGCAGACGCCTTCCCCGAAGACAATTTCAGAGGTGAAGTGATCCGCATTGCGCCGCTGGGGAAGACCCAGCAAAATGTCACAACGTTCAGCGTTATCATCCTCGTGCGGAACATGGGCGGGAAATTGAAGGCGGGGATGAGCGCGTCGGTCGATATCGAGATCTTCAATCGCCGGGATGTCCTGCTTCTGCCTGCCGATGCGTTCAAGGATCCCCGCACGGAGCAGGGTCGCGTGCTTATGGCTTCGATCCGCGAGCGGGAGGAGAAGGAGAAACCGAAGGCCGATTCTGCGACAACAAAGGACAGTACTACTGAGGCTGTCCCGACGAATCCGGATGAGATCCGGCAGAGAATGGCAAACATGTCACCCGAAGAGCAGCAGAAATACAGAGATCAGATGAGACAGCGGTTCCAGAATATGTCGCAGGAGGATAGGCAGCGTTTCTTCTCACAAATGCGCGGGCAATTCGGCGGCGGTCAAACGGGCGGCGGAATGAGGCGTCAGCAGCAGAGTGCCAAGCCCGATGCACCGAAGGAGCGAATTGTCGAGGTTCGTGAAGGCAATGATTTCGTCCCGAAGATTGTTAAAGTCGGGGCGGCAAACTACGATTTTGGAGAGGTGCTTGAAGGGCTGAAAGAGGGAGATGAAGTTCGCGTGACAACCATTTCGCGCGCGAAAATTGCCGCGGAAGCAATGAATGAACGAATGCGGAACATGTCGGGCGTGGGTGGCATGGGCGGTGGCGCTACACGGGCGGCAACGGGAAGAAGGTAAGGGAGTGAATCATGAATTTGAATGAGAGTTTTCTCACCGCGTTAAGCGCGCTGTTCGCCAACAAACTGCGAGCGTTGCTCACGATGCTCGGTATTATCATCGGCGTTGCCGCTGTGATCACCATGATTGGGATCGGCGAAGGCGCCCAGATTGCCGTCATGCAGCGGATTCAAGCACTGGGGTCGAACCTCTTGTTCGTGAGCCCGGGAGCCCAGAGGGGCGGCGGCGTTACCGTTATTCAGTTTGGGACGAGCCAGCGGCTGCGGAATGAAGATGCGGAGAGTATCGTTGACCACGTCGGCGCTGTCGAAGCGGTTGTCCCGGAATTCAACCGAAACGCGCAGGTGAAGTACGAAAACCGCAACTGGAATACTCGTGTTATCGGGACAGTCCCGGAATATGAGTCAGTGAGGAACTTTGCGGCGGTCTCCGGGCGTTATTTCTCTAAGTCCGAAGAGAAATCGTATGCAAAGGTGGCAGTGATCGGCCAGACGGTCGCGGACAACCTCTTCCCGAATCAGGATCCGATCGGAAGATCGATGCGCATCTCCGGCCAGTCGTTTGAGGTGATCGGCATCCTGGAAGCCAAGGGACAAAGCGGATTTCAGAATCCCGATGATCAGGTCATTGTCCCGCTCTCGACAGCTCAACGAAGGCTCTTTGGTGTCGATTACGTAAGTCAAATTACTGCGAAGGTCATTGATGATAAGCGGATGGACGAAGCGTTTCTGGAGATCGAGCGCGTCATTCGCCGTCAACACAGGCTTCGGGAAGACCAGGACAACGATTTTACCATCAGGAACCAGGCGGATATCATTACCACCTTCCAGGAAACCCAGCAAACGTTTACGTACCTTCTTGCCGGGATTGCAGCCGTTTCTCTCTTGGTTGGCGGGATTGGAATCATGAATATCATGATTGTCTCCGTGACGGAAAGAACAAAAGAAATCGGCATTCGAAAGGCGATCGGTGCGCGGAAACGCGATGTGATGCTCCAATTCCTTATTGAATCTATCGTGATGAGCGTAATGGGCGGCGTCTTCGGTATCATTCTGGGCATCAGCGGATCCATCCTGATTACTTCATACGGGAATCTCCCGTCCTCAATCTCGCCCAACGCAATTCTCATGAGTTTCTTCTTCGCCTCGTTTGTTGGGGTATTTTTCGGGCTGTATCCGGCCTGGAAGGCGGCGGAATCCAATGTTATTGATTCACTCAGATACGAATAAGGGAAGGTCGGGAAAATACAGATATGTCAAGATCCCGTAAACATGTAGTCTACGGTGCGGTGGCGTTCGCTCTGCTGCTGGTGGCGGCAATTCCAAAACTAAAGGTGTTCCAGGGAAATTCCGGGCCGGAGAATCCCGGCACCCGGAGCGACAACCGCATAGCGGTGAACGCGCATGTCGTGAAGACTGAACAACTCGACGACAGGATCTTTACCTCCGGAACTCTCCTTGCGAATGATGAG
>DATDRF010000149.1:0-2071 GCA_035291905.1 Bacteroidota bacterium
CGAATGAAGTTCTTCATCGCCGTCTCCTCAGAATCCTATCGAATAACTAAGAGTTCCCTGAATCTCGCTGAACGATGCACCTGCGGATCCGGCTCCGTACGTATATTTGTTGTTGTACAGAGCGAATCCTACGCTGCCATATGCGCCAAAGCCGTACGTCAAATTCACGCTAAATGCGAACTGGTCATCCCGGGACAACACGCTGA
The DNA here is from genome assembly GCA_035291905.1 of Bacteroidota bacterium. Lineage (GTDB taxonomy): Bacteria > Bacteroidota > Ignavibacteria > UBA10030 > UBA10030 > JACPLA01. The sequence continues at coordinate 207 of DATDRF010000149.1, forward strand.
TTCTGCTGAAGCCCGCATTGAGAGAGGCGGAGAGGGCACTGTCGAAAAACTGATGTGACGCCGTTTCGCTCACGTTGACGATCGAAGTACTAAGCGTTGGCAGCTTCGAAGTCGTCTGAAGGATGCTTGTCGTAAGACTGAGAGTCGTAGGAAACGCAACACTCCACGCGCCCATGACGGACTGAGTATTATTCCGGTTTAGCGAAGAAGTAATGACGTTCTTGTCCTCAGTATCCTGCAGCGAGTACGTTACCACCAGGGTACTCGCGCCCCCAAAGGCTTCGAACATATATCTTGGCGTGATGTTCAGCGATTGTGAAATGTTCTCGAATCTGAGGGTATCGTTCTTTGGGGCAGAACGAAGACCGTAGTTGGTGTACTGGAAATCGACAGCAAACTCGTTGGTGACACGTGCGCTTGTGGCAAGCGACCAGAGAGTGCGCCGGGTGGTCGACTGCTTATTGCTCCTCAGATTGTTTTGCCTCTGTCCAAAGGAGAGCCTGATCATCAGGGCATTGTCGAGGAGGCGAAACGAGGGGGCCGCTGTCCATTCGAACATGTCCGACGGCGTCTGAGGATAGCCCAGACTGAGAAAGCCAGGCCCGACCCACCGAGTGGTCAATCGGACACTCACGAACGGGGCTGGCGTTACTCCGACGGAGAGTTTGGCGGCCGCATCCAGCTGACTCGACGTGCGGTGGACAAACAGCGCATGGCCTATTCCTTTTCCCTGTACCTCCGGAGATCGGATATCGTTTGAATGCAGCGATCCGGCGACCTCTCCGCCGACAGTGAGAAGGTTTCCCTCAATCGGTACCCCAAAGGAAACCGAAGTCACGAAGTTTTCCTGCGGCGCAACGCCTGCCGGTGCAAGAGACAGGGATGTCGTGTCGTCAATCGCATGCCAGAAGTTCAGGTGAAGATGGAGCTGGTCCTCTCCGCCATATCCCACCTTCCCACCCCACATCGTGCGTCGGTATGTTCCGGGAATCCCCTGGAGGAGATCGGGCTGAATGGCCGCGTCTGATCTCCCGTACAACGCCGAGAATCGAAAAGGGCCAGGCGTCAACTCAATGCCCGCGCCAAGAAGCCTCGCATCCCCGAAACTCAAGTCGGAAAGGCGGGCCGAGTAATAGCCCGCATGAACCACAAGCCAGTCTTCATAACGCGGACTCACGCCGAATTGGTTGAACGGCTGACGAAATCCGGTCTGGCCGGAGGCGTAGAATGCTTCAAACGGCAGTTGAATCTGGTCAAAGAAGGTTACGTTGAGCTGGAAGAGTCCCCGATACGTATTGGAAGGGCGGCGGGCGGCAACACCGCGAGCAGAGTAAAACTCAGACGAGAGATTCAGGCTGCCGCCTGCTTGCACGGCGGAGGATTGCGAAAAGGCATCGATAGAGGCCGACAACATCAGGACCAACAGCAGGGAGGAGGCTGTGGTTCGTGCGCTCATTTCCGTTACTTCTGATGAATGAAAAACAGCTCGGAATCCCGGGGAAACTTTAGGAGAGATGGCGTGTCCCCGTGGACGGTGTTTGAGGATGGTAGACGTTTTAACAGGGATTGTCAACACCAGGAGAAACAACCAATCGTTACTTGTGCGCAGCGTCAACTATGGGTGCGGCCGGAAATCATCGCCGTGAGCGGTATCACCATTCTGAAGGCGGTTTTACTTTGAGCCGCTTCTCCCGTAACTTCCTGAGAACCCAGTCATGTCATCCACATGTTTCTTTGTCTCCGACCTCCACGGCCGCGTCGATCGGTACCGGAAGCTCTTTTCCGCAATCGAACGCGTCAACCCCGATGTTGTTTTTCTCGGGGGCGACCTTCTTCCTCCATTCATCGACTCCCTGCGGCAGGAA
>DATDRF010000150.1:0-28913 GCA_035291905.1 Bacteroidota bacterium
GGGTGCCGGAGGTCTCCGCCATTCGGGCTCAATCGATGTTCGGCATGTCGTTCATCTACATTATCTTCGATGAGCGCACCGATTTGTATTGGGCCCGCAGCCGCGTACTTGAGAAACTCGCCACGATCCAGGCCTCCCTTCCGCAGGGGGCGAAGACTCAGCTCGGCCCCGACGGCACGGGAGTCGGCCACGTCTTCTGGTACACTGTTGAAGGCCGTCAGGACCTTGGGACGTTGCGTGCAATCCAGGATTGGTACATCAAGCTCCATCTCCAGGGTGTACAGGGGGTCGCAGAGGTTGCTTCCATCGGCGGGTACGTAAAGCAATATCAGGTTGACATTGATCCTCTCAAGATGAAGGGATACGCGATCACTCTTGTTGATATCCGCAACGCGGTCATGCGGTCCAACAACGACGTTGGAGGAAAGATCCTCGAAATCTCCGATGCAGAGTATTTTGTTCGCGGACAGGGATACATTCAGTCCGTTGAGGATATCGAAGACATTGTGGTGGGAACGGGCAGCGGCGGCACTCCGGTCTACTTGAAGAACATTGCCGCTGTGCAGCTGGGAGGCGATATCCGGCGCGGGTCGCTGGAAAAAAACGGTGAGGGCCAGGCAGTTGGGGGAATTGTGGTAATGAGGTACGGCGAGAACGCGAAGGATGTCATCGATAGGATCAAACAACGAATAGCCGAGATTTCTCCGGGCCTTCCCGAAGGAGTGTCCATCCACACTGCATATGACCGCAGCAACCTCATTACAGCTGCCGTGAAGACGCTGGAAAACACGCTTTTGGAAGAAGCGCTGGTCGTAAGCCTCATTGTAGGGCTCTTTCTTCTCCATGCACGAAGCGTCCTCAGGGTCATCATCGAAATTCCCGTGGCAGTCCTCATCGCCTTCATCTGCATGAAACTCTTCGGCATCACCTCCAACATCATGTCCCTTGGCGGAATAGCCATTGCCATTGGTGTCATCGTGGACGCCTCCATCGTACTTGTAGAAAATGCGTATCGGAATGTTGCTGCCGCACAGGAAGAAAAAGGCGAATTGTCGACAAACGACTACATTGAGATTTCCATCCGTTCTGCCAAGCAGGTAGGGCCGGCAATTTTTTATTCCGTAGCCATCATGGTCGTCTCGTTTCTTCCCGTATTTCTCCTGGAAGGACAGGAGGGGAAGCTCTTCCGCCCTCTTGCCTTCACCAAGACATTCGTACTCGCCGGGTCGGCAATCATTGCCATTACGCTTGTCCCAATGTTGATGACTATGCTGACCCGCGGAAAATTCAGGCCTGAAGGATTGAATCCGATCACCCGTGTATTGAACCGACTCTACGCACCGGTCATTCGGTGGGTGCTCAAATACCGCAAGACGGCAATTGGCATCAACGTTGCTGCGCTTCTCATTACGATCCCGCTCATAATGAACATCGGATCCGAGTTCATGCCTCCGCTTGATGAAGGGAGCCTCCTGTTCATGCCCGTAACACTCCCCTCCGCATCAATCACGGAAGTCAACCGCATCCTGCAGGTTCAGGATGCCATCATCAAGTCTGTCCCCGAAGTCGAATCGGTTCTTGGCAAAGCAGGTAAAGCGGAAACGTCGACCGATCCGGCCCCTGTCAGCATGATCGAGTCGATTATCATGCTCAAGCCCAAGAGTCAGTGGCGACCCGGGCTGACAAAGGACGACATCATTTCAGAACTCGACGCAAAGCTTCAGATTCCGGGTGTCCGCAACGGTTGGACTCAACCGATCATCAACCGCATCAACATGCTCTCCACCGGAGTCCGAACAGACCTCGGAGTGAAAATATTTGGCCGTGATCTCGACACACTGGAGAAGCTTGCCATCGCGGCGGAAGCGATACTGCGCAAAGTCCCGGGAGCGGCGGATCTTTACGCAGAGCGGACCCAAGGGGGGCTTTTTCTGGACATCTCCATAGACAGGAAAGCAGTAGCACGCTACGGCATCAACCTGGGCGATGTTCAGGATATCATCGAGACAGCGGTTGGCGGAGAGAACATCGGGACGGTCATCGAGGGAAGAGAGCGATTCCCAATTCGCGCAAGGTATCAACGGGACGCGCGAAACACGGTTGAGGCACTCAGATCGTTGCTTGTCCCCGTCAACATATCTCCGGGAATGGCGAGAACGTTCTCGTCTTCGACCAGGGCCGGAAACGGAGGAATGTCCATGGGCGGCTCCGCACAGGCTCAACCGGTTGTGAATGCCGCCCGCAAACAACAGGTGTCGCCCGAGACACGAGTCTCTTCAGGATCCTACGTTCCCTTGGGGCAACTTGCAGCGATTTCCATTGCCCCCGGCCCTCCGATGATTTCAAGCGAGAACGCTCAGCTTCGCTCCATTGTTTTTCTGAATGTCCGCGGAAGAGACATGGGGAGCTTTGTAGGGGAGGCAAAAACGATCCTGGAGCGCGAGCTCACCCTGCCGGCCGGTTACACGCTCCGGTGGAGCGGACAATGGGAGAATCAGATCCGAGCCAAACAACGGATCACTCTTGTCATGCCAGTCGTTTTCCTGGTCATCTTTGTCATGCTCTATTTCGTAACAAAAGATTTCAAGGAGGCGTTTGTGGTGATGCTCTCCGTTCCCTTTGCGCTGGTCGGGGGAGTCTATCTCCTCTCGATTCTCGGCTACAACTTCTCTGTCGCCGTATGGGTGGGATTCATTGCATTGTATGGACTGGCGGTGGAAACGGGTGTCGTCATGGTTGTTTATCTTCATGAGGCTCTCGATAAGAGATTACGCGATCATCACAAGGGACTCCGTCCGCCGTTAACGGACCGTGATGTCGACGAGGCCACCATTGAGGGCTCTGTGCTTCGTCTCCGGCCCAAGATCATGACCGTTGCGACTTCCCTCATCGGTCTCATTCCGATCATGTGGAGCACCGGAGTGGGAGCCGACGTCATGAAGCCCCTGGCAACACCCTTGATTGGCGGGCTTATTACGTCGACAGTCCATGTCCTCATCATTACCCCTCTTCTTTTCAGTATGATGAAGAAGAACGCGTTGAAGAACGGGAAACTCGAGATGTCGAAGATGTCGGGGTGGATGAAGTAGGCTCGTGGTAGAGGAACTTGTGCGTTTAGCGTTGAGCATTGAGGATTGAATATTGTTTTGTTTGAAGAGGATGAAAGCAGTGCTCAACATTCAACGCTCAATGTTCAACAACCAAGTATTTGCACCAATCACACAATCAAACAATCCAAGGAGCAATCATATGAACAGAATTCTCTTTATTTCCTTGACTCTGCTTTTGTCGGCCTTTCTTGCATTCGGACAAAGCAAGAAACAGGAGCTTTCCGCTGCATCAGTAACAAAGACCGACACAATTAAAGTCCCGACCATTCAATGCGGGACATGTAGGATGAACATCGAAGAAGCGTTGAACAGTCTTGATGGTTTCAAGGCCGCAAAAGTTGATTTGAAAGCGAAGGTGGTCACTGTGCAGTATTTCGCCGCAAAGCTCGACTTGGGCAAGATTGAAACAGCCATTACAAAGGCCGGCTACGCAGCTAACGACAAGAAGGCGGATCCTGCAGCGTATGAGAAGCTGGACGACTGCTGCAAGCTGCCAGAAGATCAGGAGTAACTGAAGGAACGACGAAGCCCCGACAGCAATGCCGGGGCTTTTTGTCATCTCACTTCTCACGTCTACACTCTACCTACCACCACCTCCGTATCGGATGCGCTTCCGTGTTGAAGACGGTCTTTTTCAAATCCACCGTTTCCGGGGGTGCAAATAAGAGGTAGAGATACTTCAGCGTTTCTGCCAGAAAATAGGTTTCCATCCGATCCGAATGCTCCATGGTGAGGACGCTTTTCAGTTCGCAATATCCTTCATCGAGCCGGCAATACTTTTTGAGACTTTCGAAGAAGGTCTTCCCCATTTCCAGATATTTGGGATCGCGGGTCGATTGGTACAGATAATAGGCCGATTCCATAATCTCGGGATTCAGAAAATACCGCGGGCGGGCAGCTTCCATTTTCATGTAATCGAAATCTTCAGGCTCAATGCCATGCCTGTTCCACATCTTCAGGCACGATTCCTGCAACCGCGCCGCCATTTCAATATCCCCCGCAAGAACGAGGCTCCCCGGGAAGAAGGCGTCAAGTGCCCCGAACCAGGTTTTGGTCCGCTTGCCGGTTATCATGTCTGCATGCCCGAACCATAGCCCGCTCGGGGTCTCATCGGCCAGATACTTCTTGATCGAAACAATACTGGTGTCCCACATTTCCTTCATATCCTTGTCGTCGAACAAAATCCAACTTTTTATCATGTATTCGTAGTAGGAATCGATACAGGCACTCAAATGACTGTCTCGGTCGAGCCATTCGCCCGTGTCTGCATCAATCCAAGTACCTACGAGGCCAATAGACGATCTCCGCTTGTAGATTTCCACAACCGCCTTCTTTGCCGTCTCATAATACACCGTTTTCCCGGTGAGTTTTGAGAGTGTTCCATATTCGACGAGCAGGGTCCCCACCTCACCCGGATTTGTTCTCGGATTCCGTATCGCTGCGGTTTTCAGATTGACATCGACATAAGGAATCCCGGTCGGAGTCTTGAAAACAGGAAGAAGCCTTGTGCCGAGATCGTCTGCGAGCTTCAACAATCGCTCATCTCCTGAGAGTTGATAACAGGACAAAAGACCGCCCAGAAGTCGTATCGTGATTTCAAAATTCTTCACGTAGATATCGTGATCGAACGAGAGATTGCGGACTATGAATTCACGGACGGAATCGGCTTCTTCCTTCAGTCCCATCAGGATCATGGTGTCGAGGGCGTCGAGAGCGTTCACATAGAGCGGAACCGCATGCCAATTGTAAGGGGATTTGCTGATCGGTTTGAGTCCGTCGTATCCCCAGGCGTATTTCTTGTAGGCATTCCATGAGTGGAGGAATTCCGATTTCACTTGCGCGGCGAGAGCCTGACTCTCGATCTGCCGGCTCGATTGGGCGTGAAGCTGAGTGAACGCGGCAAGGAGAAGAATAAATGCGATCGGTTTCATAAGATCTTTCGACATGGAGAACGGAATCAATTCTTCGGCGTATCTTCGCCCGACTTCCTTGCGTTCTTCCTGTTCACCCGAGTCCTGGAACAAGAAAGACCGCACCCAGGGCGATAGAGACTGCGGGTCGTGCGGATACTGCAGCTACTATCAGCCCCCGAGCTCTATGAAATCCAAAAGCCAACGCGAATCAATCTCGACGGAACTGGGATCGACGCCTTCCAATTGACCGCCTCTAAGCACAATCGCAGCCAGCGCATTTACGATTAACAGGAAGAAGAGGCTGAAGATATTCACAAGCCAGAGAGCGGACAGGGATGAGGTTTCTCCAGGGTTGAACCAGTTGCCACTCGTTTGATAACCACGAGGATTGCGAGCATAACGCCTGCACTGCTCATTGAATACTCTTCAAAACCGTCGCAAGCGCATTGGTCATCAACTTCGCATATAAATCAACCCTTTTCACTTCTAAAATAAAACGGTTTGTCCGGTTGTTTGTTTTCCCCCATTTGGTATAACCCCTGTCATCGCACTCCACCTCAATCGGCTCAAAAACAAACAACGGATCCTTTATCCCGTCGGCGTCGTTCTTGATTTCTCCCGTCGTATCCACGTACAATCCGGCCGCTTGGAGAAAACCGGCAGTGCACCACATGTTTCTTTCGAGCGCCGAAAATGTTTTCAGCAGTTCCTGATCAGGATCGCGTTCAAGATATCTCAGCCATTTCGAAGAGGTGTCCCTGCTGAGCATGAACAGAAAATAATTCAACAAGCGCTTGGACATTATCGGAAAAACATCGCCCTGCAGAAATTTGAAGTAACTTCTGTGTACGGCTGGGGCCCGGTTCTCCGTAACGTGCCAGCAGGGCAGCCAGTAGAGCGGACAGGGCGCGTCAAAAACGGCCGAGTAGGAAGCCGGATCCAGTGTCACATTGTATTCCAGCTCGCTTTTTTCGCTCACAGTCGCCGAGCCCGCATTGAGGTATATCGCCTTGCATTTCTCTCTGAATAATCCCGGTTCCTTTTTCGAGGCAGCAGCGACATCGGTGGCGGATCCGATGATGTTGACGACGACCGGATCTTTCGATTTCTTCAGCTCTTCAATGATACGGTTTGCGGCATGATGATCTTCCGCGGCCGCACTGAATTGTGCGTCGTTTCTTGATTTCCTCGGATTTCTGTTCCCGATCCAGACCGGAACGTTCAGCCGGGTGAGATAGTTAAGCTGGGCAACACCCATCACATCCGGATCGCCTGTTCTCTCGGCCGGCGGATAGTCGATGACAATCGCGCGCACGTCATACAGCCCCTGAACCGCCAGTGAAAACACAGTCGCCAGGTCGTAATGATCATCGGGATCCGCGTGCGGATGGAACAAATCTGTTGCATGAATAACAGGAACGGGGGATCGTTTCCGATTGTTTTTCTTGGCCTCCTGAACGGTTTTCTTCAGATGCATCCCGGCAGTCAGTGAGCCGGCGGCAGCCAGCGACAAGAAGGTTCTTCGTTTCATTTTTCTTGGACCCTGGTAAGAAGTTCTCTCACATTTTCCCTAGCTGGAAGAGCTTTCTCGCAATCAAGATGTCCCATGGCGTGGTAAGGGGCGAGCGTTGGCTTGCCCGTTCTCGGGCACAGGCAAGGTTCATATTCGTTCAGGCTCTTGGCCTTCTTGGCAACAACATCGGTGTTCTGGACTTGTACTCCAGGTACGATGGCCCAAATCGGATCTCCAATTCCCGTTCTTCGTACACTTTCACGAAGAAAAGCAGTGCCGGCGTAAACAGGACTAGCACCCAGAGCACGAAGAGCAACGATTGGAACCAGATTCCTAATGAGAGGAACCATGCAAGAGCTGCAAGGACCATCGGATTACGTGTCCAAGCATACAGCCAATCCACAGCCAATTTCCGACTCAGCACTATGCCGGGGGCACCGAGGCCTTTCAAGGCAAGGTTTGCCACTGTCAGAAAACAGGCCGCCCCGGTAACAATAACGAGCACGCTGCTAATTCCAGATGGTACCGGGAGGAGCCAGTCGGACCAGTCCTGGTGAGTGACAAATGACCGAACGATCGGGACACCAACGAGGAGCCCCACGGCGAAATGCACAAACATCGTTATCCAGGAGACCGCCGTTTGGTTTCGGTCAAGTATCGTTCTCCCGAGCCATGCGACGGGGAATACCACCAGAGGCCCTCCTGCCATGACGGACAGATTCATGACGATTGAAAGTGATGCAACGGACGCCCACCAAAAGACAAAGCAGATAAACCCTAGAAGGGTAACCCTGACGAGAAACTCAATCATGTGTCTCATCGTACCATCCTTGGCTTTGCGAAGCCGCCGAACTGTGTCTGTATGGTTCCCAAGTAATACCAGGCGAACAACTCGCAGGCGGATGCCCCCTGGGCTCATTAGACGTACCGCAAAACGCCTTACCAAAATGAATCTTTGCTTGCGCATAACGTCCGCGGTAACAACGCAGTGCCCAACTAATGGAGTGTAACGGAATGGTTGGGCATTGAGCGACCACAATAGTTTTCTATCAAAAAAGGGGGCGTCGTTGTTACCCGCTGTTAGGCGCCGCCCAGCGTGCGATTGGGATATAATCTCATCTGGTAGTCTTCATAGTATCGGCTTGAATCCAGTAAATCAACTGACCAGCCAGTTCTTCTCTGACATTGCGGAAGGAGTGATCAGTATGATACGCGACGAATCTGATCTTGGGAGCACCCGCCTTTTTCAGAGCACGATAGAACGGCAGGAGAAATTGATCGATAGTTATTTGAGTGTCGTCCCACCCGCCGACCAAGAGTATGTCGCGAGTAGCAAGATCATTGGCACTAAGTCTCAAATCGACAGGAGCTGGATTCGCTGCGAGCTTCTTCAAAAGGATGCTGCCCTCGAAATTGATTGGCCCATCGGGAGTTTTGAGCTTGTCAAAGACCGAGTCCATTGTGTGAGCCATCTGGGAATTACGCATGTATTCTCGTGCGAACTCGCCGTGATCGGTACCTGCGATGGAAACTACGCGTTGTATCTCTGGATGCTGTGCTGCATAGGTCAGGGCCATTCCACCGCCATAACTATATCCGCCAAGGACAATTCGGTTCGTGTCGATATGAAACCTCGGGACAATGTCACTGTGATGCAGATAATCATAAGCGGCTTGGATGTCCGTCAGCGTGTTTACCATGCTGAAGACACCTTCGCTCTTATGGGTTCCGCTGTAGTTGAAGGTGAAAACATTGATACCAGTGATGGATAGTTTTTGACCAAGCCCCAGCACATCCTGTTGATTGCCTGGGAAACCGTGCAATAGAAGGAGCGTAACACCGCGTCCGTTGGGCTTTCCCTGGAAAAACTTGCCCTTCAAAGCGTGGCTTTGGCTTTTAAAAGTGATGTCGACAGAAATCTCGTCGGCTGTTTGGCCGAACAGGCGAGGGAAAAAGACGCAACCCAAGACGAGCCAACTCGTCGGTTTCAACAATGTGCGGATTGTGGAGGTGAGAGCGTTCTTCATTGTTTGACTCCTTCACGCTGGGTGGCGGCTAACGTCCGGCGGCACTACGCTGTGCGCAACGAATGAAGTGCAACGGAATGGTTGCGCATAGAGCGAATACAATAATTGCTTCCACAGCTTTGTGTTTGCTATTATAAATGAATGAGCGTCGTAGTGCCGCCTGTTAGCTCCCGTGCGAGCACCAACCAACTTGTGGTGAAATGTCACCGGCCATAGAGAACTCTGAATGCTCGCATTATCGCCGTAGCCATACATGAGCGATGATCTTCGCCATCGAAAATCTGTAATGATACTTGAACGCCCGGACCGCTTTGTGATTTGAGCAGGTCTGACATTTTTCTTACGCCCGCTATGGTGGATGAATCCTCCAAACTTCCGACGCTGAGGAAGACCTTTGCCTTCAATCTCTTGGCAAATGCCGTGAAGTCGTTGGCACGCTTGAATATGATCTCATTGTCATACTCGACTGAGGGGCTACCGGCAAAAAAACGAAGAAATGTTTCAGGGTGGGTAAACAACGCGTAGAGAGCAAATAATCCTCCGTATGAGTACCCGGCAAGCCCACGGTCAGAGCGGGAAACTCGATAGTTGGCTTCGATAAACGGAATAAGCTCAAGAATTATAAAGTCCAGGAACTTCGAGGCACCGCCCGATCTGGCTTCAAATTTCCGATGGCTCATCTTGGCAAGGAGAGTATTCCAATAGTTATCGGTGCTCGTGTCGTGTGTGGGTGTCAGATCTCTGGTTCTCCATGCTGCCCATTCAGACATGTCCTTGATAGGATATCCTATCCCGACAACAATGATCTCGGGGAGCTTTCCTTTCGGGAATGTCAAAACAGTTGAGATGTTTGCTACCATGGGAAAGGCTCGATTCGCATCGGTGACGTAGAGTACCGGGTAGATAGTTGCGCTGTCGGCATAATAATTGGATGGCAGCTGAACATAAATGTTGAATTCCTGTTCCACGATCTGTGAGCGAATGGTTGTCAACTCTGTGTTGGGAATTGTCACCTCTCGCAAGTTCGAGGGTACTGGAGTTGTCCGTTCGGTCCTCTGAGCGCTGACCTCAAACCATATCCCGAATACGACTAGAAGCGTGAAATATCCATGCCTGACCACTTGTTCATAAGTATATCTATCCATTGTGTGGCTCCCCGAGGTTATTTGTGCGAGCATGGTAGCTAACGTCATGCAAAAGCACGCCGTGCCCGCCGCATGGAGTGGAACGGAATAAGGCGGGCATGGAGCGCACACTATAATTCTTTTTCATCGAATTCTCTTCAGCAATTACCAACGAAGTGCGCGTCGTGCTTTTGCCTGTTATGCGCAGTGCCCCACATTTTGGATTGACCGCAGCACGATGGCCGCAGGCATAGGACGTTGCCGCTTGACTACTCTCCGGGTGGCCGGTAGGCGACCTTCTGCGCACGGCGAAGGGCCTCGAGGGTCTCCTCGACTGTGAGCAGCGGCGTTGTCTCAAATTTCGACAACGCACCACCACCGGTGATCGCGATCCCGACTGCAGCCATCGAGACATTGTCAGGCGCTTCCTAGAGACAATAGCCATCGTATGAGCCGAACGCGTACCAGAAGCCGTGCAGTTTCCCGCCAACTGACTCGATGTACTTACGTGCAGCCACTCGGCGGTCTTCAGGGTTCTTCATCAATCGAGCCCAGGTTTCCGGCGTATAGCTGAACTGTGTCAAATAGAAAGCCATGGTTAAATTCTCCTTTGTAGTGGGTTGGTGTTGGGTACTTGTTTCCTGTGATTGTACTTGTTGTTGGGCAGCTTGTTCCTGGGGTTGCTGCTTCTCTTGTTGGCATGATTCGGCACCAATGAGAATACACAAGACAGTAGCTAGCCACCATCGACTCAACAAGACGTGTGGTATGCGGATCACAGAGACTCTCCTTTCTGTGATACTAAATTGGTAATTGAGCACAGGGCATTGCGCATAACGTGTGCGGCAACAACGCAGCTGTCGCGTCTTTATTCTTTTTCTTCTTCTAAGAGTTTCGGGCCTTTCTCTTCAAATCGTCATAGCAACTCGATGGGCCTCATAGTTCGCTACTTTGTCGATTCATCAAAACGGGAAATGACGCGCTTGTATCTTCTCCGGTCTTTCATTCCCCCCAAAAACAAGCAAGCCTCCTTCGAGTGCCCAAGGCACTCTCCAGAGGCTTCTTCAAAATTGCTCACAATGTGCGGCCCCACTCCCTGGGAAAGCTTCGAGTGAATCTATCTCATTTCTGTTTCTCTGTCAAGGCGAGGTGGGAGAAACTTAATCACAGAGGTGGCCGGGAGGTTGCCTTTTTCGGGCAGGCCTCTGAATGCCGTAATGAATGGCAAGAAAGAATCCTACTGCAAGGGTCGCTTTGCGGTCCACAAGATTGAAACATCGGCTTTGTGCTGGCGTGGATGTCGCTGTCGAGGATCTAAACTGCATTCCACCATCGGTGTTATCACGGGCGATTCTGTTTTCTGTCTTTTACCCTGATGACGAGTTTCAATCCCGACCACACCTCATCAATTGAACAGACCTTCACATCCACCAATCTATTTCTCAATGCGATGTCTCTTACGACATTTTCATTGAGGTCTGTTTTCACATTCGCTGATTTCTTCGGCCATGAAATCCAGATCGCGCCGTTCTCTTCTATTTCTTCTCTTAATCCCCTCATGTCTTTCCCCAACTGAGAGGCGTTTGTCGTAAAATAATGTATGAGGTCCTTCTTCGTTTTGACGCCTTTGACAAGCCTGATGTCCGGCGGCATGTCTGTAAAGAGGTCATAATAGTGATCGGGTTGATTCACCAGTCTTAGCCTGGTGTTGCTCTTGATGCCAAGTTTCTTGGCTAGCGGCGTTCCCGAATATCCTGACGTTTTCATTCGCGTTATCTCGCAGACATTGGGTTGGGGCCGATCCTGTGCGGCATCGAGATCCCTTTCCCGAAGATCAGGGTGTCGGCTCTTTTTGGCGGGCCTCCTGGACGCGACGCACAATTGTAAGAAAGAACCCTACGACGAGGGTGACGGTTCCCATCCATACAAGGTTGATCATCGGCTTGATGCTCGCTTCAACGACGAGCGTCTCCCCCTTTCGCGCGGCCAACAGATCATCAGGATGCTTCACTGAGAGCTGAACTTTCGACTTCGATGGGTCCTCTCGGTCGGGCAGAATGCGCGAAAGCGTGAACACGTACTCCCCACCCCCCTTCACGCCGTATAGAACAGGGACAGGCTCCATCCCCCCTTTCTCACCCTTGATGGAGACAATCAGCTTCTTTGCTTTTCCTTCTTTTTCCTCTTTCACCGACAACTCGGCGCTGATGGTGAAATCACGCCCTTCAACCATCGCCATTCGGTCTACATTGGTGAAATCGACAAACTCGACGTTGAGATCCCCAATCGCGGTCGCCTGGCCCTTTTGGATCTCAACTGACTCCTCCTTCGCTCCGGTCGGCTCTTCCAGCGAAAGCGGTGCGACGTAGATATCCTTGCTCAACAGGTTCATCAGGTCGGGATGCCTCATGATCCCCTTCGTGAACTCACTGTAGTACATCACGGGAGCGACGGAATGCTGGCGGCCGTCTTTTTCAAGGTCAACACGAAATGCGTACTTCTCATTATCGATCGGAGCATAGCCGACGTAGGTCATCTTGTAGCCGAGGGCTTCAACCGGCTTGTTCCTTTCAAGCGAGATGGTCTCCTGCTCATCGTATCGCTCGCTCGTGATGAATCCGAGACAGAGAAGAGCAATTCCGATATGAGCAATGGACCCGCCCACAAACTTCGGGTTGCCCGCGTAAATACCGTAGCCGACCTGAGCATTCGCAACAAGCGAAAAGACTGAGCAGAAGGCGAAGAGAAGGATCAAGACCTCTTCCGACGCAAAGATCGCCACCAAAATAGTGGAGACCGCTGAGATACCGAGGGAGGGCAACATTCCCCGAAGGACCGATCCCCCCGTGGAATGCTTCCACCAGAGGAGCTGGCCAAGTCCCGACAAGAATGCAATGGCAATTCCCAGCGGGAGATTCGTCTTCACATAGTACGACATCTCAACGGCCGAGGCTTTTCCTTTCATAATTGTAGTAATGATGGGAGACGAAGTACCGATCGTCACAAAGATGGCCACCGCCGCAAGTGCAAATGCTCCGAGGAAAAGGGCAAATTCGCGCGAGAAGAACGAGTGTTGGACCGGTATTTTCGGCATTTCCCGTGCACGGACAAAAAGAAGTCCGAATCCAATCCCTGCAAAAAAGATCATGCATCCCAACAGAAGCCAATAGACCCACATCCCGGGATCCACAAACGAGTGCACCGAAGTCTCGCCCAATACGCCGCTCCTCGTCAGAAACGTACTGTACAAGACTGCAAGAAACGTGAGAATACTCAGCGAGAAGTTCGTTTTTTGGTAAGCCCCGTTCTTACGCTGAACGAGTGTCGTATGGATCGTCGCAACGCACACGAGCCATGGAACAAGAGATGAGTTTTCGACCGGATCCCAACCCCAGAAGCCGCCCCAGCCGAGAGTCTCATAGGCCCAATAGCCGCCCAGAATGATTCCCGTACCGAGCACCATCGCGCCAAAGACCAGCCATGGGGTCGCGACTTTGATCCAGGTCGTATAATCGCGCTTCAGAAGACCGGCGATTGCATGGGCATACGGCACCGCCATCGATGAGAATCCGATGAAGAGGATTTGAGGATGAATCACCATCCAGTAATTCTGGAGAAGCGGATTCAATCCCTTTCCTTCAACCGGGAATTGGGCCCAGATGTTCTTCACAGAATCGAGGATCACGGTATTCCCTTCGCCTGAGGGAATCGGGCCGGTATGAATAAGGTCGTTGGGGAATTTGTCCCAGATGAATTCAAACGGATTCTTCACGATCAGCATGAGAAGGAGGAACGAAAGAATGAGCGAATAGATGCTCATCACTTCCGGTTCGTAGTCCTTCTTCATTGAATACTGCATCAGAAAAACGCCGATGAGCGACGTGTAAAGAGCCCACAGGGTGAAGCTCCCTTCCTGGCCGGCATAGAAGGTCGAAATCAGGAGGGGGAGAGAAAGAGTCGTCGAACTGTAGTTCCAGACGTAGGCGTACTGGAATTGATGGGTGAGAATCAGATAGAGCAGGATGGCAGATGCGGAGAGAAGAGAAATGGTCGCGAGGTGAAAGCCGTTCCGGGCAAGCCCCAAAAGAAAGGGGTTCCCGGTTCTATACACCCGATAATACATGAAAGAACCTGCCAGTGCGGCGAGCAAGGCAAGTTTGATGAGAACGGCACCCACAATACCGATCGTCATTCGGAAATCGTCCTCCTTAGAGCGTCTTTTTTACGGCTTCGGCGTCTCCCTCATATTTCGACGGGCACTTTGTGAGCACCTCGTTCGCATGAAAATGATCACCGCTGATCGTCCCTTTTGCCACGACACTTGTTGCGAGCTCGAAGTTGTTGGGTTTGGCACCATCCAACACAACTTTCATCACCTTCTGGTTGTCATCCCTCATGTAGAAGGTGAACTGTGCTTTATCCGCATTAAAATCGCTCTCCATCTCCTTCATCCACTCCCCTTTTACCTGCACTTTTTTTCCGGTCTTCTCGGCTGTGGCAAAGTCGGCATATTCCACGTTCGATTCAAAGAAGTTCACGGCTCCCAGCACAAGGCCCACCACAATGACCGTCGCAGCAACAATTACCTTCCCGTTCATAATTTCCTATCCCTTCTTCATTGATTGTTCAAGTTGTTTTACTTTCCTGTCCAGCCTGAATAAGTAGAAAACGATTCCCACCCAGATGAGGAGGATAATCGTCATGACAATAAACAGCTGGTTGTTCGCGAGAAAGTCGAACATTTATTCCCCTTCCTGTTGAAGTAGTCGGTGATAATCCAAACGCGCAATCCTCAAGCGAAGGTTGAAGAGCCAAACGTACAGAAGACTGAATCCGGCGAGCCCCGTATAAAAGAGCACCCGCATGTTCGCCGCCATCATCTTTCCTTCGAACAGAGGCCCGGATCCCTCATCCCCTTTTGCACCCGGATGAAGTCCGCTCACCATTCGCGGCATCACAAAGATAAAGAACGGGACGGTAAGCCCGGCGATGATCGAATAGACAGCGGAGAGCGCAGCCCTCTTCTCTTCCGATTCCACGGCGGATCTCAAAGCAAAATACGCACCGTAGATCAAGAGAAGCACGAAGATCGACGTTTGGCGGGGATCCCAGTTCCAAAATGAGCCCCAATTGAACTTCGCCCACAATGCTCCGGTCACGGTCGCCAGAATGCAGAACAGGAGTCCCAACCCTGCCGACGTCACGGATTTCAAATCATCGTCGATGTTCTTCTTCCGGAGGTACTGAATGCCATAAAACGTCGAAACGAGGAAGGCGAGGACGGTCGTCCATGCCGTAGGAACGTGGAAGAAGATATTGCGCGCCTTTTGTTCCAACCCGGGAATATTGGGAAACTCAAGCCAGCCGGCAGGTGAGGGAACAAGAGGGATCGCGAGCCCCGCAACCAGAACAAACGAGATAAGCACAACAGATCCAAGCTTGACGTACTTCATCGAATGACTCGACTCCTCGAAAAGTCCATGGTACTCGACATTAATCCTTCCAAACATAGTCAAAAAGCAGGTATGAGCCGGCGGTAATGACCATAACATAGGAGATTAACACCAGAAAATCTACAGCAGCGTCAACGAATTGTTCGCCGTCGAGAGCTTTTGCTGTTGCATTCATCACGCTCATAAGCAGGACAATCAGGATGGGAAACGAAAGAACGGGATACAAAGTTCCGCGGCTGTTTGCCTTCGCGATGATCGCTGCAATGATCGTGGCAGCGGACGCAAGACCGAGGCTACCAAGGATAACTGTCGTCAGAAAAATGTCGGGCGATTGGATTGTGAATCCGGGAAAGGCAATGGTATACACAATGGTGACGCCGAAGACGAGAGACAAGGTAAGGAGAACATTGAAAAGGAGTTTTCCGAAATAGACCGAGGAAGAGACTGCAACGAGTTGAAGCGTGAGCGCGGTGCCCCGCTCTTCTTCGCTCACAAAGGCCCTCGACAACCCGGACATCGCCGAGAAGAAAACAACCACCCAGAACATTCCGGCAAGGACTGTACTTGACGGCTGATCTCCCCGAAGTGCAAAGAGGATGATGGAGACCGTGGTGAGCACAAACATCAGCAGGGCATTGAGGGCATACCGCGTCCGAAGCTCGGACTGGAGGTCCTTCGCAATAATCGCAAAGATGCTCTTCCAGGTATTCATCATGCGCCGATGTGAATTCTCTTCTTGCACCATGACGCCTCCCTTTCGTCATTGGTCGCAATAATGGTAAGCGTTGCTGACTGCAGCTCCGTCACGGCATCGCGTACTATCGTGCATCCCTCTTCATCAAGGTTCGCCGTGGGTTCATCGAGCATGACAATGGATGGAGCATGGCCCAGCGCAACAATGTATTTCAAGCGCTGTTTCATTCCCGACGAGAATGTCCGCACGAAGTCGTCGCGTCTCTCCCAGAGCCCGTAGGTTCTGAAGATTTTTTCGACATTGGAAGTTGAAGGAAGGGCGGTATTCCTGATCCGCGACAGGATCGTAAGGTTCTCGAGCGCTGTGAACTCATCGTAGAGCTGCAGGTATGGTGAGACAAGGCCTATCATCGGCCGCACTCCGTCCATATCCTCAGGTTTCCCGGAAATCGCATATTCCAGCATTCCTCTGCTTGGAGTCAGCAGTCCCGCGAGAATCTTGATCAGCGTTGATTTTCCCGATCCGTTCTTTCCGGTAATGGCGAGGGATTCACCGGTGCCCAGGGAGAATGAAATGTCCTTCAAGACCGTTCTCCTGTTGAACGTCTTCCCTATTTCGGATGCACGAAGAGTGAGGGAGCTCATCGGATGATTGCCATCTTCCAGCGGTATTCCCGCTGTCCCGTTTTCAAAAAGACAAAATGGATTCCAGTGGAAACGTTACCTGCAAAATCCCTCGTGGGAACGCTTACAAACTGTTTCCCAAAGAGATCGGAGATCGGGTACGAACCGGAGAAGACAAGATCGAATGTTGTGGTCAGAAGAAAGACACGGGCAGGACCGGGCAACGAGCCTTCCGCGGGCAGCACGAGGGTGGTGGCCTCCTGGACCTTCAACGGATTGGGAGAAGGAAGCGTCCTGAGGATCAGATTCGATTCGGATGCACTGCCGATATAAAGCGTTCGCCAATCCTCTATAGGCTCAGCGTCAAAACCCATTGTGAGCCCATTCGCCAGTTTCTGCAAGGCGCGCGCCTCCACCGATTGCGCGAGTGTGAGCCGAAGTGCTGCCCGTTCACCCGGACTTCCGTATGCCCCCTCATGGTTGACGTTCGACACGCCGGCGATGATCGTGTCGCCGGAGGCGACAAACGCATAGTACTGTGCCGACAAGGGATACGCCTCGCCCTGAACGAACGTCGATGCGCCGTTCAGCGTCACCGTGACGTTGGGCTGAATAGAAGGAAACGAGGCCCCTTCAGGATAATACCGAAGGGAGTCCGCCCTCGGCCCCGTAAAGATATTCCACGACGAAAACTCCGCAAACGCGGCTTTAAGGCTGCTCCCGCGGTTCCCAAGAACGCGATCCATGCTGTTCAGCGCGGGCAGCGAAAGCATTCCCTCCCAAATCTCTCTTATGATATCTCTTCCGAAGCGTCTCTCCAGGTACTGGTTCCAGATTGATCGTTCATACCCTGCGTAGCCTGTCGTTCTATCGAAGGTGGTAAAGGGACGGGACCGTCCCGATGCTTCTTTAAAGGTCTGAAGAAATAGTGCAAGATCAAAGTAGTAGTCGTTGACATCATCGTAAACTTCCTCCTCCATCCAAACCGAGGTCAACTCATAGAAATAGAAATCCGAATTCGGTACAGTGTTCCAGATTCCGTACGATCCTATCTGCAGCGCGTGATGGAATTCATGTGCGGCGGTCACCCGAACTCCGTCCAATCCCTTTGTCCTTTGCGAGAAATAATCGTTGTCGATCTCAATGAACGTGACGAATCGATCCCGGGCGCCGCTTTCCAGCTGCGTCTCCCCTTCCCACGATGTGAAGCCGAAGTCTGTCACCGCCTGACTCACGATGTACACATCGTACTCCGTTCCTCCCCCGATCCCGGCGTCCGGCGGGGGCGGCCTGAATCCCATCAGCCCGACCTCCATGTCCCAACAATGGTCGAAAATAGCGCCGACGGAGTCGACGTACTCATCCCTGGAATTCGCGATGGGATTCAGCGGCTCTCCTCCAATCATCTGCGGCAGGTTTACGCCCGAAGTATCATGATGTATCCGGAACCGTCCCGAAGGACTGAGGCGGCTCGTGTGCAGGGCAGGTCTCGATACGATTTGCCGCACGGACAGTCTGACGTTTTCGGGAAATTCCTGCATTCTTCGCATCGCATCAAAGACGAGCGGGGTTCCACACTTCCCGTCGGAATCCTCCACTTTCTCTCTTTCGTTTCCGCGAAGGATCTCCCGAAGGCTCTCCAGGGATCTTTGCTGTGCTGCCGCGCCGGCAGTCATGAGAATGACAAGCACTATGGGGAGAAGACGGTTCATGGGAAAAAAAGGATTGCTGCAGGAGGATGGGATTCGCTCGAGGGTAGGTGGATGCAAAGCAGCCGGTTCATCGATTTCAAAGAATGCGATTTCAGCGGTTCTTCTTGCGGCGATGCTCCAACCGCTGGGCTCTTCTTCGGGCAGCATCAACATATCGACGCTTTTCATGCTTGGTTTCGGGCCGAATGGGCGGGACCTCCACAGGCTTCCCCTTGTCGTCGATGGCAACAAATGTCAGATATGCTGTATTTGCGTGCTTACGCTCCCCTGTCAGAAGGTTTTCAGCCGTGACTTTCACTCCAACCTCGACCGACGTTCGGAAGGCTCTGTTCACCGATCCGTGAAGGATCACGACCTCGCCCTCCTTGATGGGGTGGAGAAAATTGAGTTCATCAACCGAGGCTGTTACGCAGACTTTGTTCGTATGTCGAAATGCCGCAATGGCGGCGCAAATGTCCATCCAGTGCATCAACTGGCCGCCAAGGAGGTTCCCCAGCCTGTTGGTGTGGTTGGGCAGTACCATTTCAGTCATGTGAACCTGAGACTCACGTATTGTTTTCGTTTTGCCCATCGTCTTTATCCGGATGCGCCCTTTTCTGTCGTCTGTCTGGGGGCCTTCAATTCTTCTTCCAACGCATCCTTCGCATCCTTCAGCAGCGCTTCCGCCTCTGAGCGAAGAATACTGGAAGAATACTTCTCCAGAAACCGATTTGCGACGTCCCTCGCGTCGCGAAAGCGGCGGCGCGCGAAAAGAGATACACCCTTCTTCAGAAGGGCAGGTTCTGCATAGGGACTGTCATGGTATTTCTCGAGAACATAATCAAACGAAACCGTCGCGGCGCGAAAGTACGTCATCTTCATATAAATGATGCCGCTTTCATATTCTTTTCTCGCAAGTTTGGCATTGAGCTCGGTGATTTTTTGCTCGGCATCCGGAACGCGCAGGTCCGTCGGGTAATACTCCAGGAAGGCCTGGAAGGCATCGATTGCCTTTACCGTGAATTCCTGGTCGTGGTAGTATTCGGGAGATCGATTGTAGTAACACATGGCGACCTGGTACTGCGCCAGCGCGATGAATTCGGATGTAGGCATCGAACGAATGAGCGTTTCGTATTCAAATGCCGCAAGGATATAGTCTTCCCTTCGGAACTGGCATTCGCCCATGTAGAACTGTGCATCATCGGCAAGGCCGCTCCCCTGATACTGCAACGAGAGAACCCGAAAGTCGTCATAGGCTTCGAGATAATCCTCATCATCGAACTTTTCCTTTGCAATCCTGAATAGTTCCTCGGCACCGGGTGGATTGTCCTGACTCTCCGAAGAGCATCCGCCAATGTAGAAGAGAACCAGTGCAACGACCGTAAGCCGCAATATCTGTCCGAACATTTTTGAAAAGAGCCTACTGAATGACTGCAAACGTGGTATCCTTTCTGATAATCGAAACGCTTGAGAGCTTCCGAAGACGTTCCTCAACGAGAAGCCGATCGGAGGCGGGAACGGCAAATGAGGGCTGAAATCCCGCCGTCAACGGGAGAAGGTCGATACTCTCAATCCTGACCCCCGCAGTATCTTTGACGGCATTCAGGGCCACAGCGATCCCTCTTTGAGTCCACTCTCTTTGCGGTTGATAGAAGACAAAATTGCCCAACGAATAAAAGATCCATTTCCCTTTGTATTTTTCAGCTCCCTGCGGGACGTGAGGATGGTGTCCAAACACGAAATCGGCTCCCGCATCAACGATATCTCTCATTTCCCGAAGGGTATGCTTGTTCGGGCGGTCCTTGTATTCATCCCCGCCGTGATAGCTCACCATGACGAGGTCGACCTTTGGCCGCAATACCGCTACGTCCTCCTTCATCCGCACCCGGTCGAAGAGAGAGACATGCCCTTTCCAGCCGGTTTTTCTGTTCACAAACTGGGTATACGCAAGAAAGCCAACGCGTATCCCTTTCTTATCAAGAATGATCGGCGAAAACGTTCCCCCTGAATCCGCCGAAGTACCGATCCACATGACCCCTGCATCTCTGAGATATCCGATCGTCTCGCGCAATCCAACCATCTTGTAATCGTATGCATGGTTGTTGGCTGTAGCAACGGCGCTGATCCCTGCCATTTTCAATGAGAGTGCAGCCTTTGGCGGGGCGCAAAAGATATACCGATCACGAGGATGTTGCGTCTCCCCTTTCTGGTCCGTTATCTGACTCTCGAGATTTCCGAATACGAAATCGTATCTCGAGAACACCCCGCCTGCGAAGACGAACGGATACTGGAGGCTGTCTTTCAGAATCATCTGCCCCACATGACGGCCGAGGTTGATATCCCCCACAACAAGCATCGACACCCGCCGATCCCCATCGCTCTCGACCATTCCCCCCACTGCCAGCCACGTAACAACGCTCAGAAGCCAGTTCATTCTAGCTTCGCACAGTGAAAAAGAGGTAGACGATCAGGATCGCTCCCGAAATGACGACCAAAGGTTCAATGAACTTCTCGAGAGCCGTTGCACCACTCGAACCATCCCTGGAGAATTCACCCGGGGAGCTTCGGAAGCGACCAAGATATTGCGCTCCGTCTGCTTCTTCCCACCTGGCGTCGCAAGTCACTTCTGACGCGGGGGCCTCGAGACGAACAATTCCTGAAATCCGCAGCACCTTGGCATCGGCAGAAACATGTTCCCCCGTCACAATGAGCCGAAGGTCTGTCTTGCCGAACGATTCCAGAAATGCGTTCTCTATGAGAGACCTATCCTTCTCGGCCTCGACAACAAGGATGATACGGCCGGAGGCATGCTGCGGACTTCTTACACGAACTGAATCGGCAATACTCCTCCACTGGAGCATCAACAAACCGGTCTCATCGGTTTTCTCCGATTGCGCCGGCATCGGCGACACCCAAAATGCCGCCAACAAAGCGATATTCGCGGTTACCTTGTTCAAACGTACAGGGTCAATGTAGCCAAAAGTCGGAGGATATTCAAATCGGCGGGCCGTCAGCCTCTCTTTTGCCTCGTCTCGACGATTCTTTGCAGGGTGGAAAGCAGCAGGGCAGGGTCTTCGTCAAGGACGTGACGCGAAAATCTCCGGGCTCGACGCACATTTTCCGATGAAAGCTCCGCAACGAGGAGGTCCTCCTCGAACATCTTCGCGGCCGCGATCGCTTCGCCGGAGGGGTCGGTGATCATTGACCCGCCCCAGAAATTCACGCCATCTTCGAATCCCACCCTGTTCGAAAAGAGAAAATATGTTCCGAGCAGCCGTGCATATGCCCTTTGATGCTCGTGGTTGACCTGCATCGCGGACAGGTTCTTCTTTTCTCCCTGAACCCTGGTCGGGCTTGCTGTCGGGCACAGAATGGCTTCGGCTCCGTCCATCGTGAGGGCATATGGAAGGGACATATGCCATGCGTCCTCGCAGACAAGCACGCCGAATCGCCCATGTTTCGAATCAAAAGAGCTGAGATGGCTGCCGCGGCTGAAGTACCTCCCCTCTTCGAACATCCCATAGGTGGGGAGATACAATTTGCGGTGCGTGTGCCGAATTTGTCCGTCTTCCAGAAAGAGCGCGGAATTATAAATGGCATGGTTTTCGCCGCTTTCCACACACCCGCACACGATGGAGATTTGGCGGCTCTTCTTGAGAAGATCCCGAAGCAAACGATTCTTTCGAGGCTCGATCGCGACCTCCCACGCAAGATCCTTGATCGTGTATCCCGTGAGGCTCAGTTCGGGGAACACAATAAGCCCGGCCTTCCTGCGAATGGCCCGGTCGATAAACGCAAGATGCCGGTCGACATTTTCCCGGAGACCGCCGACCGTGCAATCGATTTGTGCTATTGCTGCGCGCAGGTTCATCGGTTTTCAGGAAATGTCGATCATGCGGATGTCTTTGATATACTGAACTGTCTTGTCCTCCTTCAGGTTCTTCAGTTTTTCCATCTTGAAATGAATCCGATCGACGTTCTCTTTCATAATCGTGAGATACTTCACGGTGTTCTCCGCAGGGCCGCCATCGAGGAGTTCCCGCACGATGCCTTGCATGGCTGCAAGCGGCGCGCTGACCTCGTTTGTGATGTTGACGATCATCTCCTGGATAGCTTCGAGCCGTTTCTTCCTGATTTCCAGCTCTGCGACCTCTCTTTTCAGTTTTCGTTTCTCAACGACGCTCATGATCGTCTTCGGAAGGATGGGAGTTGAAATTTCTTCCTTGACAAGATAGTCCTCAACGCCCAGCTTCATGACTTCCACGGCCAGATTGACATCCTTGTTGACGGTAAGAAACACCACCGGCGAGGCGACATTTTTTTCCTGCAGGCTGCGGGTCACTTCCAGCCCGTTCAAACCCGGGAGGAAATAGTCCATGAGAATGACGTCGTATTGTCCGGCAAGAGCCTCATCGATGCCCTCTCTCCCATTGCCCTTCCATTCAACCGCGAACTTCATTTCTTCCGACTTGCCGAGGTACACCTTGACCAACTTGGCAAAATCAGGATTATCCTCGATGAGCAGAACCCGTATTGACGGCTTTTCTTCCATAATCATCCTCGGCGCGGGAGCTTTGCGATCCTCGACCAGTAATCCAGAACAGACTGAAGCGAGCCGCTCAGCTCATTCATAATGATTGCTTTGCTTATATAAGTGCTTGCACCCAGCTCATACGCTTTCCGGACATCCTCTTCCCTCTCGGAGCTGCTCAGGATGATGACAGGGACATTCTTTGACCTCTCGCTCGATTTCAGCTGGGAAAGTACATCTCTTCCGTCGATTTTGGGAAGGTTGAAATCAAGGAAAATCAAATCGGGAGGGTCGGTGGCCGGACGCCCCGCCTTTGCAAGATGAATGAGCGCTGTTTCTCCGTCTTTGAAAAACGTCAGGCTCGTCTGATGACTTGTCTGTTCAAATGCCCATTTGAGGATCTTTGCGTGATCCTGGTTGTCCTCGATCAAGACAATGCGAAGCGGCGAAGCGGCATCCGCCATATACTGATTCCTCTCTAGCTTGTCGGCAACGTAAAATGAAACGTTGTTCCCTCACCCCTTTTTGACGTCACCCATATCTGTCCTCCGTGGCCCTCGATGATCTTTCTGACGATCGTCAAACCAGCCCCCGTTCCTTCATACTCGTCTTTGTTGTGTAATCGCTGAAAGATCATGAAAATCCGCTCGAAGTACTCCTCCTGAATCCCTATTCCGTTGTCCGAAACCATTATTTCGCTCATGTGACCGTGAGGGGCGGATGTAACCGAAATCCGGGGCACAGGCTTGTCACAGAATTTCACTCCGTTGGAGAGAAGGTTACGAAAAACGATCCGAAGATGTTGGTCGACTCCGAGTACTTTGGGTATAGTCGGCTGTATCTCGATGACCGCCTGCCGTTCACGAAGCGTGTATTGCATTTCTTCCTGAATTCCTCTTACAAGACTGTACAAATCGATGACGGTCCTCTCTTCGGCCAGCTTGCTGATTCTCGACAACTGGAGAAGGTCCTCAATCAAGCCCTTCATATGAACACAAGAATCGACGATTGATTTGATATAGTCCTTCGCGGGTTCGTCAAATGACGCGGAATACTCCTGCCGGATGATTTTTGCATATCCCTCCACGCTGATCAACGGCTCTTTCAGGTCGTGGGACACGACATAGGTGAAATCATCCAGCTCTTTGTTACGCGCCTCAATTTCTCTGGACTTTTCAAGGGTCTCCTGGTGGAGATTTGCCTTTTCAATTGCTATGGCCGCAACATTCGCAATGCTCTCGAGAAGAGTCAGATGGTCACGGCTGTACGCGTTCAGTTCATACGACTGTGCCGACATGATCCCGATAATCCGGTCTTTTGAGAACATCGGTGCATGCAAGAGCGATGCAGAAACGAGCTCCGTGTTGCCGAATGCCGCGCTGGTCGGCTTCTCGGGGATCTTTTGACGAAGATCGAGAATCGGCTTCCTCTTGGTGATGACATTCCAACTTGCCGTCTGGTGCAAAAGGGGAAGCGGATCGGGCGGAGGAACGATTTCTGTCTGTTTTCCATCGATCACATCCACCATGTAGAGCCATCGGACTTCCTTGCGCTCATCATCATAGATCTCGATATAGAATGCATCCGTCGGGATGACCTTTTTCAGCTGTCGAAACGTGATCCTGCTTATTTCAACCGGATCAAGAGTCCCGCCAAGCATCTTGCTCAGCTCGTAAAGGACCTCGAGGCGCCGTACCTGACGGTTCAGCTCGGCGCGGGCATTCTGGCGCTCAGTAATATCGCGCGCAATGTTCACCATGAGAATCGGATCGCCTGCGGAATTATGAAGCAGCGTCGTGTTAAGGCTCACGTCGATCCTCTTCCCCTCCTTGTTGACCCATCCGATATCAAAATCACGAAGTTCGCTGTGGGATCTCAGCCCCTCCAGCCAGGACATGTAAATTCGGAGGCCGCCTTCATCGATCCACGGATAGGGAATCGTGGCGTTCAATGCCTCTTTCCTCGCGAAACCCGTGAGCTTCTCGAATTCTGCGTTCACGTCGAGAACTCTGCCCTGCAAATCAGTGATAATGAGGGCATCCGCCATGGAGTTCACGACATTGCGGAAGAGGCGTTCAGAATCTGTAAGCCTTCTCTCCAGCTCTTTTCTCAACGTGATGTCGCTGATCGTGAGATTCAGTGCAAGCTCGCCCTTGTACGAGCCGAGGGTCAGCGACGCTTCGACATCGATGGCCGTGCCGCCGGTGTCGATCATTCTCGTTTCGAAGCGGGCGGGCACGGATTCGCCGTTCACTTTTCTTCGAAGGAGGAGCTGGAAGAACCGCCGCGCAAGCGGCTCGACGGACTCCAGAATGTTCTTTCCGAACAGGGACTCGGCGGATCGGTGACCAAGAATCCGGGCGAACATCTGGTTAACCAGAACGAGCTCTTCACCACGGAGGATCCCCACTCCGTACGGTGAATGCTGGATGATCGATTGGTAATACCCCTCCTCATTCGTTCCCTCTGAAAGCAAAACCTGAGAGAAGAACGATGAGGCTTTCAGCGGACGCGATTGGGAACGCGGCAGGTCTGTCGCCCCTTCGTTCTTCATAGTGAGGAGGTAGCGCCCTGAATCGAGAGCATTCCATTGAATCTCCACGAAGCGCGCTCCCGCGCCGTTTGACCGGGACTCCGTGCGGACCATGCCCGCCTTGCGCCTGAGAAACGAACGGTAGTCAAGGGACGGAAAAAGCTGACCCACCATGATTTTGAGGACAGATCGTGAAGGGAGATTGAGAAGCTGGCGTGCGTGTTTGTTTGCGGCCTCAACAAGCCCGTTGCGATCGACGATCATGCATGCCCCCGGGAACACTTCGAAACCCTTTGAAAAGTCGACCAGAGGCCGGGTTTTCGGGCTCGCCTTTAAGGGCTGTTTTGCTCCGTGTGGTGACCGTGACTTCACCGTACCTCCGTGCTCACCTCTTCGGGGCTCGTTCGTCCGACATAACCGGCGAGCTCCCTGATACGATCCATCAGCTCACGAAACTTGTCAGGACGCAGCGATTGAAATCCATCGGAAAGTGCCGACTCGGGATTGGGATGTACTTCAACGATCAGACCATCCGCACCGGCTACGATAGCGGCCAGTGCCATGGGAATAACGAGATCCCATGCACCGGTTCCGTGGCTCGGATCCACAATCATAGGGAGATGAGAGAGCTTCTTCACAAGCGGTACCGCATTCAGGTCAAGCGTGTTCCTGGTGTAGGTTTCAAAAGTACGGATGCCCCGTTCGCAGAGGATGATATTGTAGTTCCCGCGGGAGGCAATGTACTCGGCCGACATGAGCAGTTCCTCGATCGTTGCAGAAAATGAACGCTTCAAGAGTACCGGCTTGCCGATTTCTCCCAGTTTCTCCAGCAGCGAGAAGTTGTACATATTCCGGGCGCCAACCTGGATGATATCGGACTGTTGGGCCACTTGTGAAAGAGTATCCGTGTCCTTGGCCTCCGTGACAACGTACATCCCGGTCTTGTCAGCCGCTTCCCGCAGATACTCAAGTCCCTCCAGCTTCAGTCCCTGGAATGAGTAAGGCGACGTGCGGGGTTTGAACGCACCGCCGCGCAGGAATTTCACTCCCGTTTCCCGCAGCATTGCCGCCGTTTCGAATATCTGAGACCGGCTCTCGACCGAGCATGGGCCGGCAATGATGTTTATTTCCTTTCCGCCTATTTCGCTCGTGCCGACGCGAATCACTGTGTTCTCCGGCTTGATTTCGCGGCTCACCAGCTTGAAAGGCTTCGACACGGGGATCGCGTCCAACACGCCGGGAAGACTCAAGAATTGATCCGGGCTGACGCGCCCCTTGTTGCCCGTGATCCCTATCGCCACGCGCTGAGCACCGGGAATCTCATGGGGAACATACCCGAGCTTCAGGACTTTTTCCTTGACCGTCTCGATCTCAGCAGGCGTAACACCCTGTTTCATCAGTATCAGCATTATCGCTGCCCCTCTCTTCTTAGAACCGAACTTGCGGAGCGTCCTGCGCACCGCTTACTGCCTGGAAGTACTGAGCTTCCTTGAAATTCCCGAAGCCTGCGACCAGGGAGCCGGGGAACCGGCGAACTGTCGTGTTGTATTCCTGCACCGTCTCGTTGAACCGGTTGCGCGCAACAGCGATCCTGTTCTCTGTCCCTTCAAGCTGTGATTGGAGCTGCAGGAAGTTCTCGTTCGATTTGAGGATTGGATAATTTTCCACGACCGCAAGGAGCCGCGATAACGCCGAGCTCAAGCCGTCCTGCGCACTTTGAAAACGTGCAAATGCATCCGGATTGTTCAGAACCTCGGGCGTGACCGTGATCTGACCGACCCGTGCCCTTGCACTCACAACGTTGTCCAGAACTTCCCGTTCCTGCTTGGCGAATCCCTTTACCGTCTCAACAAGATTCGGAATGAGGTCATATCGACGCTGGTACTGGCTTTCGACCTGGCCCCAGCCGGATTTCACTCCTTCATCAAGCCCGACGATCTTGTTGTACGTGGAGACAGCCCAGACAACAAGAATCGAGGCGACAAAAAGGACGCCGATGAGGACGACAATACCGATAGAAAGTTTTCGATTCATTCTTCAACTCCCGTTTCATTTTGGGTTTTTGTGAAATTCTGTGATCGATCTTCGACAAGCTGCAATACTTTGCGTTTCGTCTCCCCAACCGCAGGCGAAGGCTGCCATCGACGCACACTTACAGGAATCAGCTCTACGTCCACGCTGTCCCCGACCGTTACTTTCAGCACCCCGGTCTCATAGGTGTGTTGCGTATTGCCCCCAAAAACGAAGTTCCCGAGGGAATAGGCAATATGCTTACCCTGATACTGTTCTATGCCCTGGAGGATATGCGGATGATGGCCGACAATCAGATCGGCACCGGCATCCACAACACGATGTGCCAGACGCACCTGCCACGTGTCGGGTTCCGGAGCGCGCTCAGTTCCCCAGTGGAAGTTCACAACCACGAAATCAACTTTCTTCTTGAGGGACCGAACGTCCTCGAGGATGAAGCGTTCGTAACGCGGGGCAAATCCGGCCCGTTTTGCGGTCGCTTCGAAATCGCCGCCTCCATAGTACCCAAGAAAGCCAAACCGGCGTCCCTTTGTGTCCAGGATAATCGGAGCCCGCGCGTCCCGAAGGTTCTTTCCGATACCCACATACTTCACTCCCGCCGAATCAAGATTCCTGATGGTCTCCTCGATCCCCTGCAATCCGTAATCGAAAACATGGTTGTTGGCACAGTTGACAAGCGAAACACGCCCGTCCTTCAGTGTTCCGATGGCGGCAGGATTCATCTTGAAATTGTATTTCTTCTCAACCCTTTCCGTTACCCTTGTGACAGGATGCTCCAGGTTCACCATGAAAATATCTGCCTCTTCGCCCGGCTTCCACAATCGAAACACATAAGACGTATCAGTGCCTATGGCCTTTTCAACGTTGTCCGACAAGGTGACGTCTCCGGCAAAGAGCAGGGTCACCGGTTCGGCGTTCTGTGCCTGGAGGAGGCTGAATCCTGTGAAGACGATAAGTGTAAGGATGAGAAGATTGCGCATAGATTCGCTAATTTTTCATGTTACAAAATCTTCATGGGAAAAACAACCAAACCACTCATTGGGGGTTGCATCCTAAAAAGTGTGGTAACTAGGAAGCAGAAGCCCGACGATCAAAAGCTTCATTAAGAGAGCGCACTCTGAGAGCGAGGAGGTTGTTGGCACCTTGGCGACTCCACGACATTCCACGGCGCTTCATGCGTCGACCAACAACGATGTCAGCAGCTTTCTCTACGACACCACTGCCTGCGTGCCGACCATTCCGCTATATTGAAATGGTGAATGAATCACTTCGGTCCACGACTCTTACGAGTCGAAGACTCGTAGAGCAGGCAGGTCTGCGTCCTCCCCGCCTGCCTCAAAGATCTTATTGAGGCGGGCAGGCGCGACTCTGCGTTGTAGTCTAGTATTGAAACTGACCCACTACCCTTGTGTTTCGACCAAGAAACAGGTAGTTTTTCCACACAACGATTTGCGATTCACCATTCACGTTTCACGGTATTCCTCATGAACATCCTCGTCCTTAATTGCGGCTCCTCTTCCCTCAAATTTCAGGTCATCGAAACCGATCTTGATCTCATCAAGGAAGAAAAAGACAAGCAGCTGGCGAAAGGCATTATCGAACGAATCGGAGGCCAGGCGCTGATCACCATGCAGACAAGCGGTAGATCCCAGACAAAGCAGGCGGCCCCG
>DATDRF010000151.1:0-24702 GCA_035291905.1 Bacteroidota bacterium
CTGTTCTTTCAGCGTCTTTTGACAGGCCTCGATATCGGTTTTGAGGGTGTTAACCCGAAGACTTAATGAGGCAGGCGTGTTCAACACACCGCATAATTGTGCTGCTGTCTCAATACCCATTTCATCCGCAAACCTTGCGGCCATCCATTGGGGAAACGAAAAGTCTGCCGCAATTCTTCTTACGGGATCGGTGGGGAGATCGAGCGGAGTCTTAAGCCGGGCCAGAACCTCTGAGGCCCTTGATTGCAGTTCTGTCGAGTGGGTCTTTGCGACGAGCGCTTCCGCAGAAATCTCCTTGTCATTTCCGAGCCCGTTGAGGTAGGCTGCCACAATCCAGAGCCTGCGATCCTGTTCTGAAAGCCCCTGCATATCGGGACCTACAGCATTCGCGGCAAGGGCTTCACACTTTGTGTAGTGGCGAAGGGTCCCGTAGAGAGTCTCGGCAATGAACCGCCTGTCGTGAGAACCCAGGTATTTGCGGGAGCGAAAGAAGGAATCGATCAGGCTGTCGGCGGGGAGATGCGAGTTTTGCACAATCCCGAGAAGCTGTTCAACGTGGCCGAGGAGGGAAGGAAATTGCATAACACGGAAGATAAGCAGAAATCACGGCGGGAACAACACGAAATCACAAGAAAAACCCATACGATCATCTCCCTCTCCGCGTTCTTTGCGCCTTCTTGGCGAACTTTGCGGTTGGATTTTAACCGCAGAGGACGCGAAGGAGGCGCAAAGAGCGCAGAGAAGAACGCAAACTGAGAAGACTCAGGAAACGACGGTTGCCTTTGCCCTCACCACAAACTCCACCATTCCGTACTTGTCGAGCTGCACTTCAACCGTATCTCCTTCGACAACCTCTCCGGAGAGGATCTTTTCCGACAGCACATTCACAATGTACTTCTGAATGACGCGCTTCAGGGGCCGGGCTCCAAAGGACGGATCATACCCGATTTTTGCGAGCCAGGATATGACATCATCCGTGCATTCGAGCGTGATGTCCCTCTTCGCGGCCATCCGCCGAACTTGCCGGATCTGCAGGCCTACAATTGCCCGAATCTCACCTTGAGTGAGGGGCTTGAACATGACAACCTCATCGATCCGATTCAGAAACTCGGGACGAATCGTCCCTTTCAGCATTTCGAAAATCTTGACCCGCAAATCACCCATCAACTCATCACGGTTTCCTTCGGTCATTGATTCAAGCCGTTCCTGAATAAGGTGCGAGCCAAGATTCGATGTCATGATGATGATCGTGTTCTTGAAATTGACCGTTCTTCCTTTGCTGTCCGTCAATCGCCCTTCATCAAGCACCTGCAACAGCACATTAAAGACTTCGGGATGTGCCTTTTCGATCTCGTCGAGAAGCACCACAGAGTAAGGCTTTCGCCGAACCGCCTCCGTCAATTGCCCTCCCTCTTCATATCCCACGTATCCGGGAGGAGCCCCAATAAGACGCGAAACCGAGAATTTCTCCATGTATTCGCTCATATCGACACGCACCATGGCCGTTTCGTCGTTGAAGAGGAATTCGGCTAAAGCCCGGGCAAGTTCGGTTTTGCCGACGCCCGTGCTCCCGAGAAAAATGAAGGATCCGATCGGCCTCTTTTCGTCCTGAAGACCTGCGCGGCTTCGCCGAATTGCGTTTGCCACGGCAGTAACCGCCTCCCCCTGACCAACCAGCCGTTCATGAATGCGGTCTTCAAGGTGGAGCAGGCGGCTTCGATCGCTTTCGAGCATCCTCGTTACGGGAATTCCGGTCCACTTGGCGACGATCTCCGCAATGTCCTCGGCATCGACCTCCTCCTTCAGCATCTTCCTCTCTTTTTGAACCTCGGCGAGCTTCCCGGAGGCTTCCTTCACCCTCTTTTCCAGTCCGACGAGAACACCGTACCGCAGTTCAGCAACTCGTCCCAGTTCACCCTGGCGCTCTTTCTGTTCGGCTTCGAGTTTTGCTCCTTCAATCTCCTCCTTCATCTTCCGAATCGATTGAATCAGCTCTTTTTCAAGCTGCCAGTGTGCCTTCAGTTCCTTACGTGTCTGATTGAGATCCGCGAGTTCCTTTTCAATGTCCTGCAAACGGGTCTTTGAATCTTCATCTTTCTCTCTTTTAACGGCTTCCCGCTCAATTTCCAGCTGTTTCACCCTCCGCTCAATTCCGTCCAGCTCTTCAGGCATCGAGTCGATCTCAATGCGCAGCTTCGAGGCCGCCTCATCAACAAGATCAATCGCCTTGTCGGGCAGGAACCGATCGGCGATATACCGGTGTCCCAGCTGTGCAGCCGCGACAATAGCTCCGTCCGTGATCCGAACACCGTGATGAACTTCATACCGCTCCTTCAGCCCGC
The DNA here is from genome assembly GCA_035291905.1 of Bacteroidota bacterium. Taxonomy (GTDB): domain Bacteria; phylum Bacteroidota; class Ignavibacteria; order UBA10030; family UBA10030; genus JACPLA01. The sequence goes on from DATDRF010000151.1 coordinate 2,343, forward strand.
GCAGAATCGAGATCGTATCCTCAACGTTAGGTTCGTCAATAAGAACCGGCTGAAATCGCCTCTCGAGAGCCGGGTCTTTCTCAATGTGTTTCCTGTATTCATCGATCGTGGTAGCTCCGATCGCCCTCAAGTCTCCCCGCGCAAGGGCCGGCTTGAGCATGTTGGCGGCGTCAACGGCTCCCTGGGCGGCGCCGGCTCCTACGAGCGTATGCAGCTCATCAATAAAAAGAATGACCTCGCCGTTCGAATCCGTTACCTCCTTCAGTACCGCCTTGAGCCGCTCCTCAAACTGACCGCGGAAACTCGTCCCCGCGACCAACGAGCCCATATCGAGAGCAATGATGCGCTTGGTCTTCAGGCTTTCGGGAACGTCGCCATGTACGATTCGGTGTGCAATACCCTCGGCAATCGCGGTTTTTCCCACCCCGGGATCCCCAATGAGCACGGGATTGTTTTTTGTCCTTCGCGAAAGGACCTGGAGAACGCGCCTGATCTCATCTTCGCGCCCGATGACAGGATCGAGTTTTCCTTTACGTGCAAGTTCGTTGAGATCACGCCCGAATCTCTGCAGGGACTGATATTTTTCTTCCGGTGTCTGGTCGGTAACCCTTTGGCCGCCCCGAATACCTTTGAGGGCCTTCAACAGACCGTCTCTCGTGATTCCCTGATCGGAGAGAAGTTTGGCAGCTGGGGAAGATTTCACCTCAAGCAGCGCCAGCAGAAGGTGTTCGGTACTGACATATTCATCCTTCAGCTTGGCCGCCTCTTTTTGGGCCGACTCGAGGATTTGGGCAAGAGACGGAGAGATGTGCCGGCTTCCGGCTCCCGCGCCTTGGACTTTGGGGAGCTTCTCAACCACTTCGTTTATCTTGATCTTGAGGTAATTGACATTGGCGCCGAGTTTCTGGAGGATTGGAAGTACGACTCCTTCGCTGTCCTGGACAAGGGCTGCCAACAGGTGTTCCGGTTCGAGAACCTGGTTGCCGTAGCTTGCGGCAATTTCCTGAGCGTTCTGAACCGCTTCCTGCGATTTTATCGTGAACTTGTTGAAGTTCATCACGATTCTCTTCCGAGATCAAAAAACATTACACAGAGTGACACAGAGGAGTCACAGAGATACACAGAGATCTCTTCCTGATTTGGGGAAAAAACGGAGGCGAGGTTAGTTCCTCGCCTCCCGATTGCATTCACTGAAGTGACTCTCCTTACTACTTATCGTCCATTACCTCGAAGTCGGCATTCTCGACTTTCTTGCCGGAGTCTTTCTGCTCCTGGCCCGGTGCGGGACCCGGCCCGGCCTGCGGTCCGGCCCCAGGTTGGCCCTGGGCACTCTTCGCCGATTCGTACATCTTAGTCGAGGCCTCGTTCCATGCGTTGTTGAGCACTTCCATCTTCGCCTTGATGTCGGAAACGGAACCGCTCTTGATCGCCTCTTCAAGCGAGTTGGCCGCTTCTTCAACCTTGGTTTTTGTGTCGCTTCCCATCTTTTCGCCAAGATCCTTCAGCTGTTTTCTCGTCTGGAATATGAGATTGTCCGCCTGGTTCTTGGTGTCGATATCGTCCTTTCGCTTCTTGTCGTCCGCCGCATGGGCCTGGGCGTCCTTCTTCATCTTCTCGATCTCATCCTTGCTGAGACCGCTGGATGAAGTGATGCGAATCGATTGCTCCTTGTTTGTGGCTTTGTCCTTCGCGGTGGCATGCAGAATTCCGTTCGCGTCGATATCGAATGTAACCTCAATCTGAGGAACGCCGCGCGGAGCAGGCGGGATTCCGTCAAGATGGAACCGGCCCAGCGTCCTGTTGTCAATTGCCATCGGCCGTTCTCCCTGGAGGACGTTGATCTCAACCGAAGGCTGGCTGTCGGAAGCCGTTGAGAAAATCTCGCTCTTCCGCGTCGGAATTGTGGTATTCGCCTGTATCATGGTTGTCATGACGCCGCCAAGAGTCTCGATCCCAAGGGTAAGCGGCGTGACATCGAGAAGGAGAACATCCGTCACGTCTCCCGCCAGAACGCCGCCCTGAATGGCAGCACCGACCGCGACGACTTCGTCCGGGTTGACTCCTTTGTGCCCTTCTTTGCCGAAAATCTCCTTCACGAGGTGCTGAACCCGCGGTATGCGGGTCATTCCGCCGACAAGGATCACTTCATCGATTTCTCTCGGGGTGACGCCCGCATCCCTCAGGGCCTTTTCCACCGGCGGAACGCAGCGTTGGATCAAATCCTCAACCAGCTGCTCGAATTTCGCCCTGGTAATGCTCAAATTCAGGTGTTTTGGGCCATCCGCCGTTGCAGTAATGAATGGCAGGTTGACCTCGGTCTGGGCCAGCTGGGAAAGCTCCATTTTGGCCTTTTCTGAGGCCTCTCTGAGCCGTTGCAGCGCCATGGGATCTTTCCGAAGGTCGATGCTCTCCTGTTTCCGGAATTCATCGGCAATGTAGTCGATGAGTCGCTGGTCAAAGTTGTCGCCGCCGAGGTGAGTATCGCCGTTGGTGGACTTCACCTCGAACACTCCTTCTCCCAGTTCGAGCACGGAAATATCGAAAGTACCGCCGCCGAGGTCGAAAACGGCCACTGTGGAATCCTTTGTCTTCTTGTCAAGGCCATAGGCAAGAGCGGCTGCCGTCGGCTCGTTGATAATCCTGCGCACGTTTAGCCCCGCGATTTCGCCCGCCTCTTTTGTCGCCTGACGCTGAGCGTCATTGAAATACGCGGGTACCGTGATCACCGCATCGGTGATCTTCGTCCCGAGATAATCCTCGGCCGTCTGTTTCATCTTCTGAAGAATCATCGCGGAAATCTCCGGGGGTGAGTAGATCCTGTCCCCGATCTTGACGCGGGCCGTGTTATTCTCTCCTTTTACCACGGAATAAGGAACTAGCTTCATCTCCTCATTCACCTCATCATGGAACCGTCCCATAAAACGCTTGATCGAATAGACGGTTTGCTGTGAGTTTGTGACTCCCTGTCGCTTCGCAGCGGCGCCAACAAGGCGTTCGCCCGATTTTGAAAAGCCAACCACCGAGGGCGTTGTGCGCGCCCCTTCCGCGTTGGCTATCACGATAGGATCGTTCCCCTCCATCACCGCTACGACCGAATTCGTCGTTCCCAGGTCAATCCCTATGATTTTTCCGCCTTTACCGGACATTGTCTCACTCCTTATTCTGTGGTAGGCCTCTGTGACCATGAATGATTGTTATATCTGAAAAACGCGGCGTTCCCCGTCGAGTCGCTGTCGGACCCGACCGGGAACACCGTTGAAAACGATCCTTACTTCACCTTCACTTCGATCTGCTTCGGCTTTGCCTCCTCAGCTTTCGGCAGGATAATTGCCAGGACGCCGTCGCTGTAGCACGCATCGATCTTGTCGCGTTTCACGATTGTCGGCAGCGTGAACGAGCGCTGGAATGATCCGTAGGAGCGTTCCACGCGGTGCGTATTCTCGCCCTTCTCCTCCCTCTCCTGCTTCTTCTCGCCGCGAATGGTCAGGACGTTCGATTCAAGCGTGATCTTGACGTCATCCTTTGAGACGCCGGGGAGCTCGACCTTCACTTCATATTCATTTTCCCGTTCGACAATGTCGACAGCCGGGGTCCACATGCTCAGGGCAAGGGATCCGTCATCCTGTGTTCCACCCTGCATGAAGGAATCAAATACCCGATTGATCTCACGCTGCATGTTCCAGAGATCGGAAGGCCAATGGGCCAGTTCGTGTGTCGGTTTCCAACGAATAAGTGTCATGGTAGTGTCCTCCTTGGTGTTACGAGATTGAAATTCTTCGTTCCTTGTAGTTGTCTGCCTTGGGTATTGTCAGCGTCAATACGCCGTCTTCGAATTCTGCCTGAGTGCGGTCGGCATTCAGCCCTTTGCCCAGGTTGAACACGCGGTAGTAACTGAGAGCAACGATCTCCCGCATAAGCATCGATACCGTTTCCCGATGGAGCGATTTCACCATGCCGCGAACCGTGAGTATGTCCGACTCGACGGTCACGCTGACTCCCTCCTTTGAGGATCCCGGCATATCAAGCTTCACAACGAATGCATCCGGCATTTCGAATATGTCGCACACCGCGGTGATAAGCTCCTCTTTCGGATCCGCCCTACGGACAAGTGCCGTTTCGCCGCGACGAATCAGGGCAACTTCGTTTTTCTTTGCCATCCTGAAAGCCTCCCGCTGTTAGCTGATCCTGATTTCCTGCGGCTTAACCTTTTCGACTTTCGGAAGCCGAATCCGAAGGATACCATCCTTCAGCTCGGCAGCTATTCTGTTTGTGTCGATCTCTTCCGGAAGCTCGAACGAACGGTTGAACGGATGAGTCTGAGTCTCATGAAGAATGATTTTCGTGCCGTCCGGAAATCCGGAGTGCTTTCGTTCACCGCTCAGGGTCAATGTGCGGTCCTCAACTGAAATCTTCACGTCCTCTTTCTTCAAACCCGGCATCTCGGCGACGAGCTCGAATTCGGCTTCAATCTCGACAACATCGACCGCCGGAAACGAGGATCTTCCGAAGGGCGAAGGAAACATATCGTCAATCATGGACTCGACAGGACTCTTCGTTTCAGTCCGAAAAACGGGTTGAGCAAATCTGATAAACATTCGATCCTCCAAGTATTCTTCTACTGTTCCTGTTTTGATGTGCGACTGTGTCTTAGGTAGTCCAACATTCGTGCCAAACACTCGAAAAACGAGACTCGAAGTCATAACTCGTTCAACATTAATCGCTTACAGGATGATGCGTTCAGATGTGCCGCCAGGGACAATCCCCCAGATAAGACAAATTGTCACACTTGTTGACATAGATCTGCGTTGTTTGTAGGCAAACTGACAGACTTACTGCAAAAAATGCAGACATTGCGGTTTACAAACTCAGTTGATTTTTGTCGACGAATTGGGTATTGTTTTGGTTCGCTAACCAATTCAAACGCAAGGGATTAGGTCCCGGCGAGTGAATCAGCTGACTGAGAAATTCAGGAATCACGCCCGCACCAAATCATGCTTTCCAAGGAAGAGATACTCAAAGACCTGGCCACAAAATGCATCGGGAAGAAGCTCTTCGTTTTTAAGAGCCTCGACTCGACGAACGTGTGCGCAAAGACCCTTGCCGAGGCCGGAGCGGAAGACGGCACCGTTGTGGTTGCAGATTTTCAGAGCGAGGGGAGGGGACGGTTAGGCCGCCGATGGGAAGCGAAACCCGGGACAAGCCTCCTCTTTTCGACTGTCCTTCGGCCTGCCCTCCCAAATGAATCCGCTGGTCTCCTCACGTTCTTTGTAGCCGTATCCGTTGCCAGAGCTCTCGAACGGGAGACAGGGCTCCCCGTCGAGTGCAAGTGGCCTAATGATCTTCTCCTGAACGGGAAAAAGGTTTCCGGAATACTCATTGAAAATTCGGTTTCACAACAGACTCTTGCCTATTCAGTTGCCGGGATCGGCTTGAACGTCGAACAAGAGTCTTTTCCCGAGCAGCTGCAGGAGAAAGCAACGTCAGTTCTCAAGGAAAGCGGGAAGAAGATAGATCGGACTTCACTGCTGCGCTGCATCCTCCTGGAGATGGATGAGCTCTACGACGATGTCCGATCGCAGCGATTCGGACGAATTCTGAAGGACTGGAACTCACGGTGTACAATGTTCGGCAAGAACATCACGGTTCTGCAACATGATCATCGCGTCGACGGGTCGGCTGTCGGGCTTTCGTCGGAGGGAGGACTCATCCTCGAGACGGCACACGGGACAGAGACGGTCTACGCGGGAGACGTAACCATTCTTCCCTGACCATGAACAACATGCTCCTCGCAATCGACATAGGAAATACACATACGGTGTTTGGCATTTATCAGGGAGAGCGCCTGGCGGCCGACTGGAGGGTTACGAGCAACCTCCAACGGACCGAGGACGAGGTAGGAGCCCAGCTTCACCAATTTCTCCGCGGGGCAGGGATTGAAATGAAGCACATCGCTGCAGTGGGGATCTCATCGGTCGTTCCGAATCTTACCGATGTGTTCGATGCAATGGCCCGAAAGTACTTCAAGGTCGACCCCATTGTCGTGACCTCAAAACTCGACCTGGGATTGAAGATTCATTACGATGACCCGGGATCCGTGGGAGCCGATCGATTGTGCAATTCCGTGGCCGGTTTTGCGAAATACGGCGGCCCGCTCATCATCATCGATTTCGGCACCGCCACAACCTATGATCTCGTTGCATCGAACGGAGATTATCTGGGCGGGGTGATCGCCCCGGGGATTGAAACCTCGGCAGCGGATCTTCATCGCCGTGCAGCCAAGCTTCCGAAGATCGAGCTTCGTTTTCCAGGGAAGATCATCGCGACGGATACGGTCTCCAGCATGCAGGCGGGGATTCTCTATGGTGCTGTCGACGCGCTGGAAGGAATGGTACGCCGGCTTCAGGAAGGGTTGAAAGACAGGGAGAAAAAACAGCCAAAGGTTATTGCAACGGGCGGGTTTTCAAAACTGATGAGCGACCATTCGCCCACCATAGAAGCATGCGAGCCGACTCTGGTCCTTGACGGGGTTCGGCTGATCTGCGAGCGGGTACGGCGAAGCAGGGACTAACGTTGCACGCTTCCGGCCTTGTGTTCAACCTCTTGCTTCATCAACTCAATATCCGGAATCATCGCGTGATGAGCATAGACAACCTGATACAATCGAAGAAGCGTGCTGATTCCCGATTCCAACACTCCTACCTGATCTCTCAGACTTTGAAGAATTTCCCCCACTCTTTCCTTCTGGCCATCGCTCATTGGTTCCAGCGCTCGAAGGCCGTTGATCTCCAACTCCACGGCAATGTTGGCCAGTGCTGAGTTCAGCGACGGGGTCAACGAGTTGATCGTCCGGCGGAGTTTCTCCGTCGCTTCATTGTTCAACCCAATCTCCCTCGCCTGTTCTTCTTCCAGCTCTTTTGAGATCCGAAAGAGATGCCGCTCGCGGGTCGCTTCGATCACGTTCCCAAGATGCTGGATGTCAATCTCTTCCTTCCGAAGGTAGTCGTACGCGCCGAGTTTCATTGCCTCGACTGCCACCTGTTCATTTCCGGCTCCCGTCAAGACGACCACAGGAGTTCCGATCTTGTGCTCATTCATCCAGCGTATGACGTCCAGTCCCGTCATCCCGGGCATGAAATAGTCGAGAAAGACCATGTCAAAGTAGGTCTGGCCGGTTTGCAGCCGTTCGATGGCCTCTTCGCCTGAGCCGGCTGTCGTAGTCCGATGGTGGTACTCGTCCCGGAGAACCATCCCCATGAACTTCAGGAATGATTCATCATCATCGACGAGAAGAATATGTGCTGATCCGAGAGACATTCTCGTTTTAGTGGCTGTATAGATTAGTATACGATACCCAACAGCAAACAAATTCGCTGTGTTCTATCGCACACCAAACATCATCACGGAGGAATTGGCCCAATCAACGATGGGTGAATAGTACAAGCCGAAAAGTAATGTCGGAACGACCAGGAGGAGGAGGACGATCACTTGAGGAAGACTGAACTTGACGGGAGCCGCGCCCTGTTCAGGGTCGCGGAGGAACATGTTGCGGAGCACCCGAACATAGTAATAAAGCGAAACAACGCTGTTGAGAGCTCCGACCACGGCCAGCCATATCCATTGAGCGTCGAGCAACGCGATGAAAAGGAACAACTTGCCGATGAATCCGGCTGTAGGAGGAATACCCGTAAGAGCAATAAAGAAGATCACCATCGATACACCGAGAAGCGGAGACCGGTAGCCCAATCCCTTGTAGGAATCGATATCTTCGCTTCCCGTCTTGTTCGCCACCAGCATGACAACGTAGAATGCGCCAAGATTCATGAACAGATAGACAAAGAAATAGATCAGCACGGCGGCCAATCCTTTGTCGCTCAGCACCGCGACCCCCATGAGCATATACCCGGCGTGCGCGATGCTTGAATAAGCAAGAAGCCGCTTGAGATTGTTCTGCCAAACCGCCACAAGATTTCCGAGTGTCATCGTGAGGACGGAGAGAACGGCAATCAGCTTGTTCCACTCGAATCCCTGAAGCACCGTCCAGAATTCATTCGCAGCGGGCAGCACGCTCGAATCGATGAACGACACCTTGAAGAACCGGATCATCATCGCGAAACCCGCGGCTTTCGAGGCAACGGAGAGAAACGCAGTAATCGTCACCGGCGCGCCTTCGTAGACATCGGGCGTCCAGAAGTGAAACGGAACGGCCGAGATCTTGTACCCAAAGCCGGCGAGGATAAGAATGCCCGCGGCGAGAAGAGCCATTTCGTTCACCGAGGTGCCGCTCAGCGCCTTGTTGACCCCATAGATATCCGTCGCACCCGTGAGACCATAGAGAATCGAAATGCCGTAGAGCATCAGTCCGCTTGAAACGGCGCCGTACAACACGTACTTCAGGGACGCCTCGCTGGAGTCATTCGCTTCCTTCATGTACCCCGACAGGATGTAGGACGAGTAACTCGTGAGCTCCATGGCAAGCACCATCATCAGGAGATTCGCGGCACCCGCCATCAGGTACATGCCGAGGGTCATCGCCAGCAACAGTGAGAAATATTCTCCCTTGCGCTTCTCTGTGGCCTTCACTTCCCCGGAGAAGAACGAGAACAGAACTATCAGAATCGCGGACATGCCAATGATGATCTTGAAGTACGTCGCAAACGGGTCAACGACCACCATCCCGGAGAAAATCGCCTCCGTTATCCCGCCCTGCCGGAGAACAAATGCCAGGGAGACCAGGAATCCGAGAAGGACGATGACCATTGTCACCGTGTGATTCTTCCGAAAGAGCAGGTCAGAAAGGATAGCCAGGCACAACGCGGCCGTCAGGGCCGTTTCGGGAAGAAAACGCGATATGCTTTCAAGAATCTGGTCGACCATGATATCAAGGTACCAAAGCTACTGTTGCGGTTTCGTTCACGATGTTCACCAGATGATTCAATGAACTCGTCATGAGGTCAAGAAGAAAGGACGGGTAGATTCCCAGCACGAGGACAATAATTGCCAGCGGAACGAGGGTAAAGAGCTCGCGTCCGTTAATATCCGGCAGCGACGACCATTTTTCATTTGGCTTCCCCAGAAACACGCGCTGCAAGGTCCAGAGCATGTAGGCCGCCGTCAGGACTATCCCAAGAGTCGAGATAATCGTGATCACCCGGTGGGTCTGGAACGCGCCCAGGAACGAAAATGCCTCTGAGACGAATCCGCTCAGCCCCGGCAGCCCAAGAGCCGCAAAGAAGGCTACGGTCATGATTCCCGTGTATTTGGGCATGGTAACAGCCAATCCGCCAAAAGCATCGAGGTCTCTCGTATGAGCCCGGTCGTACAATACACCGACAATCAAGAAGAGCATTGCTGTGATCGTGCCGTGATTGAACATCTGAAAGACTGCGCCCATCATCCCCTGCGTGTTCAGGGCCGCCATACCCAGGAGGACGATGCCCATATGGCTGATACTGGAGTAGGCGATGAGCTTCTTGAAGTCCTGCTGCGCCATGGCGCACAGGGCACCGTAGACGATATTGATCAAGGCCAGAATGGCAAGGGGAACGACATAGGCCTGCGCCATATCGGGGAACATCGGATAACTTACGCGAAGGAGGCCATACGTCCCCATCTTCAGCAAAACGCCGGCAAGGATAACACTGATCGCCGTCGGGGCCTCGACGTGAGCGTCCGGAAGCCACGTATGGAAGGGGAAGATCGGAACTTTGATGGCGAACCCGACAAACAAAGCGATGTAGGCGATGGATCTCCAATAGGTTCCCGTTCCGGCAAGGAGCGAGCCGGGTTCGTAGTTCGCCGGATTCATCATGGCCAGCATGTTGAAGGTGTGGATCTTCTCTCCGTCAATAACCTCGGTCACGCTGAAATAGAGCGCAATAACGGCCAGCAGCATCAGCACACTGCCAAGAAGCGTATAAAGGAAGAACTTGATTGCGGCATATTCTCTCCGCGGGCCTCCCCATATTCCGATGAGGAAATACATCGGCAGGAGCATGACTTCCCAGAACACGTAGAAGAGGAAGAAATCGAGGGCAACAAAGACTCCCATCATCCCGGTATCGAGCAGCAACAGCATTGCCATGTACCCCTTCATCGATTTCTCGATGTTCCACGAGGCAAACACGGCGACAAAACTGATGAGCGAAGTAAGGAGCACCATCGTGACACTCAGCCCGTCCACTCCCATGAAATACTCGACATGGATCCTGCCGAACCATGAGACGCCGGGGACATCGATCCATGTCGCCTTCTGGACAAACTGCATCCCCTCGATCGAATTGATGCCGGTCAACGTCTTGTCGAAATTGAAATAGATCATGACCGCAAGCACCAGCTGTGCCAGCGTGGCGGCGGCTGAGATCCATTTCATCGCTCCATCGTTCCCTTTCGGGACCGCCAGAACCGCGATCATTCCGAGGATCGGGAGAAAGGTGATCCAGGTGAGAACGCCGATACCTAGAAATTGTAGATCCATGGGAGAAAATCCTCTGTTAGAAACTCAGTCATTTAAACCAAAGGAAAAAGACGGTGACTCCGAGAAGGACAAAGACAATATATGTCTGGATCCTTCCCGTTTGAATCCGACGTGTCACCAGTCCGAAAAACCCTGCAAGGTACGCCACAAGGTTGACCATTCCATCCACGATGCGGTTATCAAAACCCCCTGCGCCGACAAAAAGGAGGAAGTACATCAGGCAGCCGACACCGAAGCTCAGGATGACGGTACCTGCCCCGCTCCAGAAGCCCGAATCAGAAACCCACAGGCTCTCACCCGTGATCCACGCAACGTATCCGGAAACGGCCGCGGCAACAATCATGTAGAAAACCGCCGCAAGCGTTCCTTCCTCCCAATTTCGCCTGGTCCCCAGCGTTACTGCTCGGGTCCAGCTGGCGGTCCCGTTGACGATTCCGTCAACGATCGTGTTGTCGAACCATCGGAAGGCCCGCGTCACCAGCAACGTTCCTTTTACCGCGGTTGCGTCGTAAAGCTCGTCGAAATACCACTTGTTGACGAGGAATTGGTGGAGGAGACGCAACTTTCCGGCGATCGCATCGGCGTTGATTCGTTTCCAATAGTAGGTCGCAAAGGCGATCAGAATTCCAAGGCCCGCCATTCCGAGGGACAAGAGCATGGCCGTGGTGTGAGAATGGTGGAGTGCCTCCTCAAACTGCTCGATCCCGGCCGCCGCGACGCCGGCGGGAACGACCGACGCCGGACGGCGGATCGCTTCGAAGAACCAGCCGTCTGCTGCATCGAATGGATTGAGACTGTAGAAGGCAAAGAACGAAAAGACCGCAAGCACAATGAGAGGAATCGTCATCACGAGGGGAGATTCATGAATTGACTCGAGACGATGCGAATCCTTGTGCTCTCCGAGGAAGACGAGTATGACAAGACGAAACATGTAGAACGCCGTCATTCCCGCAACCAGGAAGCCGATAAACGGTATCAACGAGTGCCATGCTGAATTCGAGAGACTGCCAAACGCGAGCGTACCGGCAAGAATCTCGTCCTTGCTGAGGAACCCGGAGGTCAACGGAATTCCCGAAATCGCAAGAGTATACATCAGAAACGTCCAGAAGGTTATGGGCATCTTCTTTCTCAGCCCGCCCATGTTCCTGATGTCCTGTGCATCGGTTTGATGATCGTTATGATGGTGCAGAGCGTGGTGCATGCCATGGATCACCGAGCCCGAACCGAGGAAGAGGCCGGCCTTGAACATTGCGTGGGTGATCAGGTGGAAGAATCCGGCAGTATACGCCCCCACCCCGAGGCCAAGGACCATGTACCCAAGCTGACTCACGGTTGAATAAGCAAGGACCTTCTTGATGTCGTTTTGAGCAATGGCGATCGTCGCGGAGACAAATGCCGTAATCGCGCCGACATAGGCAATAACAAGGAGAGCGTCGCCTGTCATCATGGCAAATGTGCGGGCGACCAGATACACACCGGCCGCGACCATGGTTGCAGCATGGATCAGTGCGCTGACAGGAGTCGGGCCTTCCATCGCATCGGGCAGCCACACATGCAGCGGAAACTGCGCAGACTTTCCGACCGCGCCGCAAAAGACCAGAATTCCAGCGGCGGTCAGCCACGCCTCACTCCCGAACGGGATGATTCCGCTCTGAATGGAGCCAAAGATCACGTCAAAGTTGAACGAACGGAATGTGGCAAACAGAATCATGATGCCGGTGAACATCCCGACATCGCCTATGCGGTTGACGATGAACGCCTTCTTCGCCGCATCCGAGGCGGATTTCTTTTCAAACCAGTGGCCGATGAGGAGATACGAACTGAGACCGACCAGCTCCCAGAAGACGTACATCATCAGGAAGTTGTTCGTGATGACTATTCCCAGCATCGAGAACGTGAAGAGGCCGAGGTATGCAAAATACCGCCCGTAGCGGACATCCCCCTGCATGTACCCGATCGAAAACAGGTGGACGAACGAGCTGACGATCATCACCGCAACCAGCATGACGGCGGCAAGATTGTCGATCACGATCCCGAGGTCGATCGTCATCGTTCCGAATCCCGCGACGTTGCCGAAGCTCACCCAGGTGAAGTTCGTCTGAATCACCGCATCGTGATACGATGCCAGCTTCACAGCAAGAATGACACCCGAGAGAATCAAACCCGCGAACATCAGCAGCGTGCCGAACCAATCCCCGTTGCGCGGAATTCTCTTCTGGAAGAATATGAGGATGACGAAACTCGCGATCGGAAGAAGAAGAACGACAGTCGCAAGTTGGAGGATGGTTTCAGGTAGCATATCGTGCGGGCTGTGAATTAGTCCCGAAGCTGGTTGATTTCGTCAACATTGATGGTGTTGAAATTCTGATAAATATTGAGAACGATCGCCAGGGCGATGGCCGCTTCCGCAGCAGCAAGAATAATGACGAAGACGGCAATGACCTGGCCGTCAAGGGCTCCCCAGGAATAGCGGGAGAAAGCAACAAAATTGATGTTGGCTGAATTCAGGATCAACTCGATCCCCATCAGCACCTGGATTGCGTTGCGGCGGGTAACGACGGCGAACACGCCAAACGAGAAGAGAACGGCACTGATGAGGAGATAGTGCATCAGCCCGGGCTCCTGCAGCCATTGCATGAGATTCTCCATGGTCAGGCCTTCCTCTCCCGGCGCGCGATCATTGCGGCACCGATCAGGGCAACGAGCAGGATAACGGATGCTATCTCAAACGGAAGGAGATACCGCGTCAGGAACAGTTCGCCGATCTCGGGGCCGGTCTGCTCCATCGGAACGAACCCGCTCACCGTCGTCCAGTCCGTGGACCAAAATGTCAACAGGAGAATCGCTGCCAACGCCCCGACAATGAACAATGCTGGGATGATATGCATGGTGCCGGAACGGATCTGAACGTCGAGTACGTTGCTCGTCAACATGACGCCGAAGAGAACCAGGACGAGAATGCCGCCGACGTAGATTAAAAGCTGCGTCACGGCGAGAAAATCGGCCATCATGAGGGCATAGAGACCGGCAACGCCGAAGAATGCGAAAAGGAGTGCGAACGCCGAATAAACAATATTCTTTGAGAACACCACAACTGCCGCAGAACCGACGGTAATAAGGGCAAAAACGTAGAAGACGACTGTGGTGAGGTCCATTCCTACGGAGCTTTAGGTGGTTCAGGTTTTGGTTGAGCGGCTGCAGCCGCGGCGGCCGCCGCTTTCTTTGCCGCTGCTTCCTCCTCTGCCTTCTTGAGCTTCGTCTCAGCTTCACCGATCTCCCCTTCCGTCATACGGCTGAACTTATAGAGAAGGTTATGGCGATCGAATTCAGCGAACTCGTACACATCGGTCATGACAATGCATTCCGTGGGACATGGATAGACACAGAGCCCGCAGTAGCAGCATTTTCCTATGTCGATATCGAACTTCGGGACATGCAATCGTTTCTTGTGGCCCGTCGACGTGACACCAAGATCCTGATCTGCCGTCGACTTGATGGTCTCAATCGAAATACAGTCAACAGGACAGGCAAGCGAGCACTGATCGCACCCGATACAGTCGTCGATGTTGACGTACAGCCTGTTCCGTGCCCGCTCGGGCATCTTGAGCTTGACGTCAGGGTACTGAAGCGTCACTGCGGGGACAAAGAGATGCTTGAACGTGATCCTCATTCCCACCGCAACCGTGTAGAGTGAGCGAAAGATATTCCCGAAGTATGTCGCGACTGCAGTCATGAAGTATCTGTCAGAGCACCAGTATGAGCCCAACGGCAAAGAGGCACACGAACAGGAAGGGTGTCAGCACCTTCCATGAAGTGTACATCAGTTGATCAACGCGCAACCGGGGGAGGGTCCAACGGATCCATATTTGAAGGAATACGAAGACCATTGCCTTCCCGATCAGCCAGAAGGCGCCCCAGACGGGCCCCGACATGAAATCGCCGAAGGGGCTCGACCAACCGCCCAGGAACAATGTCACGGCCACCGCGGAAACGACGAACATATTTGCGTACTCGGCCAGATAGAACATCGCGAAACGCATGCCGCTGTATTCTGTATTGAATCCCTGCACAAGCTCCGACTCCGCTTCGGGAAGGTCGAACGGAGTTCTGTTCACTTCCGCAAGAGATGCGGTGAAAAGAATAAGGAACGTGATAAACGTGAACGGGAGAAGCATGAGCTTCGTCGAAAGGGGCAGCGGTCCGCCAAACAAAACCCAGTTCTGGATTCCCCCTTCCTGGAATTGCGTGATTTCCTGGAGGTTCAGCGATCCGGTAATCATCACGGCAATCAACACCGAAAGTGCTGTCGGAATCTCGTAGCTGACCATCTGCGCTGCCGATCGGATTGCCCCGAAGATCGACCATTTGTTGTTCGAAGCCCATCCTCCCATCAGGATCCCGATCACGACCAGGGATGAAACACCGATCAGGAAGAATACTCCGAGATGAATATTGCTACCGATATAAATGTTCGTGAAGGGGATAATCGCAAATGCTGCGTACGTCCCGACAAAAACAATGTACGGTGCCAGTATGAAGAGGAAGCGATCAGCGGCAGCAGGAATGGTGTCTTCCTTCTGCAGCAGCTTAAGAATGTCTGCAAATGGCTGGAGGACGCCATGCCAGCCCGTTCTCATGTACGCCACACGGTCCTGCATATGAGCCGCGACCTTCATTTCGAGGTAGAGCGTCACGAGCGCGTAGAGGAGAATAAACACGAGCGGAATTGCGCTCAGCAGGACTGTTATGATGATGGATTCCAATGTCGGAGACATTAGCGGTCAACCTCCCCGAGAACGATGTCAATGCTCCCCACAATGAGTACCAGGTCGGCCAGCATGGCCCCTCTGGAGATCTCAGGCAGAACACTCAGATTGACAAACGCCGGTCCACGCGCCTTGACCCGATAGGGGCTTGCCGTTCCGTCACCCACGACATAGAATCCCAGCTCGCCGCGCGGGGTCTCGGTCCTGACATAGACTTCACCGTGATCCGGCCTGATGCGCTTGGGGATCGCCGCCTGCACATTTCCCGCCGGAATGGCTTCGAGGGCCTGCTCAATGATGCGAACGCTCTGCTCCATTTCGCGCATTCGGACAATATGCCGGTCCCAGCAATCACCGACCGCGCCGACCTCTCCTTTTCCCACCACGACATCCCAATGAAGTTTGTGGTACACCGAGTACGGATCATCGCGGCGCAAGTCCCAGTCGACGCCCGAGCCTCTCAGCATCGGACCACTGCAGGCATAATTGATTGCGACATCGCGCGGAAGGACACCCACCTTCGCGGTTCGCTTTACAAAGATCTCGTTGTAGGTAAGAAGGTTGTTGAAATCCACAAGCCGCGGTTTGAAATACTTGCAGAATTCCTTCGCCTTCTCGATAAACGTCGGCGGCAGGTCGTGGGAAACTCCTCCCACCCAAATATAATTGTAGAGGAGACGGGCGCCGCATGTCATCTCAAACAGGTCGAGGATAAATTCACGGTCGCGGAAGGCATAGAGAAAGGGCGTAAACGCGCCGGAATCGATGCCGAACGTGCCGACGGCAATGAGATGGCTGGCGATTCTCTGAAGCTCGGCCATGATCACCCGGATGTACTCAACACGCTCAGGAACTTCAATTTTAAGAAGCCTTTCGACGGCCAGGGCATATGCCAGGTCGTTGTTCATCGAGGCCACATAGTCCATGCGATCCACATAGGGAATAACCTGCTGGTAGTTCGTCATGTGCTCGGCGTGCTTTTCAAAGCACCGGTGGAGATATCCTATGTGCGGAATGGCGTCGACGATGATCTCACCGTCGACAACGATCTCAAGGCGAAGCACACCGTGGGTCGAGGGGTGCTGCGGCCCCATGTTGATGATCATCTCATCGGTACGAAGCGTTCGGCCGCTGGAGGTCTTCAGATCCTCAGGCTTGGTAACATAATTGGTGGGGATGACTCGGCTTTCGCTCATGAAGAGGGCTAGTAGGGGACTTTCATGCCGTTATAGAATTCCGGAACCTTGAAGTCTTTCCTCAACGGATAACCCGGATAGTCATCGGGGCACAGGATGCGCCGCATATCGGGGTGGCCGTCGAACACAATTCCAAACATATCGAACGCCTCGCGCTCGTGCCAGTCTGCCGTCCCCCAGACCGAACTTACCGACTGAATGCGGGGGTTCTCTTTCGGACAGTTTGCCCTGAGGACGATCTTATGCTTGTGCGACATCGAAGAGAGGTGATACACCGCTCCCAGCGCGCCGTTGTTGTAGTCCATTCCGCTCAGGCACATAAGGTAGTCAAACCTGAAGTTCGGCTCATCGTGGAGGAACACGCAGATCTCTTTGGTGCGGTGTTCATCGACACGAATCCACGGCTGAAGGGCGTCGAGTTTCGCTTCGAGGATTGACTCTCCGAACTTTGCCTTGAGGTTATCGTAGATTTCCTGCGGGGTCATTTCGCTGCCGCCTTCTTGGCAAGGCTCTCACTGCGTACTTTTTCCTGGAGTTTCATGATACCCTCAAGCAGCGCCTCGGGCCGCGGCGGGCAGCCGGGCACATAAACGTCGACGGGAATGACACGATCGACTCCTTTGAGCACATGGTATCCATGTTCCCAATATGGTCCCCCGCAGTTCGAGCAGCTTCCCATAGAGAGGACATAGCGGGGCTCGGCCATTTGGTCGTAGAGCCGCTTGATGCGTGAGGCCATCTTGAGAGTGACGGTGCCGGCTACGATCATAACATCCGCTTGACGTGGAGTGGCACGCGGGATAACGCCAAACCGCATGATATCGAAATTCGAAGCAGACGCTGCCATCATTTCAATGGCGCAACAGGCGAGACCAAACTGCATTTGCCACAATGAGGAGAGGCGAGCCCAGTTCAGGAGGCTGTCGAGCGATGTAATGAGGACGTTGCTGTTCTCAAACTTGTAATTCAGGATTCCCATAGCAGGTTATGATGTGGCTCCTGTTTTGACGATTGTGCCCTGGGGAGACTGACGCCGGAGCACCGGAATTTCAGGCATTGGTTTATCCCAATCGAGGTCCCCCTTGACCCACACATAGGCGTAACCGACGATAAGGATGAGCAGGAAAACAGCCATTTCAACGAAAGCGAAGAGTCCAAGCTGTCTGTAGATAAGCGCCCAGGGGAACAGGAAAACAACCTCCACCTCGAAAATGAGGAAAACGAGCGCGACGACATAGAATCGTACATTGAATCGAACCCATGCGTTGCCGACGGGTTCTTCTCCGCATTCATACGTTGAGACTTTTCCAGGGTAGGGGCGGTGAGGCCGCAGCAACCACGCTGCAATCAAGCCTCCGGCTACAAACACTGCACCGAGGATGAGAAAGACGAGTATCTTACCGAATTCCGTGAGCATTAAAAGCAGGTGTGGTAGTTGTGGAAAGAGCTACGAGAAACGGCTTTTTCGAACAAAAAAATATAAACAGAGTTTGTTCTATTGTCAAGAATATCTTGGACCCCTTCCCCCCCAAAAAAGAAACGCCGCGTTCTTCGCGCGGCGTTGTCTGCATTCCCGGAGAAGAGACTCTTTATCACTTCTGATATCCCCACTTCTTGTTATTCGCCTCAATTTCTTCAGGAGACGGATGAGATTTGATCGGTTCCGGTGTCGTTGTAAATTCTTCTTTTGGATGGGCTTGAAAGACCTGCGCGTTGATTTCAATGTCTTCCTTGAAAACCTCCGGCGTAGCGGCGTCTTCGAAAATCGCACCCCAAGGGCATTCAGGTTCGCAGGCGGCGCAGTTGATGCATTCTTCGGGCTGAATAAACAGCTGTTTGCGGTAGTTTGCGTCATCCACCGTCAACCCGTAAATACAGTCAACCGGACATACTTTTACGCATGCAGTGTCCTGACAATCGGCACATAATCTGTTAATGACCCATGGCATTGTATCATCTCCTTACAAATGTTCGGTGGTTACGCGCCCTCGCGCTGATCAGTTGTTCGCATAGGTTTTGGCGGAAGATTGAGAACGTCCTCCGCAAAATGATCAAGAATGAACCCGACGATGTCCTTGATTGAAATAACGGCCAACGGACGTTGCTGATCGTCGACCACGGGAACATGCCGATAACCGCCGACATGCATGGCATTCAGGACATACGCGATACTGTCCTCCGGCTGAAAGACCTCCGGATTCTGGGTCATCATTTCCCGCAGCTTCTTTGTCTCGGCTCCCTTAACTCCGGCCACCTTCAGCAGGATATCCCGTTCGGTGAGAATTCCCACCAGACGTTCTTTTTCCGTGACGACAACACAGCCAAACCGGTTTTTCCGCATGAGTTCAATCGCCTCACCCACGGTTTGAGCGGGCGAAAGGCTGACCGGCTTCAGAACCCGCAAATGCTTGATAGGCATTCGAAAGGCGGCTGAATCAAGCGTCTTTTTGCCTCCGAGCTCCTCGTACATCTGACTCAGTTCTTCATCAACGTATTCGCTGTCCATCCCATCCTCATCAGCATCGTTGCGCAATTATAGAAAACGTTCCAGTGAATATCAAGCACCGGGACGCCACTGAGTTTCTCCTGCACCCAATCGGGAATTCGCGTACCGTGCAAGGACAAAGAGAAAATCGGAGAGACGATTGAGATAGATGACCAGATGCGGTCCAATCGCCTCCTGTTTCGAAAGTGCAACCACCAGTCTCTCCGCTCTCCGGCAGACGGTTCGCGCCACATGAATTTGTCCCCCCAGCTCGCTCCCCCCGGGTAGAATGAATGTGCTCAGCGGCTTCAACTTCGCCTCAATGACATCAATCAGCTTCTCAATCCTTTCCGCATGCGAAGCGTTGATCCTCTTTACCTTCTTTCCATTATCCCCGACCGGCGTTGCAAGGTCAGCCCCCAGGACGAAGAGTTCATCCTGCACGGAACCGAGAAACTCCTTCAGAATATTCTGTTGATCAATGGCGAGGATCAAACCGATATGCGAATTCAACTCGTCGATCGTCCCGTAAGAGTCGATCCTGAGGGTGTCCTTCCCTGTCCGTTTTCCTCCGTGGAGGGAAGTTTCTCCTCCGTCGCCTGTTTTCGTATAGATCTTCACGCTCTGGAACCCACGTGTTCGAGTTCCTCGAGCCGCTTCTTGATGGCCGTAATTTGATCAAGCGTGGTGTGCATATCATGAATCTCGTTTGCACGCAGTTCATCGAACTTCACGTGAAGCTGCTGGATCATCAATTCCGACTTGAGGTTGACCTGGTAATCGAGTTCAGCTTGCAGGCGGTCTTTCTTCTGGGAGCGATTCTGGCTCATCATGATGACGGGGGCCTGAACTGCCGCAAGGCAGGAAAGCATCAGATTGAGGAAGATAAATGGAAAGTCATCAAATGGACGGAACCACAACTGGATGGTGTTGACCAACATCCATCCGGCAAGAAAGAGAAAGAAGATGATGATAAACGGCCAACTTCCTCCGAATTCCGCAATCTTGTCGGCTACCCGTTCACCAAATGTCAACCGCTCCTCGATCTCTTCGTTTACGTTCTTTGAAGCCAGCGACTGGACCAGCTCATTCGTTGAACGCAGCCGTTTTCCCATCTCACTCATCATCGAAATGGCAACTGTCGGCCGTTCGAGGAGAAAGGCGACAAAATCGTCCCTCTTCATCTCCTGCACTCTGCATTCCTCAACAGCCCGCGCCGTGGCCGTCCGCGGCAATCCATCGATGAGGGCGAGTTCGCCCACAAACTCCCCTTCGTGAAGTACGGATATCTGCATCTCCTTGTGCTCGTTCTCCACGGGAACGCTTATCGCAATGTTCCCCTCCTCAATCACAACCATCGAAGTGCCCAGTTCACCGAACCGAAAAAGCACTTCTCCCTTCCTCAATTTGCGCTGTTTCCACAGCTTTCCAAGGACATCGAAATCCGGGCCTGAGAGCTTCTCGAAAATCGGGATTTTTTGAAGAAACTCTTGTGAAATCATGCGCGCGCCGTCCGTTTGTGAAAAGATAGGATTCGTTGTTCAAATGTAACAAACCCCCTTGAAATAAAAAAGCCCGCCCTTCAACGTGTGAAGGAGGGCTTTCAAAGGGACGGCTAAGCCTTTGGCTATGGCCGTTTCTTCTTTCCTCCGCTCCAATATCCGGGCAATTCCGAATAAAAGTGCGCCGATGTTCTGATGCCTCCGAAGAAATTGTCGAGATTGATGAATTCGTCGGGGGCATGGGCATTCTCGTCCGGCAGACCGAAACCAAGGAGCACGGTGTCCAGGCCGAGTATCTTCTTGAACTGAACCACGATCGGAATCGAGCCTCCCTCCATTTGATAGAGGGGTTTTTTCCCAAATCCTTTCTCGAGCGCTGCAACGGCCGCCCGAACTCCCGGGCTGTCGATGGGCGTGATCGCCGGCTCACCGCCGTGCAACGTCCTCACTTCCACCTTCACAGTCTTGGGAGCGATCTTTTTCATGTGTTTCTCAAACAACCGGGCGATACTCACCGAATCCTGGTCCGGGACGATCCGCATCGAAATCTTCGCGGACGCCTTTGACGGAAGAACGGTCTTGGCGCCTTCCCCGGTATATCCTCCCCAGATCCCGTTGCATTCGAGCGTCGGCCGGGCCCACAACCTCTCGAGAGAAGTAAAACCCTTCTCACCATAGAGTTGACCGACTCCCAGGTCTTTCGCGTATTTCTTGTCGTTCCAAGGAAGTTTCTTGAATGAGCTGCGTTCCGGCTTTGTGAGAGGACGGACATCCTTGTAGAATCCCGGAATTGTGATCTTGCCGTTCCTGTCATGAAGCGATGCAATCATTTCGCTCAACGCCTGGATCGGATTGTGAACCGAGCCCCCGAACGATCCCGAATGAAGATCGCGGTTCGGGCCGGTCACCTCGACCTCCATGTACGAAAGTCCGCGTAACCCATAGCACACGGAAGGGACGCCCTTTGCATACATGGAAGAGTCCGATATAAGAACCAGGTCGGCTTTCAAGAGATCTTTGTGTCCTTTCACAAAATCATCGAGGTTTGGGCTTCCGACCTCTTCTTCCCCCTCGATGATCATCTTCAAATTCACAGGGAGAGAGCCGCCATTCTTCATGTATGCTTCAATTGCCTTGAGATGGATAAAAACCTGGCCTTTGTCGTCGGCTGTGCCGCGAGCATAGAGATTATCCCCGCGGATTGTTGCCTCAAACGGAGGGGACGTCCAAAGATTCAGGGGGTCAACGGGTTGGACGTCGTAATGACCATAGAGCAACACGGTAGGCTTACCGGGAGCTCCCATCCATTCGCTGTAGACAACCGGATGGCCTTTCGTTTCGAAGACCTGAATGTTTTGCATTCCGACGGTGCGCATATGATCAGAGACCCACTGCGCACATCGCCGCATGTCGGGATCATGATTCTTCTGCGAGCTCACGCTTGGGATTGCGATGAAATCCTTGAGCTCGGACAGGTACCGATCCTTGTTTGAATTAACAAATGAGATGATGTCTTGCATGACGGGATTCCTTTGTCAAATGGAGGAGTAACTAACGAAAAAATATAACGAGCCAATTGCCGAAAGGCAACCGCCGCGGCACTTAGGTAGTGTCTCAATTTCGATTATAGACTACAACGCAGAGTCGCCCCGCCTTCGGCGGGATAAACTCCGGACGCAGACCTGCCTGCCGAAGTGATTCATTCACCATTTCAACATAGCGGAATGCTCGGCACGCAGGCAGGGGTTCGCAGAGGAAACCAGAAATTCAGAGTTTCCTCTGCGTTTCTTTGCGACCTCTGCGTTAAGAACTACATCCAAATTGAGACACTACCGGCACCTAAAACGACTTGTAATTGAGGCTCCTTGCAGGCATATTACAGGACAATTCTCCAGAGAATGCATGCCGAACGTCGCCGTTGTCTTATTTCAGCTGGG
>DATDRF010000152.1:0-3974 GCA_035291905.1 Bacteroidota bacterium
GAGGTGGGGACCGGTTTCTCCCGGGAATTGAGCGGTCGGGAGAACATTTATCTCAGCGGTGCTATCCTTGGAATGAAGAAAGCTGAAATCACCCGAAAATTCGATGAGATTGTGTCGTTCGCAGAAGTTGAACGTTTTATCGATACCCCCGTCAAGCACTACAGCTCCGGAATGTACCTGCGGTTAGCCTTCGCGGTAGCCGCCCATTTGGAGCCGGAAATCCTATTGGTGGACGAAGTGCTGGCGGTAGGGGACGCGAGTTTTCAAAAGAAGTGCCTGGGGAAAATGGAGGAGGTACACAAGGGAGGCCGTACTGTTTTTTTCGTAAGCCACAACATGGCGGCAATAACTTCATTGTGCACGCGATGTCTTCTGATTGACGATGGGCGTCTGGTGCGTTCCGGTTCACCAGAATCTGTGATTGAAGAGTACTTGTCCAAAGCTCGCACTTATGCAGGTATTCCCATCTCGGAGCGCAAGGATCGGAAGGGAAACGGTCGTGTTCGATTTACCAATGTGTCGGTCCTGAATGAACGGTGCGAAGTGGTTGAAACTGTAACCTCCGGCCAGGATATCTCATTTTCATTCGAGTATGAGAGTCGTGATTCCGAGACACTCGACAATGCAGTTGTGCAAATCAAGTTTGCCGGCACCCTGGGCCAACCGTTGTTCGCGTGCCGTTCTAGTGCTTCCGTTCGTGAGCCGCTTGCGCTGGCCCCGGGTGGGCGTATCTTATGCAAGATTCCGCGCCTTCCTCTGTTGCCAGGCATCTACACATACACCATATGGTGCACGGTAGGCGGGACCTTGGAGGACTATGTGTCGGAGATAGGCAAGATCTCAGTAGCGGAGGGCGACTATTTTGGGACGGGGAAATTGCCACCTAATACGCTTGGCGATCTTCTCGTAGCGCATACTTGGTCCGTAGAATAAAGCAACCGATCAATCCGTACTTTTATGCAATTGGCAATCTGCGTGCACCCTTCCTGAAGTTTAAGACGCCATTGTGGAGTGAATGGTTTTCATAATTTAGAGAAAGTACTTTTCATGTTTTTGAGCAGGGGAAAGAGTTGGAGGCAGTGATATATGTCAAATTGTTATCGCACAGCTAAAACCGATAAATTGATCCTGAGAGAAGGGCGATGTCTGATAGTTGGGGAGGTTGCCCAAGCTCACGATGGAAGCCTGGGTACAGCGCACGCATTTATTGACGCCATTGCCAACGCGGGTGCTGATGCGGTTAAATTCCAAACCCACATTGCGGCGGCTGAGTCGACGCCGGCTGAGCCATGGCGGGTAATATTCAGTCAACAAGATGCGACTCGTTACGACTATTGGAAGAGAATGGAGTTCACAGAAGAGCAGTGGTGCGGGCTTAAGAAACACGCTGATGAACGAGGATTGAAGTTCCTCAGTTCGCCCTTCTCTGTTGAAGCTGTGGAATTGTTGACCCGCGTCGGTGTCGCCGCCTGGAAGATCGCCTCCGGAGAGCTGAGCAACACCCTGATGTTTGAACGCATTATTGCGACCAAACTGCCGATAATCCTCTCCAGCGGTATGAGCACGCTCACCGAGATAGAAAAGGCTGTGCAATGGGTCAAGGCTAGCAACCTCCCGCTCGCCGTTTTGCAGTGCACCTCGCTATATCCTTGTCCGCCGGAGAAGATCGGCATCAATCTGATCCCCGTTTTCCGTGAGCGCTACAAGTGTGCCGTGGGACTATCCGATCACTCGGGAACGATCTATCCGGGTTTAGCAGCAGCTACCATGGGAATCGATATACTCGAAGTCCATGTCACCTTGAGTCGCGAGATGTTTGGGCCGGACGTTCCGGCTTCAATCACAACGGCAGAGCTTCGCCAACTGGTGGAAGGAATCCGCTTTATCCAACAGATGAATGCTCATCCATTGGATAAAGATGTGTTCGCTTCCGAGATGAAACCGCTGCGGGATCTCTTCACCAAGAGCATCGTGGCTCGGTTAAACTTGTCGGCGGGTACAGTGCTGCGGCGGGAGGATCTGAGCATCAAGAAGCCCGGCACGGGGATCCCCGCTTCGGAGCTACAGAGAGTGGTTGGCCGCACTTTGATACGCTCCGTCCAGGCAGATGAGGTCCTCCGGGAATCCGATCTGGTGTGATCGGACCGGGTGCATCGCATCTCACCATCGCCCGAATTTCCGTGTCAATTGATCTGTGAATCGCCTGATCATGGGTCAATCAGCTGACATTCATCAACCGAGTGGGGGACCTTAATCGTGAATAACGCGCGACGCAAAATATGTGTCGTATTGGTGGACCGAGCAAACTACGGGCGATTGAAGCCTGTCATGTATGCCATAAGGGAGCACCCGCAGCTCGAGCTGCAGGTTGTAGCCGCCGGCACGATGGTATTGGAACGCTTTCACAAACCCGTCGACGTTGTGCGGAAGGACGGCTTTAACGTTAGCGGGGAGGTTTATCTGGAGCTCGAAGGTTCAACTCCTGCGACGATGGCGAAATCGGTGGGATTCGGGGTCGTGGAATTTGCGAGTGAATTCCAGAGGCAGAAGCCGGATGTTGTCCTTCTTATTGGCGACCGATACGAAGCACTTGCTGCCGTCATTGCCGCCGCCTACATGAATATCTGTGTCGCTCACATTCAAGGGGGAGAGGTCTCCGGTTCCATTGATGAAAGCGCCCGGCATGCCATCAGCAAGTTCGCGCACTTTCACTTTCCGAGCACTGAACGATCGGCGATCTATCTCGCAAGGATGGGTGAGAATCCAGACAATATCCTGAGTGTCGGATGCCCGAGCAGCGACATCGCTCGGCAACTGGACAGAACGATCCTGCCCGAGATTATCAACGAAAAAGGGAGTGGGGCGATTATCGACGTATCACGACCATTCATCCTTGTACTGTTTCACCCCGTCACGACCGAATACGGTGACGAGCGGAAACAAATGGAGGAATTACTCCTGGCGTTGGGCAGCGTGCAAACCCAGACGATCCTCCTGTGGCCGAACATTGATGCAGGCGCAGATCACATAAGTAAAACAATTCGAATTTATCGTGATCGTCAAAAACCGACATGGCTTCGTCTCTTGATAAACTTTCATCCAGAGACCTTCTTGAAGGTATTGGCGAATGCGGTTTGCGCCGTCGGAAATTCCAGCAGCTTTGTTCGGGACGCCAGCTATTTTGGCACCCCGGTGGTGCTGGTCGGCAAGCGCCAGGAGGGGAGAGAGAAAGCATCGCATGTCACGTCGGTCGAACCGATTGCATCACAGATCATTACAGCGATCAATTCGCAGATAGCGCACGGACCGTACCCGCCGAGTAAGTTGTACGGAGACGGCTACGTCTCGGAAAGGATTGCCGCAGCGCTAGCGGGATTAACTCCTTATCTCCAGAAGCGCCTGCATTTCATCTACGATGGCGAGGAGCAGGGAACGTGACAGTGATAACGGACTCTGCCGGACAGGAACGGATACACAAGGTCGTATATTCCGGTCCGGAGCACGGCAGGGATATTATCACCGAACAATTGGGCCGAAACTTCCGCGTCGAGATGGCGGCCGCTACCCCCGAGAGCATCGGCGCCTTGTTGCAGGATGCCGAGGTATTTCTCGATGCTTCAATGAAGGTGCCCCTCCCTCGTAAAATGCTCGAGCGGGCGGTCAAACTCAGGTTGGTAATCACTGCCACCACTGGAGCCGACCACATAGAGAACGCGTACCTGGAAACAAGGGGCATACCGCTCCTCACGCTGAAAGGGCAGAACCATGTCACCAATCAACTCACGCCGGCAGCCGAGTTGAGCTGGTTATTGCTGATGGCTTGCGCGCGCAAACTGCGGTACGCCATTCATCATGTCGAACAGGGCCACTGGGACCGCGAGTTATTTCCAGGGATCATGTTGAATGGTAAGACCCTGGGACTGGTGGGGTGCGGGCGCATCGGCAAGTGGATGGCTCGGTATGGCCATGCGTTC
>DATDRF010000153.1:0-4938 GCA_035291905.1 Bacteroidota bacterium
CGATGTATTCCCACAGAGGCGATTCTTCCGTGACGTTTCCACGCTGTCCGTTGCTTTTGCCATTGGATTTCGCATCCTCGAGAGGATTCATATGCATACCTGTCTTAAGCGCTTAATGGTAAACTGAGAAGTCTATGAACCGCTCCCCCGTTTTTTGATTGGGGAGAGTGGAACGAATATTTTGTATATTTTCCGCACAGCAAAGACCCGGTACGTACACCACTCGGCCAAATGTGAAATCCGGAATTCTCATCTCCCTTGTTCTTTCTGTTTCGTGTTCCGCGTTCAGCCAGGACTTTTGTACGGTCCGAGGAACGGTTCGTGACGGTGCAACGCACGAGCCTCTCGTTTTCGCGAATATTTCGGTTGCAGGAACACGGCTGGGAACCGCTACAGATGCCAGGGGGACATTCTCGATAGAACTTCCTCGAGGAAAGACCGTTCTCCGTTGCAGTTATGTCGGATACAAGACGGCGGAAATTCCGATTTCTGTAGACAACGAAATCCGCGTCTTGATCAATCTTGATGCCATGGACATCCTTTTGCAGGATGTCACGGTCTATGCATATCAGGGGGTTGAGCGAGAACATATGAGTGCAAGCCTCCTGTCACTGCAAAGCGAAGAGATCAAAAACAGCACTGCTGTCATTCCCGACGTCCTGCGAAGTACTCACATGCTTCCGGGCGTCTCGGCAAATAATGAATTCAGCGCCAAGTTTAATGTGCGCGGCGGCAACCAGGATGAAAACCTCATTCTTGTGAACGGGACGCAAATGTATGATCCTTATCATGTCAAGGAAGTCCCCAATGCCAGCATCAGCATTATGATGATGGATATGATCAGGAAGATGGATCTCATGACCGGCGGATTTCCCGCCCGCTACGGTGATAAGATGAGCGCGGTCGTCGATATTCAATATCGCGAAGGC
This sequence comes from Bacteroidota bacterium, assembly GCA_035291905.1. Taxonomy (GTDB): domain Bacteria; phylum Bacteroidota; class Ignavibacteria; order UBA10030; family UBA10030; genus JACPLA01. Next base: position 930 of record DATDRF010000153.1, read on the forward strand.
GATCGTGACCGATACAAAGGCACAGCAACTGCGAGCCTGACCGATGCCGATATCGTTGCTGAAGGGCCGCTGGGCGAGGACGCTTCATTTATCTTCGGAGTGAGAAAGAGTTATTTTGAATACTTGTTGAAATACATCAACCGGGGTTCTTATCATCACCCATCATTCTATGATGCTCAGGGTGTTGTGGATTATTCATTGAGTTCAGGCCATACCCTCTTCTTCAAGTTCCTTCATGCGGGCGACAGTTACACACAAGATCCGCTCACACACCGGTATGTTGCCAATAGTCCCACGACCGCACAACGATCGGGTGATTCGCTCAATAATCGGGGACAATACTATAGCACTCTCCTTTCCCTTCAGAGTGTCAATATCATGTCATCGTCCGCAATTGTGAAAACGGAACTATCGCTGCACGATCAACGCGAAAACGAACGATTCTGGGACAATGAGTATTCCGACATTCGGGATTCGATCGGGGGACAATCCCTCTTCGACAGCTCCTACACTCTGCATTTGTATGGTAACGATCTCCGTATTTGGGCGATGGCATTGAATTCAATGTTTGACTATCAGGTCTCATCACTCTACGGGATCAAAATCGGTCTGTCGTACGAGCATATCACGTATGCTCAGGATCAACTCTTTCAATACACGTTCGATCGATATACTAACAGTGTTCAATACCCGGATACGACGATCTCGCATGATATTGAAAACATTCTCGATATCGGTTTCAACAATCTCCTGAACACGCAATCGTGGAAATCTGCAGGATACGTTGAGAGTCTTCTCCAGTTGAGCGATCATCTCCTGCTGAACATGGGGGGACGATTCGACTATTTTGATTTGAACAAGGCGCCCACGTGGAGTCCGCGGATTCAACTTGCGTATCAGGTGCGAGAAGGACTCACTCTCCGGGGAGCCTGGGGCTTTTTTTATCAGTCACCGAACTATCGTCAGATCGCTCACCCGGCGGCATCTGACACAAACACACGGTCTCAAAAGGCGATCCATTATGTCTTTGGCGTCGATTATCAGGCCAATGTTGGTCCCGACTATCAGAATTTCCTCAGAGTGAAGGTTGAAGGTTTCTACAAGGACTACGACAATCTCATGAGCGCATATCTGACCAGCAGCGGAATTGTCTATTACTCAAGGAAGAACGACGCTCTTGGCTCAGCCAAAGGAGTGGATGTTTATGTTATGTATTCGGCCTCCGGTTTCTACGGTTGGGTGAGCTATGGTTATTTGTCGTCAACACAAGATGTACGGGATGATGGTTACGGGTCATTTCCCCGTAATACGGATCAGCGACATACGCTTGCAGCTGTGGGGAATCTGGATCTGGGAACCCTCTGGAACGTGAGCGCACGTTTTGTCTACGGAAGCGGGTATCCCTTTACACCATCGACTGCAGCGTATGACAGTGCCAAGGTCACGTGGCAATGGATCCGGGGGACATCAAACTCCGGACGAATCCCACCGTATATCCGAACGGACCTTAGGATTTCAAAAGGCTTCGAGATGTTCGGACTTGCGACATCCGCTTTCCTCGATATCAGCAATGTGTTCAACACGATGAATATCCAGTCATTTCGATATACGCGTGACGGCAATGGCAATCCACTGAAACAAGAAATAGAACTATGGCCGATCATTCCTTCCGTCGGTCTGTCGGTACGATTCTGAAAGAACCCTCGAAAGAAGTCTGACTGTGACCTGCTTATGAACATCCTCTTTGTCTGCACCGCAAACATTTGCCGAAGCGTCATGGCGGAGGGAATCCTCAGAAAGCTTGCGTCGGATTCCAAAGGCCGACAGGTTGTGCATGTTGCTTCCGCCGGGGTGGATGCTCTGCAGGAGAGCGAACCGGATCGGTACACCAATGAAATTTGCAGAAATCAGGGTATCGATATTGGTTCGCATAAGGCGCGACAACTGACAAAGAGCGTGCTTGAAGATGCCGATCTTGTACTTTGCATGGAACAGATGCACAAACAACGCATTACAGGAGCGTTTCCCGGATTCGCGGAGAATGTTTTCCTTTTGAAAGAATATCTTCATCCGGGTCTCCTCGATGAAGCAGAAATCAAAGATCCTATCGGCAAACCAAAAGAAAAGTTCGAGAAATGTTTCACGGAAATCCAAGAAGAGGTCAGAAGAATCGGGCTGCTTTCTGATTGGTTCGCTGCCAACTGAAGCAATTCCCTTTTTGGCCCGCGAAGAATCAAAGTCCTCACCTTTCGAAACTGATCATTCACCGGAAGAGCCCCAGGAGGTAAGAAGCGAGAATCGAACAGTCCCGCCCAGAGGGTGATCCTTTTCAGAAGCGGCGATGTAGTTGAAATCTGCCCCGTATGAATCCACTCGAACACCCGCCCCGAACGTAAAATACTTGCGGTTTCCATTGCGGGGATCCTCATAGTAATAGCCTGCCCGAAGTGCAAGGAGTCCCGGAGATCCGTACCAATACTCGATTCCCATCCCTGTCACGAACGAGCGGATTTGTTCGCCGATTGTCTTTCCGGTCCAACTGGTGAACATCGCCGCCAGGAATTCATCGGAGCCGGTCTTCCTTCTTTTGACAAGGATCTTGTTGAAATCGGCAACGAACGTGATGTTGTGCTCCCTGGTCGTGAGAGACCTGAAGGCAAATCCTAAACGAAGATTCATCGGAAGGGGATCGGCCAGGGCCTTGTCAACGTAGGCCATCTTCGGCCCCATGTTCGACAGGTTCACTCCAAGCCTGAGCCGTTCTCCGAAGTTGCGGGGAATAAAGGGGATGAAGAGCGTTTTAGGTTTGTAAAGCATTCCGATGTCGAAGCTGAAACCGGTGGCGGCACCGTTGCCGGTCCCCCCCGGCCCAAACGGTGCGAGAACGCTCCGGATGAGCCTCACGTTCATGCCGATCCCAATGACATCTGAGAGCTTCCTCGCATAACCCACCGCAAATGCCAGATCATAGCTTTTGAATGTCTCCAGGACGGTTGCGTCGTTTTCCGTGTGTGCAATCTCCCCCTGGTTGAGATAGGTGAACGCTGCCGACACCGTCCCGTCAAGCTCCTTCACACTCTGCTTGTACACCGAATGGATAATCCAGACATCTCCCAGATTGAGCGACGGCTGCCAGGCTGAGTAATCGAGTCCCACCTCGCTCCCCACCTGAAATGCATAACCCGCGGGATTCCAAAAACTCGCCCACGCATCGTCGCTCACTGCCACGCCAGCATCTCCCATACCGCCGGCACGGGAATTGGGAGAGATCATCAGAAACGGGACTGCCGTTGTCGTCACTTGTGCGGGCAGAACTTCAAAAAGACCTGCCCCTCCGACCATCAAAACGGTCATCAGGATTCGTTTCATAATCCCTGATTCCTTTCTCCAAAGTATCCGGCTGCCATGTTCGATGGGTGTGTCAAAGCGAGCCGGTTCACTGTGTGTCAGTTTCGTAACTGCAGAGCACCCTGGACGACGACGAATGAATAATGCATTCAACGGCCTAGCATTATCGTGAATTCTATGACTTTTTGCAATAGCTGCGGCCATATGGTAGTGTCTCAGTTTCCCTTTTTTAGACTACAACGCAGAGTCGCAGAGGACGCAGAGGTTCGCAGAGAACAACAGAATCCGGAACTCCTTTGCGTTTTCTCTGCCTGCCCCGTTCTTTCTACGGGGCGACCTCTGCGCCTGCTTGCCGGCAGGCAGGCCTTTGCGTTGAAACTTCTAATCAAACTGAGACACTACCGCCCATATCGATCTTGCGTTTACGGCAAGAAATCCATGATTTGGAGAGGCAGCAGAACACGGCTCCGCCCCCTCAGTCCCAATGAAGAGAGACTGAAACAGGAGGCGTTCGAATGCGAGCTCCCAGCATCAAAGAATCTACAGAGGTCGTTCCCTTCCTCATCCGCTTTTACAGATCAGAGGCGGACAAGGCATCACACAAAAACTTGAAACACGTCCCTCTGCATCCCACCGATGCTGAGGGGAAAATCGTTTTCCT
>DATDRF010000154.1:0-1911 GCA_035291905.1 Bacteroidota bacterium
CCTGGAAGGGCACGATGCAGGGCAGCCAATCTGCTTGCGAGGTTTCAACTCGCCGAAGGTCTTCACTGCGGCGAACGTCATCAACGCATTGCAAGAGGGCATCAATGCATTGCTCTATGGCTACAGCAGCAGACGCCGCAACGGATACCACAGTCTCGACCGAATAACGAAGCGTCTTCAGACCGTCGATTTCGAGGACTATACATTGCCGGATCCCACCGACTATCCGGTGATCCGAAATAGACATGTCCTGGACGTTGATTTCGATGACTATCGTGTCGCAAATGATCATCCCCAAATCGCATCGGGACAGGTTGAGATAACAAACAATTACACGCCATAACACCCCCTCCCTCACCCTCCCCCTTTGAAGGGGGAGGGGACGGGTGGGGGTTAGGAGGGTGTCATGGAGGACAAAAACAGAGACTTAAAGAGAAAGATTGAAGAAGAAAGACTTAAGAATAAAAAACTAGCGACAATGGAGCCCTTGGCAGTGGAGCCGGAAGAATGGCAGGCCTTCCGGAAGATGGCCCAGCCTCTCGAGAATGAGCACCTTGAGCTCCGGGTGTTCCTGCGAGATGCCGAAGCGGCCCTTCGAGCTAATCCTGAGGATGAATATCTCAAGACCAGGGTGGCGTATCTCAAGAAGCGACTGGAGGAGCTGGAGAAGAATGCCCCTTGGATTTCCTCAGATACATCGTGGGAGTACCTGCTTTGGGGCGACGTCTGGGGGTGTTAAGCGTGGATTTGTTAGGGCACCTAAAAAGCGAGCGGGCGCAGAAGAAAACAAAAGAGCCCTTTCGACGCGCACTCTTTGACAGGATCAATAGTCTTGTTATGAAGTATGCTCTTGGGGAGGCGTTCTTAAAAAGACTCGGTAATTTCACAGATGATCTGCTCAGGGAAAGCGTGGAGTTCGACCGTCTGAAGGCGAAGGCGCATTTTGAACCTCCGCTGTTTTCTTTGTCAACTCAAGAAGAATATCGTGTGACTATGGCAATTATGAATCAAGTTGACAACCGATACCTCCATTTCGTGAATTCACCGGACGAGATACTTATGTGCGGACCGCTTTTCAGTCGTAACCCCTTCCTTGGACCTGATCAACTCGCACGCTATCATTTCGAAACCCTCCTGCTCCATGAACTGGCGAAGAAGGCTCCAGGAGAGTTGGAAACACCAGGTGGGAATCACGGTGGTTGAAAAATGACCGACGGGATATCGGAACAAAGCCGGCAGCACATCAGAGAAAAACTCGGAGAACTGAGGGGGCACCAAATAACCGAGGCAGTGCAGCAAATCATAGAATTTAACAAGACACCGGTTGATATCAAGGCGTATATCGACAGGTTTGTGGTTGGCCAAGAAAAAGGGAAAAAGGTCATCGCCACAGCAATAGCTTTTCACTACAGGAGGTTGGGCAATGCGCTGAAGCAGGCAATAGGAGAAAACGGAGAAGATATTGGCGTCGCACTGCGAAACACGAGGACTCCAAAAGCGAACATCTTGATGATAGGACCTACCGGATGCGGTAAGACTTACACCGGTGAAATGGCTTCTAGATTGGTGGGGGTCCCTTTCGGCATACAAGACCTGACCAAATTTAGCGAAGTGGGCTACGTGGGACAGAACGTGAGCGACATACTCGTCGACCTTCTCATATCAGCCGGTGGAAACCCACATGTTGCACAAATGGGAATCGTCTATCTGGATGAGATTGACAAGATCGCAACTGAGCTCGTTGTCTACAAGGACGTGTCCGGAAGGGGCGTTCAAAAAGGGCTCCTGAAACTGGTCGAAGGCGCGGAAAATACTATTGACCTGGGAAAGGAAAGAATCTCCCTATCCACCAGACACGTACTGTTCATTGCGGGAGGGGTTTACGAACATCTCGACAGTATTGTCAAAAAA
>DATDRF010000155.1:0-3027 GCA_035291905.1 Bacteroidota bacterium
CGGCGGGAATCGCATAGAGGCCCCAATGAATGAACAGGCCGAACCGCGCCTCGCGCCACCACCTCATCCTTGCATCGTGTTCTTCTGCCGATTCCTTGAGGAATTCTTTGATCACAGGAAGGTTCTCGGAATTCCATTTCACAATTCCACCCTTCATGTTAACAGCGTGGAATCCGTTTTCTTTTAAGAGGGTGCTCGCCTGCGCGCTCCGTCGACCTGAACGGCAATAAGTGACAATCGTGCGTGAGCGGTACGGTTCCAGCTCCTTTAACCGTTCTTCAAGTTTCTGCAGGGGAATGAGAACTGCATTGGCGAGATGGCCTGTTTCTCCCTTGTATTCCGCTTCTGTTCTCACGTCGAGGATCACGACAGTGGAGTCCTTCTGGAGGAGTACCTGCACTTCCAAAGGTGCGATGACAGGTTGACCGAAGCTTATGGCGCACTCAATGACAACGAGGGCCGCAAGGAGAGATGCTTTCATCGTATTCACTCCGGCATCATGTTTTACAGAGAACAGGATCGAAAGGAGACAGATGGGGTATTGTGAAGATAGTAAGAGGTGGGGAAAAAGGGAACTGGGAAAGCAGGCTTCTTTCCCTTTTGCCACTTATATTGGGTATTGATTCAAAACTTAATTTCCTCCCTTCCGTATACTAATGACATCATTCCCTCCTCTATGAGCACTTCTGATTCCAGGCCCCGGTCTTTGGCTGCAACGATACGAGAGTTCATCCTGGCCTTTTTCAGCACGGAATTCTGGGACGGCGCCAGGAGAGACATGAAAGACCTGTACGCATTCTATGTCGACGAGGAAACCCGCCGGGAACTCGCCAAAATGGGAGTGGTCAGGCGGTCGTTCAAAGTGGTGTTACAAATTCTGGGGGCTCTCTATTCAAAACTGACTCCCGTCCGCCAGGTGCTTCTGGTATTGAGTATTGTCCTGTTTGTCATTCCGCGCACCGGATGGAGCGAGGAGAGTACGTCGGTCGACATCAACTGGTCGCCGATGGGATTTGTTGTTCTTCTTCTCATTCTCCTCCTCGAATTGAAAGATAAACTGCTTGCGAAGGACGAGCTCAGGGCCGGACACAGCGTACAGGAAGCATTGATGCCGCGTGATACGCCGGTACTCGAAGGATGGGAATTCTGGATGTCAACGAGCCCCGCGAACGACGTTGGAGGCGATCTCGTCGATTATCTCAAGATAGATTCTGCGGTTCTGGATCTCACCCTCGCGGATGTTGCCGGAAAAGGCCTGGGAGCAGCCCTCATGGCTGCAAAGATTCAGGCAACCCTGCGTGCTGTCGCCCCTGAATCTTCCGGTCTTACCGAGATGGCAAGAAAGGTAAACTCCATTTTCTGCCGCGACGGCGTTCCAAGCAGATTTGTGACCCTCGCGTATGTCCGGCTGAAGAGCGGCTCTCCCACCGTCAAGATTCTCAATGCCGGCCACCTTCCGCCGCTCGTTCTCCATGCGAATTCCATCGAGCATCTTCCCCGCGTTGCACCCGCCATCGGCCTCACCGAACAGGCTCAATTCATCGAACAGGAGGTTACTCTTTCCTCCGGCGAGTACCTTGTTTTCGTCTCCGACGGTGTCCTTGAAGCGCGCAACGAGAAGGATGCATTCTACGGAGAAGAGCGCCTGCATCAATTGCTTGAGCACCTTCACGGCCTCGGTGCAGAATCGCTTGGCAAGGAAATCCTCCGCAATGTCAGGGATTTCTGCGGAAGCGCCAGCCGAAGCGATGATATTTCGTTGGTGATTGCCAGAAAAATCCAGTAAGCTTCCGTTCGACAATCGGAAAGACTACGTAAATGAAAAGCTTTTCGGTCATTTCCCTGATCCTTGCTCTGTTTCTCGCGGCATGCACAACCAGGCAAGAGGATTCGACAACCATGAAAAAAGCGTACGGCACCCTCCCGGACGGGAATACAGCATTTCTCTACACACTGAAGAACAAGAACGGCATGGAGGCAACCATCACGAACTATGGGGGAATTGTCGTGTCGTTGATGGCCCCGGATTCTCACGGTACAATGAAGGACATCGTTCTTGGGTATGACTCGCTCTCATCGTACGTTGCGAACAATCCGTATTTCGGCGCTTTGATCGGACGGTACGGAAACAGAATCGGCAAGGGAACGTTCAAGCTCAACGACGTTCAATACAAACTCGCCGCAAACAACGGAGAGAACCACCTTCACGGGGGATTGAATGGATTTGACAAGGTCCTCTGGGAGGTCCGCGAACTGGAAGGCCAGCCCGGCAAATCGCTCGTGTTGCGATACCATTCCGAAGACGGCGAAGAAGGGTATCCCGGCAGACTTTCGGTAAGAGTCGTTTACGCATTGACGGACAGCAATGAACTGAAGATCGATTATGAGGCTACGACCGACAAACCAACCGTGGTCAACCTGACCCATCATTCGTATTTCAACCTGGCGGGAGCGGGAAATGGGGACATCTTGGGACACGAACTGGAGATCATGGGAGACACATTTACCCCTGTCGACGAAGGATTGATACCGACGGGTGAATTGAAAGCCGTCAAAGATACTCCGATGGATTTCACAACGCCTTCGACAATCGGCGCCCGCGTTGCGGCAAGAGACGTGCAGATCCAGCGCGGGGGCGGGTACGACCATAACTGGGCGCTCAACAAGCCGGCCGGGACATTCGGACTTGCGGCGCGCGTTTCAGAACCGACATCAGGAAGGGTTATGGAGGTATGGACGACCGAGCCGGGACTTCAATTCTATTCTGGAAATTTCCTCGACGGCTCCAATATCGGGAAGGGCGGGGTCTCGTACAAACACCGATACGGATTCTGCCTGGAGACACAGCATTTTCCCGATTCACCCAACAAGCCTTCATTCCCCACGACTGTCTTGAATCCGGGGGAGACATACACGTCAAGTACTCTCTATAGGTTCTTGACCCGATAACGCTTCAAATTACACAGAGAGCACAGAGAGTCACAAAGAACACTGAGGAAGAATTCTCAGTGCACTCTGTGCTCCTCA
>DATDRF010000156.1:0-5885 GCA_035291905.1 Bacteroidota bacterium
CATGTAGATCGCCAGCTGACTCTGGTCAGGGATGATCGCGGCCGGATCGACAAAGCGAATGGTCGAATCGTAGACAAAGCTGCGCAGCGTCGCGCCGTAGGCTCTCAAAACAAGCACCATAACGAGGGCAATCGCGGGCAGGGCCAGGAGTCGGAGGATCTTCAAACCTCCGGTCGCCCCTACTGCCGGTGTCGTACGGACAAGAATCAAGATTGTCGCAAGGAGCGTCACCACGCTGAGAAAAGTCTCTCCGAGTGATGAAGCCAGCCCGTACGCGAACGGCGAAGCGAATATGGTGGGATCAAAGAGGAATCCCCCGACTACGAGGGAAGGGGCCTGAAGCCAAAGGAGAACGAACCGTGCTCCCCAGAGGATGAAGATCAAGGAGAGAGTCCGAACGTAAGCCGCCGGTACGATCTGCACCACCTGCCAGGCAAACAACGCGAGCATGACAACCACAAGAGAGGCAAGAAGTCCCGCCCACGCATCTGCCATGGTAGCAAATCTTTGAAGTTCCTGGTCCAGAGTCGGAAGAGAAGCGAGGGCAACGGCAACCTGTCTCCCCTGAAAATCCTCAAGCGGAACGCGGATTCGTCCCCCCTCGTTTGCAGTGCCTGCAATCCCGGGACCAAGGAGTTTGACTTCTTCGTCGATCCCAATGGCAATGTCCCGAAGAATGCTCTCCTGGCCGATGAATCGGTTCGAGATCGGGACATTGAGTTCGAGCGGCTCGCTGGCGACAACCATAATGTCGTCATCCCCGGATACGATGCCAACGGAGATAGAAGACCTCAACTCCATCCGGTTGACAACGACCATGGTGTCTTCCATAAGCGCCGCGGCAAACGGCGATGTGTCGGCAATCAGTCTTCTGCCTGTCCACGCAAGCGGCGTTCCCTTGGGATCAAGCACGAGGAGACTCAGCGATTCGTGCTTCGAAAGTCTCCTATTCCCGGCAATGACGCGTTCAGGGTCATCGGAGGTAATGGCTGCGAGAAGCTCTGCATCTTGCGCAACAAACGAGGCGACGCCTGCCAGCGCATCAATTCGGACACGGAACATCGACTGGATTTCCTCTGCAGTCCGTTCCTGACGACCGGGATCACCCCCCTCCCAGTTCGCCGCAAGCGAAGAACTCCAGAGCGAACGACCGACGTGGAACAGGAGGAGCAGGCCGGCAGAAACAAGAAGACCCCACCGTGCGAGGGGAGAGACTGTGGTCCACAGTGCCTTCATCGTTGAATACGCCACTGTTCTAATAGATATTGAACTGAGTAATCACCCACTGAGATTCCTGGCGTGTGAGGGAAACGTAGACCTGCACGGATTCCCTGTTGCCGCGCCGGATAAAGCTCAGTCGACCGGTGGCATAGGGACTAGCAACCGTATCGTTGATGCGGGAAAATACGAACTGGGTGGGTTTGCGTATGGAAAAGAAGTTCTGAAGGATGAGCGAAGCCTGCCCCGCAGAGTAGTATCCGCTTTCGGCCCCGGTAATCGTCATGGAGACCTGTTTGCCGAAATTCACGTTGAATGTTTCCGCCGAACCCCCGACAATTCCGCGTTCGACCTTCTGCAGCAGTGCCCTCGCCTCAGGGTATTGAACGGCCTCGACTTTCTCATTGAGAAGAGAGTTGGCGCGGGGTTTGACAGTCTTGGGGCGAATCTGGGCTTGGAGGGGGATGCAAACGAGAAGGAGAATCAGGACAGAAAGTCTCATAACAGAAATCAAAGTATCAGAAAACGGCAACAAAGTCAACGAAACTAGTTGTTCACTGTGCTCCTCTTTGGCAAAGCTTTAAACCACACCTGCCCGCCTCTGAGGTTCTCTTCCGGCAAGCGGGGAGGGCACAGAGAAAAAAATCAAAAGCGGCGCCGTCTCTTAATTCACCCTCTCCCAATCCACGTGACGACGCCGCTTTTCATTTGCATCTACTGCTTCTCAGGTACCTGCCTGCTGATCTTACGTCCGCCTGACAGGGGAGCCCTCTTCAGCTCCGGATTGCTGGGAGAGACCTGATAGGCCCAGTCGAACGTAACGGAGTTACTGGTAATACTCTTTACACGAACCTTCGCATAGTGATCATCCCACGTCCAGACCACGTACGTATGACCCACAATCGCTTCGACATACTTTGACGGCGACCATCCTGCTTCGGGCGCCACCGAGATCTCATCGAGAGAAGCGGTATATCCCATGTCCTGAATGTCCGTATCATCCCACACATTCAAGTAGTACGCGCCGTTGTAGTTCTCAAAGAAAATGTCCGTGTAGTTATCGTCATACTGGCCGATGGAATAGGTCGAAAAATCGTATCCGGCTGTCGCAGGAAACACGAGATAGTCATAAATCTGAACGCCAAATCCTTCGGGCCTCGGAGTGTCATACGCCACGTCCCGGCTCAATTCGCTTTCGTTTCCTTCAAGATCGTAAGCGGTGACCGCATAGTAGTACGTGTTGCCGTTCCGGGCTTCATAGTCAATGAACAGTGGGTCATGAGTTGAGCCGATGATCGTGAATCGGCCATCGTAGCTGTCGCTCACCCAAACGCGATACCCTGCCAGATCCGGCTCCGAATTGGCAGCCCACTCGATTTGCACGGCGTTATCAAGAGAGAGTGTTCGAATAGCCGCCGGTATGGACGGAGGAGTCGTGTCCACGACATAGACCTCGCAGGCGGCAAACATTAATCCGGCACTCAGAAGAATCAACATTGTTTTCATGGCAGACCTCGTATCATGTTCAACTTCTGACATGACTATTTCAAAGGTCGTGCCACGGGAATCCAACCATTTACCTATGAATTTACGGCGCTTTCGCCCTTTCTCTGTATTGCGAAATGAAAAAGGCGTTCACAATTGTGAACGCCCTCTGACACCGAGGCGCAAGCTCCAACCGGAGGTGCAACCTTCGTTCGTCAACCAGACCGGTTGACGAACAGCATCTTACGGCCGTTGTTCACTATTCCGATGGGTGCCCCTTTCAGCTTTCTTCCGTGGAAAGGAGAATTTTTGGACTTCGAATGAAATGCGGTGGTATCTACGACCCATTCTTTCAAAGGATCAATGAGAGTGAGGTTCGCGACCGCTCCGGCTTCAATCTTTATGGGAGGAAGGGAAAGGATCGCGCGCGGCGCCGAGGAGAGTTTTTCAATAAGCTGATACCACGTCAGGTATTTCTGCTCGACAAGTTCGGTGACGGCAAGCCCCAAAGCGGTTTCAAGACCCACAATCCCGAAAGGGGCCTGAGTGTATTCAACCTCTTTCTCATCGATGGTGTGAGGGGCATGATCGGTTGCAATAACGTCGATGGTTCCATCCTTCAGCGCCTCCTTCATCGCCTGAACATCGTCGGCTGTCCGAAGCGGCGGATTCATCTTGGTGCTCGTATCAAAACCGTCGACAACCTGGTCGGTAAGTGTGAAATGATGGGGGGTTACTTCGCACGTGACATTCAGTTTCTCCTTTTTGGCTTTACGGACAAGGTCCGCTGTTTGCTTCGTACTCACGTGTGCGACATGGTACCGCGCCTTAGGAACATAACGCAGAAGAATGATGTCCCGGGAGACCATCAACTCCTCGGCAACAGGAGGGATGCCCGGCATCCCAAGCCTTGTGGAGGTGAATCCCTCATTCATGCAACCCCCATGCGTGAGGCTCGACTCTTCAGCATGTTGAATAATCGGGATGCCGTACATCGAAGAGTACTCCAGCGCCCTCCGCATGATGTCCGGGCTCACGATGGGGCTCCCGTCATCGCTGAAGCCCACCGCTCCCGCGTGTGCAAGTTCTGCCATCGGCGCCAACTCCTTCCCTGCCCTTCCCTTCGTTGCAGCCCCAATCGGGTAGACATCCACAATACCGTCACAGACCTGTTTTCCCTTTCCGTGAACATATCTTACCACAGATTCGTCATCGATCGCCGGGTTGGTGTTGGGCATGCAGCAAACAGCCGTAAAACCTCCGTATGCGGCAGCGGTGCAACCGGTCTCGATCGTCTCTTTGTGCTCAAATCCGGGCTCTCTCAAATGGACGTGCATGTCGATGAGGCCGGGCGCAATGATCTTTCCCTTCAGATCAATGAGTTCTGCCTTTGGTCCCGGGCGTACAGACGCCCCCACCTGATCGATCCGTCCGTCGACGATACTTATGTCAAGCGATTCATCCTTTCCGGAAACAGGATCGATCAGCCGCCCGCCTTTTAGATGAAGATTCATGATTGCATTTCCTTAGTCTGAAGTTCCCAGCAAATAAAGAACCGCCATGCGCGCGGCGACTCCATTCGTGACCTGTTGAAGAATGACGGAATGTTCGCTGTCGGCAAGATCGGCCGAAAGCTCCACATCGCGATTGATAGGGCCGGGATGCATGATGGTGATCGGCCTCGATGCCTTTGCCACTTTCTCTTTCGTAACGCCGAAGTAGCGATGATACTCGCGCAGCGACGGGAAGTACCCCGACTGCTGCCGCTCGAGCTGAATTCGGAGCACATTAAGTGCGTCGACGTGGGGAATGACCTCTTCCAGGTGATGATACACTTCGACTCCAAGTCGCTCAATTTCTTTGGGAATAAGGGTCGCAGGGCCGCAAACCGATACTTTCGCGCCCATTGTTCGCAGTCCGTAGATGTTGGAACGGGCCACCCGGCTGTGGAGAATATCACCCACAATGCATATCCTTAATCCCTCAAGCGAACCATATTTCTCCCGCAGGGTGTACATATCAAGCAACCCCTGAGTGGGGTGTTCATGTGCGCCGTCGCCCGCGTTGATGACGTTGGCATCCACCACCCGGCTGAGAAAGTGCGCAGCACCGGCCGCCGCATGGCGTATGACGACCATGTCGATCTTCATCGCCTCGATGTTTCGGGCGGTGTCTTTGAGCGTTTCACCTTTGCTGACACTGCTCCCCGAGGCTGCAAAGCTCACCACATCGGCCGAAAGCCGCCGTTCAGCAAGCTCAAACGAGATGCGCGTGCGTGTGGAGCTCTCGAAGAACAGGTTCACAATCGTCTTCCCCTGAAGGGGCGGGACTTTCTTGATCGGACGCTCCAGAACCTCTTTGAATGACGCGGCCGTGTCGAGGATCAGGGTCAAATCTTCTTTGCTGACTCCCTCGAGGCCGAGCAGATTACGGCTATGCAGTTTCATGCTTGATCAGTCCTGTTCCGTAACGTAGACAGCATCTTCTCCGTCCACTTCGCTCATGAGCACCTTGATTTCCTGTTTCTTTGAGGTCGGAACATTCTTCCCGACAAAATCGGCTTTGATCGGAAGTTCACGATGGCCGCGGTCAATCAGCACGAGCAGCTGAATGGTCGACGGCCGGCCGAGATCCATCAGCGCGTTGAGGGCGGAGCGGATGGTACGGCCCGTGAAGAGGACATCGTCCACCAGGACGAGAACCTTGCCACCGATGTCAAACAGTATGTCAGTGCTCTTCAACTGAGGCTGGTCGAGTCGCCCCCTGAGGTCATCCCGATAGAGAGTAATATCGAGACAACCCACAAGAACCTTCTTTCCTTCAATCTCTTCGATCTTTTCGGCGACGCGGTGTGCAAGATAGTCGCCGCGGGTTCTGATTCCGACCACAACAATACCTTCGGCGCCGGTGTTCTTTTCGACAACCTCATGAGCAAGCCGATTCACCGTTCTTCTGAACCCTTCTGCATCAATGATGACTTTACGATTCTTCATGGACCCTCAAAAATGAAAAAACCTCCAGTCCGAACAGGAAAGGAGGCCATTAGGAGTAGTGGAGTATCTGAGTAGTGGAGTCGTGGAGCGCCTGTTGAGATACTCCAATACTCACATACTCAAATACTCATCTACTTATTGTCCTTCCCTGCCTCACCGGACAGGAATTAAAGGAACGCTTCAAAGAAC
>DATDRF010000157.1:0-14804 GCA_035291905.1 Bacteroidota bacterium
TCAGACATATCATTCCATCGATACGCCGCCGCTCCTTGCGCAGGGGTCTGAATCGAGGAGGCCGTATGTTCAGTATGCGACCCTCGCTGCGTATGCCGAGGATCGCGCAGCCGGAGGCGGGCCCAAGCATGAATCACGCAGCATGTGGCCGGAACAGCACGAATACAAAGGGGCGCACTGGGGAATGATGGTCGATCTGAACGCCTGTACCGGCTGTGCGGCGTGTGTGGTAAGCTGTCAGGCGGAAAACAACATTCCCGTGGTCGGAAAAGATGAGGTCCACAGGAATCGCGAACTCCATTGGATTCGGATAGACCGGTATTTCGTAGAGAATGACGGCGAGCTGGATGTTGCGCACCAGCCCATGATGTGTCAGCATTGTGCGAACGCCCCTTGTGAAACTGTCTGCCCCGTGCTTGCAACGGTCCATAGCGAAGAGGGGCTGAATCAACAGGTGTACAACCGGTGTGTCGGAACGAGATACTGCGCCAATAACTGTCCGTACAAGATACGCAGGTTCAACTGGTTCGATTATCTCCATGAAGATGCCAAACAAAACATGGTGTTGAATCCCGACGTGACGGTCCGTTCGCGGGGAGTCATGGAAAAGTGTTCGTTGTGTGTGCAGCGGATTCAGGAACAGAAGATCGAGGCGAAGAAAAACGGCAAGAAGGTCGCCGACGGAGCCATCAAAACGGCCTGCCAGCAATCGTGTCCTGCCCAGGCGATCGTTTTCGGCGACATGAATGATGCTGACAGTTTCGTCAGCAAGAGGATCGCCGACGCGCGACGATTCAATCTCCTGGCCGATCTGGAGACCAGGCCGTCGGTCGGGTATATGACGATGGTGCGCAACAGGACAAACAAATCAGACGAGACGCCACATGGTTGACGGCATTTCAATACTTCGGTCGCCTCTGATTCTTGGCAACAAGTCAGCCTCACAGGTGACGGATGATGTGTGCGCCCCGCTTGACAGGGGTCCCGGCATGACATGGTGGTTCGCCCTTGCCGTCAGCCTCTCCATGTTCACACTGGGTGTCATTGCTGTAACGTATCAGCTTGCCACCGGGATTGGCACGTGGGGCTTGAACAGCACGGTCGGATGGGCGTTCGATATCACCAATTTTGTTTTTTGGATCGGCATTGGCCACGCCGGGACTCTGATTTCGGCGATCCTTTTTCTTTTTCGTCAGCGTTGGCGGACTTCGGTGAATCGTTCCGCGGAAGCGATGACGATCTTTGCCGTTATCTGCGCGGGCTTGTTCCCGATTATTCATATGGGCCGTCCATGGCTGGCATTCTGGGTGATCCCTTATCCGAATTTCCGCGGCCCGCTCTGGATCAATTTCCGCTCGCCGCTTGTGTGGGATATGTTTGCTATAGGAACTTACTTTACGATCTCCCTGGTCTTCTGGTACGTCGGGCTTATTCCGGATCTTGCTACTCTCCGTGATCGGGCGGTTTCTAAAGTCAAGAAAACCCTTTTCGGATTCTTCAGTTTCGGCTGGGACGGGTCAACCAGGACATGGCAGCGGTACGAAACGGTGTATCTGCTTCTTGCCGGACTTGCGACCCCCCTGGTGGTCTCCGTGCACACGATCGTCAGCTGGGATTTTGCCACCTCGGTCATCCCCGGCTGGCATTCGACGATCTTTCCTCCGTATTTCGTCGCCGGCGCAGTGTTCTCGGGTTTTGCGATGGTCCTAACCTTGATGATCATTGCACGAGCGGTTTTGCATTTCGAGGAATACATCACGCTGCACCACATCGAATCGATGAGCAAGATCATCATTGCCACGGGCGGCATTGTGGCCATGGCGTATATGACCGAATTGTTTGTCTCGTTCTACTCGGGAAATGAGTATGAACGATTCGCCTTTATCAACCGCATGCTCGGCCCGTACGCGTGGGCATACTGGATCATGGTGGGATGCAACGTCGTGACCCCGCAATTCCTCTGGTTCAGGAAGATCCGGAGGAACGTTGCACTGGTGTTCATCCTCTCCATCTTTATTAATGTGGGGATGTGGTTCGAACGGTTTGTCATCATCACGATTTCCCTGACGAGGGACTATCTCCCGGCCAGCTGGGATAATTATGCTCCCACGTTGATCGAACTTGCAACATTGGTGGGAAGCTTCGGTCTGTTCTTCACGCTCTTTTTGATCTTCGCCAGGTTTCTTCCGATGATCGCGATCGGCGAGGTGAAGGCGGTGCTCTCGTATGGGAGAAAGGAGAGTCATGGGAAGGCTCGGGAAGAAGAGGGTAGGAAAGTAGGAGAGTACGAGGGATTGCACGGAGGCACGTCATGAGCAGGCGGCTGTTTGTCGCATACTTCGAGCAGGAGGAAGACATCTTGGGCGTCACCCGGGCGGCGAAGGAGGCAGGGTACGAAATCCGTGACGTCTATACTCCCTATGCTGTTCACGGGTTGGACAAAGCAATGGGGCTTCGCAAGTCGCGGCTTCCGTGGATTTGCCTTGGTTTCGCGCTCCTGGGTGCGACTGCAAAGCTGTGGTTCCAGATCTGGACATCGGCCTTCGATTGGCCCGTGAACGTCGGCGGGAAACCCCTCGCCTCAGTGCCCGCGTTCGTCCCGGTGACTTTTGAGATTACGGTCCTTTTTGCCGGCCTCGGAACGGTTGCAGCCTTCCTGCTTGTGAGTCGGCTTCGTCCCGGCAAGAAGCCGCTGATGAACTTCAACCGCGCAACAGACGATCGCCACGTTCTGGTCCTTGTCGAGAACGACGCGGCGTTCGATCCCCTTGAGGCCGCCGCGTTGTGCGGTCGCTACCATAGCGTCAAGATGGAAGAAATGCTCGAGGAGGAATCATGAGCAGGGGAAAGCTGAATGCGTTTCTCTTTGTTCTGCTGCTTGCCACCGCGGCGGTCACGTGGAGTTTGCGGCGTGAGCCGACCCGGCCGAATTCCGTATTTCTTCCCGAGATGTATTACTCGGTGCCTTTCGACCCCCAGGCCCCGAGTGCGAATTTTGCAGACGGAGCTGCAGCACAAGTTCCGGTAAAAGGGACAATCCCCAGAGGATTCATGCCGCTCCCTTACGAGGGAACGGATGTGGACGGGATTCGTGCAGGGAGAGAACTTCGAAATCCCTTTTCGCGGGACAGTCTCCGGGAAGCTGAGCGCGGGGCGCAGGTCTTTCGGACGTTTTGTCAGCCTTGTCACGGAACGGGGGGAACGGGCGACGGGACAGTCACGAAGTACGGATTCCCGCCCCCGCCGTCATTTGTGACTCCTGCGATTCTTGCTCAAGCGGACGGACAAATCTTCCATACGATCACTTACGGAAAACGAAACATGCCCTCCCTCGCTTCCCAGATTCCCCGGGAAGACCGATGGAGAACAATTCTTCACGTCCGCTCCCTTCAGGCCGTTGCCACGAAACGCTAATGACGATGAATACCGACCACCTCTCCGTTACGATTTCAAGAAGAACTAAGTGGCTGCTGCAGTTACTCGCAGTAGCAGGCTTGGCCGGTGTCGCAATTGGCCTGGTCGTTGCCCCTCAGCGAACTCTCGCGAGCAGTCTTCTGACAGGCTATTATGTTCTGGGAGTCGGCCTTGGCGCTGCGCTTCTTATTGCCCTTGTCTCCGTCTCGAACGCGGGTTGGGCAACGGCGATCCGCCGTGTACCCGAGGCGATCGCCTCAAACGTCTACGCGGGCGGGGTTGTGATGATTCTGCTTCTCCCGGCCGTTCATCAGCTCTATGAATGGTCCCATGCAGACGTGGTGTCCGGTGATGCTGTCTTGCAGTCAAAGACTTTCTGGTTGAATGTCCCGTTCTTTTCGGTCCGGACCGTTGCCTACGTCCTCCTTTGGTCCCTCTTCACGGCTCTTCTTGTCCGAACCTCGCGTCGCCAGGATGTGACGGGGGAAGTCAACCTGACGCTCCGGAACCGACGCTATGCCGGACTTTTCATCGTCGTTTTTGCATTGACGTTCTGGATGGCGAGTATGGATTGGCTCATGTCGCTTGAGCCACACTGGTACAGCACGATCTACGGGATCTACAATTTTTCCGGATCCTTTCTTGCGGGGTTGGCGGTGGTAACGATCGGTGTGATTGTCCTGCGACGGAACGGGTACCTTCGGGAATTCGTCAGAGAGGACCATCTTCACGATCTTGGAAGGCTTCTTTTTGCCTTCAGCACGTTCTGGATGTATATCTGGTTCAGCCAGTATCTCCTGATCTGGTATGCCAATATCCCGGAAGAGACCATCTACTTCATCAAGCGTGAAACGGCCGGCTGGGGGACACTGACAATCCTGAATATCCTCTTCAATTGGGTCATCCCTTTCGTTGCGCTGATGTCTCAAGCCGGCAAAAGGAACGAGGGGCTGCTGCTGAAAATCTGTTTTGTCATTCTCTTGGGGCACTGGATCGATCTCTTTTGGATGATTTTGCCCCCCTTCATGCCCGACGCACCGCAATTCAGCATCTGGGAGGTTGCTCCGGTCGTTACCGGAGTTGCCATTGTTGTGACTGTCACAATCCGCTCACTCTCGCGTGCAAACCTCATCCCGGCAAAGGATCCCATGCTGATGGAAAGCCTGGGGTACCACGCCTGATATCGCTTCTTTTGCCTGATGTTTTGTACCAAGGACATCCCATGCGTAAAAGCATAATACTCCTCCTTGTTTCTCTGTCGGCAGGGCCGCTTGTTGCACAGACCCCACCGGCGTTTCGCTGGTTCGGTGATATTCGCGTCCGATCCGAACTTGACATGCGTGATTTCAGGGAAAAGACCCCCGCTAACGGCTACACGCTTCTGCGGTCGCGGTTGGGATTCGAGGCAAGGCCCCTTGAGAACGTGCGCGTCCTTCTCCAGGTTCGTGACTCCCGGGTGTTTGGCCAGGAACGGGACGCAACCGGGGCCTTCAATACGGTGAGCGACACCCGGAATCTCGATCTCCACCAGGGGTTCGCGGAAATAAAGAAATTTCTCGCCGATGACGTAACGCTCAAAGTCGGGAGGCAGGAGGTCGGTTACGGGAATGAGCGCCTCATCGGGGCCGTGGGATGGAACAACATCGGAAGATCGTTTGACGGCGCAGTACTGAAATCTGAGTTCGGCGGATTGACCTTGGACCTCCTTGCGCTCAAGCTTGCCGAGGTCCACCAGTATGCTCCGACGGCAACCGTGGCGGCTGTGCAATCAGTGAGGGATTCAGGAGCGGATCTTTTCGGAATCTATGGAGTGTCAAAGGATATTCCGAACAACACAGTCGACGGATATGTTCTTTACCAGACCGATCGTAATCAGACAGTCCCCGGAACAAACGATCTGAGCCGTTGGACTCTTGGCGGGCTGGTGCGCGGAAAGGCGTCGGCCGCCGATTACGATCTCGAGGCCGCCTATCAGACAGGCAGCAGGCGAGGCCTTGACGTGTCGGCCTATTTGCTTGCAGGATCATTAAGCTATACATTTGAGGAGTCGCCGGTACGGCGGCTCGGTCTCGGGTATGAACGACTGTCGGGGTCGAAGCCCGGTTCTTCGAAGCATGGGTCCTTCGATCCGATGTTTCATACCGGGCACAAGTTCTACGGCTTCATGGATTATTTCACGAGTTTCCCCGCCAATACAGGCGATCGCGGGCTCATCGATGCGCACGCAAGGGGAACAGTGAACATCACGCAAGCCGTAGTGACGAACATCTGGGTCCACTACTTCGGCCAGGAAAGCGATCCAAGATTGCTCGGACATGAAGCTGACTGCGTCGTGTCATACAGAATGAACGAAGCTGTGGCGTTGGAAGGAGGCGTGGCGGCGTTCCTGCCGGGAAGGATCATGCGTGATCGATTCGGCGGAGCCGGCACGAGTTTCTGGGGTTTTCTTGCCATGTCCGTTTTGTTCTGATTTCGGGGACCGTCACATTCTCTTCAACAGAAAGGATACCACATGTCGGGCATCCCGAAGCGATTTCAGGCATTCATGGACAGTCACCCCGAGGTAGCGAAAGGGTACAATGCACTCGGTGATGCAGTTCATCGTGCAGGCCCTTTGGATGAAAAAACCCGGGCTTTGGTAAAACTTGGGATCTCAACAGGTGCACGCCTCGAAGGAGCCGTCCACTCGCATGCCAGAAAGGCTCTTGCAGCAGGCGTGTCCCCCGAGGAAATGAAACACGCTGTCATTCTTTCTCTTCCGACCATCGGTCTTCCGTCGATGATGGCGGCGCTGAGCTGGATCGATGATGTGCTGGAGGACAAGAAAGGGAAGCGGTAGCCGTCATGTTGCGTCTGCCCGGGGCCATTCTGGCGGGAGGTCAAAGTCGCAGGATGGGGAGGGACAAAGCCTTTTTGGATATTGGCGGGAAGCCGATGATCAAACGGACGTGCGATGTGCTTCATGAGGTTTGCAGTGAGGTCATGATCGTCGGCGGAAGTGAAGAGAGGTATTCCGGCCTTGGAGTTCCGTGGCATTCCGACCTTGTCAGCGATTGCGGCCCGCTCGGGGGGATCTACACGGCGTTGAAACTCGCCGGCAGTGACGTCTTCGTTGCCGCCTGCGACCTTCCGAATCTCAGCAGCGATCTCATTCGCTTTCTCATCTTACAGTACGACCCCTCAAAAGCAGGAATCACAATTGCGCGGCTTGGAGAGACTCTCCAACCGCTTCTTGGCGTCTACAGTTCGTCGTATTTGCCTGTTCTTGGTGCTTTTCTTGAACGGGGAGGACGTAGCGTGCAACAATTCGTTTACGAATGTCCCTCTCTCATCGTCTCCCTCGAATCTGCAAATCCTCCATTCTCTCAGGAAGTGCTTTTGAACGTCAACACGCCTGAGGAGTATCGGAATCTTACCCGAACTTGAAATTCTGGCGTGATTATGGCAGGCGGTGTCCTCATCTCAATCTTAGTGCAAAACGCAGAGTCGCAGAGGACGCAGAGAATCGCAGAGGTTACGCAAAATCAAATATCTCTGCGTACCTCCGCGTTCTCTGCGCCTCTGCGATAAAAATTACAGCCAAAATTGGGACACTAGCTTATGGCGCGGTTCCTTGAGTCCGTTGCATTTTTCCCGTACCCTTTATTATGACCCCACGCGAGCGCATGAAAGCGGCAATGGACCTCCGGCGGCCTGACCGCGTACCGGTGATGTGCCAGCTCAGCATCGGTCACATGCTGTTGCAGCTTGGTATACAGCCCGTTGAGTTCTGGCATGATCCGGAGATCTTCGCCGACGGCCTGGTGAAACTCCGGGCGGAATATGATTTCGACGGAATCCTCGTCAGCCTCCACGGCCACAATCCCGAGTGGAGAACAGAAATCACAAGACGGGAGCCCTGGGAAGAAGGAGAAGCCGTAACATTCAAAGACGGCCACGTCATGCTCTATCCGCCTGATGACCTGCCTCGGCCCCCGACTGCTTCGCTGGGGAAATCGATAGCAATCTCCGGATTTGACATGAGGGACTTGCCGCAGACTCTCGGCTACATTCCAGTTTCCGGGGGCCTCCATTTTCAGATTCACCCTGACCACAAGTTCGATATCTTCCGCCGCCTCCGGGCGTCTGTCGGCCCGAACTACTCCCTGCACGGAGAAATCACTTCTCCCTTCGATTACTTTCTTGACCTTTTCGGATATCAGGAGGGCCTGATCAACCTCATCGACGATCCGAAGAAATCCAAATCAATCCTCTCCCATTTCGCTCGTCTCATTACCAACCTGGCGTCCGAGATGTGCGAGACGGACATTGATGCCATCAAGGTCTCTTCGCCGTTTGCGGGGGGAGGGTTTATTTCAAGAGCGTTCTATGAGGAATTCGTCCTTCCGTACGAGTCGGAGATTATCCATGCAGTCCGCAGAAAAGGAGTTCATATCTATATCCACACGTGCGGCGCCATAGGCGACAGGCTTGATCTTATGTTCGACTCGGGAGCCAGCGGACTGGAATGCTTGGATCCGCCGCCGCTCGGCAACGTGGAACTGGCACAAGCGATGAAAACAATCGGTGGAAAAGGCTTTGTTAAAGGAAACGTCGACTCGGTCAACCTCTTGTTGATGAAGGGCCGGAAGGAGATCCTGGAGGATCTTAGGGAGCGGATTCTGATCGGAAAAGGGGAACGGGGGTTCATTCTGAGCACGGCCTGTTCGGTGGCGCCTCGGACTAAAAAAGAAAACCTGCTTCTTTTTCGGGATGCAGTGGGTGAGTGGGGCTGAGCTTTTTCGGGTATTGTCCTAAGGACAAGACCCTTTTTCGCCGCGGGTAACAATTTGCCGGAATATGACGTATCTTTCTTCTTAGATGCGCTTTGGGCGCTCAGGAGGTGTCCATGGCAAACCGACTTCTTCTCGTAAGTTTGCTTTTTGTTGGCTGTGCAAGTTCTACTCTTCCCACATACCTGGATCAAACCCCCCAGCTTGTCGAAACTACGGCGCTTCCCCCTTTGCCGACGTCGGTCGTTCTGAAGAAAGAGGTCACTCTTGAAGTCAAACTCCATGTCGGTCAGGACGGCTCCGTCCGTGACCTCGTCTGGCTGGCCTCAAGCCGTAACCGTGAATGGGACAGTCTTGCTGCGCAAAGAATCATGACATGGAAGTACACCCCAGCGTCAAAAGACGGAAAGAACATTCCCGTGTGGGTTCGTCAATCGGTGAAAGTTGTCACCGTCGACATTGAAACTCTTCTTCTGGCGGAGATTGTGAGCACTGACAGGGCTGCAGCGGATTCCGTGTATGCGATGCTGAAGGCGGGTGCCAATTTTGAAGAGATGGCCAGGAAGTACTCTACGTCATCGACTGCAGAACTTGGCGGTTATATGGGGAAGGTGAGTCTTTCGGTCTTCCCACTTGCGGTGAGGGATCAACTATCGAGGCTTCAGGAGCAGGACTTCACCGCGCCGCTTCGGGTAGGGGACAGTTTTGTGATCTACAAACGGGTTCGCAAGGGCCCGGTGTCAGGATAGCGATTTGCTATTCCGCTCTTGGGTCTGACGGGCCTTCTCCATGGCGGAGAGATCCCCGAGGAATCGTTCGATTTCCGCGTCCGTGAATCCCTTTTCCTGTGCTGCCGATTCCAGCGTGCCCCATATCGGTTCTCCGCAGGCAATACACCTGATTCCATGCTCCATCAGGTATGTCACCGCGCCGGGGACCGCGGTGACCAGATCCTCAATGAGAATTTCTCTTTGGATCATCCGTCCGTTTCCAGATTTCACGCTGTTTCTCGGTGAGATAGATCGAGAGAGCCCGCCTCACCAGGGTGCTTGAGCATTCCTTTTCGAACGCCTCGCAGGCCTGTCGCACAATTCCCTTCGCCTGATCCGAATTCTCCGCAGTCGTGATCAGCCCGACAATTCCTCTGCAGTGCTGCGCTATGAGCGCCCTTTGCCGATCCGGAAAGATATTCTCAAATGACCTCTCGTCGAGCAGTTCGTTGATCATGACGTTACGCCAGCTGCGGGGACGTGAGCTCGCGCTCCTTGATCTGATATGAATGTGTGATATTCACGTTCCCTCGCAGCATCGCGGAGACGGAGCAGTATTTCGTTGTCGAGAGCTCGATTGCCCGTTCAACATCCGCTGCCTGGATTCCCTCCCCGTAGAAAATGTATTCGACGTGAATGGATGTGAAGACCTGGGGGTGCTCTTCACGCAGGTCGCCGGAAAGCCGTATTTCAAATCCTTCCAGGGGAACTCGTTTCTTTTTCAGAATCGAAACGACATCGCTTCCCGTGCATCCGCCGAGTGCGAAGAGAATCAACTCCTTCGGCCTGGCGCCGCCATCGCTTCCGCCAAAAGACCCGGGCCCGTCCATCGTGACCCACGGGCCGGTTTCGGTCTTTGCCGCGAACGTGATTCCCTGAATCTGCCGCACTACCGCATTTCTTGAAGCCATTGGATGATTCCTCGATTTCAGTCAGTGAGGGATATGACCGCGTGAAGACGCTTGCGCACCTTGTTCGTGAGCCTTGGATCCGGATAACGCCGGTACAGCTTCACAACCTTCTTCAGGCTGTCGACATACGCTTCGCAGTTGGGGCATCGATCGAGGTGGCGCTTGAGGCGGACGTAGATATCGCCGATGCGCAGTTGATCCAGGTCTTCGCCGACGCTGTGGGCAATGTCGGAACATTTGGTTTCGTTGCTTTTCCGTTTCACGGCATGATCCCGAATGGACGGTCCTCCGCTATGCCGCGCTTTCGGTCTTGCGCGTGGAGAATTTGAACGGCATGTAGAGCGGGCATGAGCCGACCGAACTTGTGAAGAGAAAAATGACCGCGATGAGCCCCAGGACGATTGCTGTCGTTCCGGAAATAATGCCGCCGAAATAGAGCCCGCCGATCACGATGGCAGCTGTCGTTCGAATGATCCGGTCCGTAGTTCCCAAATTCTGTTTCATTGTCGCTCCTCGAAAAAGAAATGAATGTAAGAGTGAGTTGACGTCCACTTCGTAGGATGCAATGAAACGGGAAAGGATTCGTATTGAGACTGAAGTCCGACATCTCGCCTCAAGTGAAGGTTACCTTCTACCGCGGTTGGTCGGGAGCTCAGCTCTCGGCCAGAATCTCTGAAGAACGTAACCTTCTGCGAGCAAGATGTCGGACTTCCGATTGAGGACAAATAGGCCCAATGGGCCAAAGTCTGAATTCTTCTGGGTAATCCTCGGGCGGATTTCGGACTTCTAGCTGCGGGCCAGCTTTAGGACGGAATGCAGCTTCCTGTGTGTTTTTCCCGGGGTGCGGGGGTCTTGGTAGGTTTTGTAGAGGTAGACCGTTTTGCGGAGGCTGTCAAGGTACGCGGTGCAATTTGGGCAGCCGGAAAGGTGTTTCTTCAGCGCACGACACTTTGCGGAGTTCATCCCTTCCGTGAGATTCTCACAGAGGTAAGAGGCCACCTCTTTGCATTTGATCTGCTTGCGCTTCATGCCTTCATGTACCCATGGAGTTGTTCTCGAAGAAACATCCGCGCACGCCGCAACCGTGACTTTACTGCAGGGATTGACAGGCGAAGAATCTTTGCCGTTTCATCGGCGCTTTTTCCTTCGATATCCCTCAAGACGAAGACGATACGGTATTCCATGGGCAGGCGTTGAATCGCCCGGTCAAGAGTCTCCCGGAGTTCCCCACCCATGACGCTATCCAGGGGCGTTTCCTTCCAGGATGGAATGGTCTGAATTACCGCCCCTTCTTCATCTCTCAGCGGATCGTCTCGGAAACCCTCGGGCTGATCGATCGACAATGATGCAAGGTCGATCTTCCGCCTGCGCCGCTTCATCAGGCAATTGTTGGCTACGATTCGATACAA
The DNA here is from genome assembly GCA_035291905.1 of Bacteroidota bacterium. GTDB lineage: Bacteria > Bacteroidota > Ignavibacteria > UBA10030 > UBA10030 > JACPLA01. Next base: position 11,277 of record DATDRF010000157.1, read on the forward strand.
CCATGTGGTGAATTTCGATTTTCCGTCAAACTGCTTCAATTTTCGGAACACATTGATGAAGGTGTCCTGGAGTGTCTCCGCTGCCTTTTCTTCATCGCGGCAGACGTGAAAGGCAAATCTGAATACCAGGTCTTCATATTGGTGCACGAGAGCCGAGAATGCCCGCTCGTCACCTTTGCGGGCCCGTTCGATCAACTGGCGGTCTTCTCTTGGCTCTGCGGTCATAGTCTTCTTGAAAATCATACAAAGGAATCTGTTGAGCCGCAATGAGGCAATTAAGGCCAGAAGTCAGACATCCGCGCTCGGCTTACCCAGCCTGAAGTCCGACATCCGCATTCGGCGTACCGGGCCTGATGTCGGTGTTCCGATTGTGGACACATACACCCATTGGGCTGGCGTCCGAAATCTTCTTGGGGATTCTCGCGCGGATTTCGGACTTCTGAATGAAGGCCTTTTCATTTCTCGGAAGGGCTCCCGGCAAGGTTCTCACGATTTGGAAAAAGTCTTTGCCCCGCCTTAGAATTCTTCAAATAATTGCCAGTCTCGACTGGTACATAACTTGCTAGTGTTCGTTGTGAGGTATTTGAGAATGATTCCTGAAAATTCCTTCAATTTGCCCGAAATGCCCCTTCTTTCAATCGGCTCAGCGGCCGAGCTTCTGGGTGTCTCAATCAACCTCCTTCGCCTCTACGAGGCCGAGGGACTTATCCTCCCGGCGAGAACAAGCAAGAACCAACGCCGATACTCCCGGGAAGATCTGGCCCGAATCTCATGCATTCGTCATGCAATCCAGCATGAGTCAATGAACATGGCATCCATCAAACGGATGATGGCCATGATTCCATGTTGGGAGATCATGCAATGCAGCGCCGAGGATCGTGCTGGCTGTGAGGCCTATAACGGGAGCAAAGGTCCATGCTGGTCTTTCAAGCATCAGGAAAACAAATGCGCCATCGAGGATTGCCGCAACTGTAAAGTCTACAAGCTGGCTTCAGACTGCAATGCAATCAAGACGGCGATCATCAAATCGACAACCCGATCATGACAGCACTTACAAGAAGAAGATTTTTGAAGATCAGTGCAGCTACGGTGGGAACGGCTGCGGCAGGTTCTGCGCTTGTGAAGGCCGGTGCTCTGTTTCAGGGCAAAGAGGCCGCGACGCGCAAAAGAATTGAGCGGATCCCGACGTACTGCGATTTATGTTTCTGGAAGTGCGGAGCAATAGCAACCGTGAAAGACGGCGTGCTCTGGAAGATCGAGGGCAATCCCGAGGATCCCCTGAGCCGCGGTCGCCTCTGTCCGCGCGGGACGGGCGGTGCAGGTGCTCATTTCGATCCCGACCGGCTCCGTACGCCGCTGGTGAGACGCCTGAAGAGAGGCGAAGAGGAATGGGTGGAGGCGACATGGGATGAAGCGCTCGGGATCATCGCGGAAAAGATGGATCGTATCAGAAAGACGTATGGGCCCGAGGCGATGGCCCTGTTCAGCCATGGGATAGGCGGGAATTTTCTCAAGCATTTGATGAAGGCCTACGGGACCCCGAATATTACGGCCCCTTCGTTTGCCCAATGCCGCGGTCCGAGAGACGTGGGATTCCGGCTCACGTTTGGCGAAGATGTGAGCTCACCTGAACGAACCGACATTAAGAACGCGCAGTGCCTTGTTCTGATCGGAAGCCATCTGGGCGAGAACATGCATAACACCCAGGTGCAGGAATTCGCTGAAGCGATTGAGAACGACGCCAGCATTATTGTGGTCGACCCGCGATACTCGATAGCAGCGAGCAAGGCAAAATATTACCTGCCGATAAAGCCCGGCACCGACCTCGCGCTCATACTGGCATGGATGAATGTCATTGTCGGCGAGAATTTGTACGACAGGGAATATGTGACAAAGTACGGCTTCGGATTCGAGCAGTTCGCCGCATCCATTCGCACGTTCACGCCCGAATGGGCTTTTCCCGAAACCGGTATCACACCCGACGTGATTCAAAAGACCGCCCGCGAGATGGCGCGGTACAGGCCTGCGACGCTCGTTCATCCAGGGCGGCACGTGACCTGGTACGGCGATGATACCCAGCGAAGCCGGGCCATTGCTCTTCTGAATGCGCTCCTTGGGAGCTGGGGGAGGCGGGGAGGATTCTACACTCCGGTGAGCATGGACGTCCCCTCATATCCTTACCCGGACTATCCCAAACCGGCAAAAGCGAAAGTCGACAATCCGGCCAATAAATATCCTTTTGCCCACGAAACACTCACAACGGGAATTCGAGAGGCAACCCTCACAGGCAAGCCGTACCCGATCAAAGGATGGATGGGGTACGCGACAAACTTGATCCATGCTCTTCCCAACGAGCAGGAAACGATTCAGGCGATCCAGAACCTTGATCTCCTTGTCGTTGTCGACGTCGTTCCGAGCGAACTGGCCGGTTGGGCAGATGTGGTGCTTCCCGAATCGGTCTATCTCGAACGGCATGATGACCTCAACGTCGAGTGGTTCCGCGAGCCTTTTGTGGCTCTGCGTCAGCCCGTGGTCGAAGCACCCCATGATCAGAAGCCGAATTGGTGGATCGCCAAGCAGCTTGCGGAAAAACTCGGGCTTGGCCGCTACTTCCCGTGGGCAACAATCGATGAGTATTTCGAAAAGAGAATGTCCGATGCCGGTCTGAGCTACGAGGAGCTTAAGCGACGCGGCATCATTCGCGGAGCAAAACAACCCATCTACTTTGATGAAGGGGTCCCCGCCGAGTTTCCCACACCGTCAGGAAAGATCGAGTTCTATTCGGTTCAGCTGGCACAGGCAGGATTCGACCATGTCCCGAAGTACAAACGTCCGGGTTCACCGCCCCCCGGTTCTTTTCGCCTCCTCTTCGGACGCGCCCCTGTGCATACATTCAGCCGCACCCAATCAAACAGGATTCTGGCCGACATGATGGATGAGAACGAGGTGTGGGTCAACGAGGATATTGTGCGGCGTCTGGGCCTGAGGAACGGAGAATACGTGAAATTGAAGAACCAGGACGGCGTTGTGAGCAACAGGGTCAGATTGAAAAGCACGCAGCGCATAAGGCCCGATTGTGTCTACCTGGTTCACGGATTCGGGCACACTGCGAAAGGATTGAAGTTTCCCCTGGGTAAGGGAGCCAGCGATGCCCAGCTGATCACGCGGTATGAGATCGATCCGTTGATGGGCGGAACAGCGATGAACGTGAACTTTGTCACCCTTGAAACGGAGGCCGCATAGCCATGGCACGATTCGGAATGGCGATCGATACGGCAAAATGTGTAGGGTGCATGGATTGTGTCGTTGCCTGCAAAACGGAAAACAACATTCCCGAGGGATATAACAGGGATTGGATAACTTACGACTCAACAGGCAAGTTCCCGACGCTCCAAATGGAAATCAGAAGCGAGCGGTGTAACCATTGTGATAACCCTCCGTGTGTCGACTGCTGCCCGACAGGAGCAAGTCATGTCAACGACTTCGGTAAGGTCGTCCTTGTCGACGGCGGACTTTGTATTGGCTGCA
>DATDRF010000158.1:0-5986 GCA_035291905.1 Bacteroidota bacterium
GTCGATGTCCCGATCTCGAGCGCACTCTTGTACTTGTTCTTCAGGATAATATCGTAGAGAAGTCTCCCATCCGACTCCGGGACGTTCAAATCGTGCCAGGTCCCTTTTCGGGACTTCAGGAATTTTTCGACCCGGGCGTCAAGATCGGTACCATCGCCGACCTGGGAAAAGGCCGACGACACGAACAGGAATCCGCTTATCGCAACGAGTGCCCGGGAAACAAGGGAAGAGAGTTTCATACGATTCCTCCTAAGAATGTGGCGGCGTGTCAGCGCGGATGGGAAGAGGATTTTTGAATATAGGAAGAAAACGTTTGTGAGTGGGGAAAGTTGCATGCCTCCGCTCCCTTTTACGGTATCGTCCGTTTCCCACTTCCAAAAAATTCGAACAATGAAATTTCAGAAAAGAGAAATCGGGAAGCCCGAGTCAACGGTACGTTGGGATTTCAGGCACCATCGACAGGCACGTTTTTTGCACACTGAGAAAATCGGGAGACTCTTTTACCCAATCGGTCCGGAGGAAGCCATGAACGAATCCACAAAGATCGGCATCATCATCTGTCATCGTTACCACACCTGCGCCGGCGGAAAATGTTTCAGAGCCTTGCGCAACCGCGAAGGCGCATTCAGCATTTATCGCGACAAACGCATTGAGCTGGTGGGGTATACCACTTGTGCGGGATGTCCTGGCGGTAATGTCGAGGATGCGCCTGCCGAAATGAAGAAGAACGGCGCCGAGACCATTCATCTTGCAACAGGGCTCATTGTCGGTTATCCCCCCTGCCCCTATCTCGTCCATTTTCGCGACTTCATCAAAGAGAAGTACGGGATGAATGTGGTACTCGGAACTCATCCGATTCCGCAGAAATACTTTGAGACCCACATGAGACTCGGGACCTGGAATTCGAAGAAGTGGCAGAGAGTGCTGGAGCCGACAATCGCGGACGAACAAACTCGAATTGCCTACAACTGAGGAATGCCCGATAACATCATAAGCACAATCCCCTCTTCCCGGACAGATGAGTTGTTATGAGAACGTGGGTACGACCTTCTGGATGAATACCTCACAATCATTGAGAAGGCTCATAATATCACCCTCACAAAACTTGTCTCCCTCTTCATCGCCCACCTTGACCCCGCTACCGGCCAACTCTCGTACATCAATGCGGGGCACCATCCGCACTTCATGCTGCGTCGATCCGCTCCGGGCGTCACTTCTTTTGAGGCCCTCCGTCCGACCGGGCCCGCTTCCCGCAGGCCGGCTCATCGCCGGGCGCTGTCGTTTTCGAACCATTCTTTCTTCGTTTATTCGACCTCGATCCTCACCGGTTTTAGATGCCAGATCTTCTCCGCATAGTCACGGATGGACCTGTCGGATGAGAATCTCCCCATCCTCGCCACGTTCAAGATCGACATCCGAACCCACCGCTCCTCATCTCGATAGGCCCTCTCCACTTCCTCCTGACACTTGATGTACGATTCGTAATCTGCCATGAGCATGTACTCGTCATGGTGAATGAGCGAATCCACAATCGGCTTGAACATCTCTGTGTCGCTGTTCGAGAACCGTCCGTATATGAGCGAATCGAGAACATACTGAAGCTCGGGATTCGACTCAATGTATTGACGGGGATTGTATCCTTTTGCCCTGAACTCCTTCACCTGGTCGGCGGTCAGTCCAAAAAGGAAGAAGTTCTTTTCCCCTACGGCTTCGCGGATTTCAATATTTGCGCCATCGAGCGTACCGATCGTCAGGGCTCCGTTCATCGAGAACTTCATGTTCCCGGTCCCGGAGGCCTCTTTTCCTGCAGTGGAAATCTGCTCGGAAAGATCGGCTGCAGGATAAACGGTTTGAGCGTTCTTCACATTGAAATCAGGGAAGAAGACCACCTTGAGCCTCCCCGCAACGTCCGGGTCGTTGTTGATCACATCTGCGAGAGCGTTGACCAGCTTGATGATCAGCTTTGCCATGAAATACCCGGGGGCCGCCTTGCCGCCGAACACGACGGTGCGCGGGACAACGTCCAGGTTCGGATTCTTCTTGATCCTCTGATACAACGTGATCACGTGCAGGGCATTCAGGTGTTGCCGCTTATACTCGTGGATGCGTTTTACCTGAATATCGAAGAGGGAATGCGGGTCCACGACAACGCCGGTTCGCTCTTTGATGAGGGCGGCAAGCTTGACCTTGTTCTGGAACTTGATCTCCTGCCACTGCCTCCTGAATTCCCTCTCTTCTGCATACTTCTCGAGCTTCGGAAAATGACCCTCCATGTCGCGAATCCATCCCTGGCCGATCTTGTCCGATATCAATTCCGTGAGTTTCGGATTACTGAGAACAACCCAGCGCCGGGCCGTCACGCCGTTGGTCACGTTGAAGAACTTCTTGGGAAACAGTTCCGCGAAATCATGGAGCACATCCCGTTTCAGCAACTCCGTGTGGAGTTCGGCGACGCCGTTGATCGCGTGGCTTCCTACACACGCGAGGTTCGCCATCCTGACATATTTCGTTCCTGCTTCGTCAATGAGAGAAAGCCGTGAAATGCGTGCATCGTCCGGATGGTGCTTTACCCTCATCTCATCCAGAAACCTCTTGTTGATCTCAAAGATTATTTCCAGATGCCGAGGAAGGAGACTCGCAAACAGTGGAATCGGCCATTTTTCCAGGGCTTCGGGGAGAAGCGTGTGGTTGGTGTACGAAAACGTGTTCTGCGTGATCTCCCACGCCTGTTCCCATTCGATCGAGTGTTCGTCCACAAGAAGCCGCATCAACTCAGCGACGGCGATGGCAGGATGGGTGTCGTTCAACTGAATGGCGTATTTCTCGTGGAAGTTCTTGATGTCGTTCCCCCTGTTGCGGTGCACACGGATCATGTCCTGCAGTGAGCAGGAGACAAAAAAATATTGTTGTTCGAGCCGAAGGAGTTTCCCCTGGAATGACTCGTCGTTCGGATAGAGTACTTTCGAGATGTTTTCAGACGATACTTTGTCCGCAACGGCCCTGTAGTAGTCACCCGCGTTGAATGCATGAAAATCGAACGACTCCGTTGCTTCCGATTTCCACAGCCGGAGGAGATTCACCGTGTTCACCTTGTAGCCGGGGACCGCGATGTCGCAGGCGACTCCGCTCACGACGCGCTGCGGGAGCCACTGAACTTCGTACTGCCCCTGTGAATTCACCTCATGCCGGGTGCGCCCTCCGAATTTCACCGGAAAACAGATCTCCGGCCTCGGAACCTCCCACGGGTTACCCAGCCGGAGCCATTTGTCGGTAAGCTCAACCTGCCAGCCGTCGCGTATTTGCTGATCGAAGATCCCAAATTCGTATCTGATGCCGTAGCCAACCCCCAGCACTTCCAGTGTTGCCAGCGATTCGAGAAAACATGCCGCCAATCGTCCAAGCCCTCCGTTGCCCAGGCCCGGCTCCTCCTCCTGCTGAAGCAGATCCCCCAGATCCTGTCCAAGCCGCGACACGGCCTCCTTGACTTCGTTGAAAATCCCAAGACTGATGAGATTACTTCCAAGCTGGGGACCGATGAGAAATTCGGCGGAGAGGTAGCTTACGGATTTGTCCTTGTTGCCCATGTATGTCTCAATGGTGCTCATCCACCTGTGGAGAATCCTGTCGCGGACTGTGTAGGCAAGAGCCATATACCAGTCATTGCGGGTTGCGGTGCGAGGGACACGACCCTGAATAAGAAAGAGATTATCCATGATGGCACGCTCAATGCCCGGCGCGCTCAGATCCGTACGTACCTTTACCGAATTGGTACCTTTGGTTGTCGTGGCGGGCGATTGAGAATTGACTTTTTCCATCTTGACCTCCCAATGAGGTGTTCCAATCGGGACCTTGATCGAAACAACTAACTGAAACTACTTCAGGCCGGATTGAATAGCAAGGGGTATTGGCCGAGGTCAAGAACTATTCCTGATTAGAATGATCGGTGCGCCCTCGCTGCAAAAAGAAAGGCCTCCGACGGTGTCGGAGGCCTTGAGAGTGCCAGAGGGAGCATACCGTTACTTGGCAGGAGAAACCCAGGCTTTGCGGAATCTGAGCTGAGAATCGTCGGCGGCAAAGGCAATATGAAGATACGCGGTCGCGCTGATTCCCTCGATACGATAAGCGCTCGACAACGTTGCATTGCCAAATTGGTTGAGCTCGATTCTCTCTTCCGATTTTCCGGCCGCGCTGTATGACTCTCCGCCGACAGCCTCGCTGGGTACGATCACCCTGGCCGCGGTTTCAAGCCCGACATCATAAATGCTCGTAGCGCCCTTGCCCAGAACGACCGGCCTTAATGTGTAGAGGACGCTCCCCTTCACCTCGGCATTCGCCGGGAAGTCCGCCACCCCGGCATTCTTGATGCTGCCTTCGAACTCGAGCAACTTTGCTCCCGGGAACTTTCCGACATGGATCGGATTCACCGATTGCTCCTCGCAACCAAGCATGAAAAGACCGGCTGCAAACAACAAAGCAAATGAGAAGTGTTTCATAGAATTACCCTCCTTTGCAGGATGAGTGAGTGAGCGAGTGAGTTGACGCATGAATTATTGATACACCTTTCTCCGTTGATCAATCCGCAATGCTGGCGGCCGCAATCCAAATCCGGTGGGACTGTCGCGGCGTGAGCATCCTTTTCTTTTCCGCCACCGTTCGGTTCCAGTAAGAAGAAGACTCTCTTTCATTCTGCAGATCAGTGCGAAGTTGTTCGATGTTCTGGTACCGGGCCGCGGGCTCCTTCTCCAGACACTTCATTACGATTCGTTCAAGCTCTATCGGAACATCCGGACGAAGGGTAGAGAGCGCGGGGGGATCTCCATTGAGAATGAGATATACCGTCGCGTCCCGATACTTGCTGGCGAATGGCAGTCTTCCGCTCAGCATTTCATAGAGAACCACGCCAAGCGACCAGATGTCCGTTCTTTGATCCACCGGCTCGCCCCTCATCTGCTCAGGTGACATGTAGTAAAGAGTCCCGCTTCCCGAATCGTTCTCCGACGTTTCAACCCCTTTGTCAAAAAGTGCAAGGCCAAAGTCGATGATCTTGACCATGCGCTCTGACCGGATTCTCTCCTCACACACAAAGACATTGCTGCTCTTGATATCGCGATGGACGATTCCGCAGTCATGCACTGCACTCAGTCCGGTAGCAATCTGGATGGAGATCTCCAATGCCTCATCCAAAATCATCGGTCCCGACTTCAGTTTTTCGTGAAGCTCGGTCCCGTGGCAGTATGCCATGGCGATAAAAGGTTGTCCATCGTTCGTTTCGCCGATTTCGTAAATCGTGCAGATATTAGGATGGTCAATTGCCGAGGCGGCTTTTGCCTCTTGGAGAAATCGGGATTTCTCCTGCGATCGGCAATTGAGTGGGAGAAACTTGAGAGCCGCGTAGCGCTCGAGCCGAAGGTCGAGGGCCTTGTAAACCAGCCCCATGCCTCCTTCGCCAACCTTCTCAAGAATCCTGTAGTGGGAAATCGTCTGTCCGATCATTGGTCCGCTCGTCAAATGATGTCGTGATGACGCTGACTTCTGGACCAAAATACATTCACGGGCAGGGCAAAAACGCCGACCGTTTATACGGTTTTGACGAACCTCACCCTTCGGAAATTCCGGATTTCCGGGGGTCTTTCAAGACATGCGAGATTTGGAGCGAACGGGGGGAAAAAAGCAGTATGAATGAACAGGTGAAGAGGAAGGAATTCCCCGGCAGATCAGGGAAACTTGCCGGGGATTCTCCTTTTCATCGCCCCTGCCACCGCTTCAGCGCGGGTACTGACATGGAGTTTCGCGTAGATGTTGTGGAGATGGAATCGGACCGTATGAGGGCTTATGAACAGTTTCGCCCCAATCGCCTTGTATGAATGACCCTCAATGAGCTCCTTCAGGACCTCTGCCTCCCGATCAGACAGGTCCGATGTGATGTCTTTCCGTGGATCCTCTTTGAAATACCGGAGGACTTTTCGCGCCACCTCACCCGACATGG
>DATDRF010000159.1:0-4881 GCA_035291905.1 Bacteroidota bacterium
TTGGGATACGTGTGAGAGTCAAAGTTGTCGTTGGGAAACCTCCAGCGATCCATGACAATCGGCCGGCGGAATCTTGTGCGTGCATCCCGAAAGTACTGTTCCCGCTTGTCATGAAGATTGAGCGCTCCTTCGTCGTCTCCCAGGCTGTATCGGGACCAGAGGTATTCGCTGTAGGTGGCAAACGATTCATTGATCCACGTATGGCCCCAATCCTTGAGGGTTATGAAATCCCCCCACCACTGGTGAGCCGCTTCATGTGCGACAAGCCAGTGACTCGGGAAATCCTGCTCGGCCCGCTCATCATGAATTGTGGTTTGGCCCAGGATTGTGGCCGTCGTGGCCTCGGCCCCTCCGCCTATGCCAGGCACCATGATTTGGTCATACTTGTCCCATGGATACTTCACCCCATACACTCGCTCAAAGAACGCGATAATCTCGGGCGTGCGATGGAAAGACCTCAGGGCGTTGGGCTCATGCTGAGGATATACCCAGTAGGCAAGTGGGAGGGGTCCCAGTGAATCACGAAGGACGACGTAAGGCCCTGCCGCGAGAACTGAAAGATACGTGCTGTGAGGTTGGCGCAAATACCAATGGTACGTTGACGCGTTTGACGTGGACTGAACACTGACAAGCGATCCGTTGGCTGCCGCCTTCCATCCCCGGCGAACCTCTGCGATCACCTCTTGAGTCGCTTTGTCGGATGGATGGTCGTTGCACGGGAACCAATGCCGGGCTCCCTGGGAGAAGGAGAGTGCGGAAATGAGGCGCGGATGATCGGCGGTTGAGTCAAGGAACTCAAGGCCCGGATGATAGGTCTTTGGGACCCCCCATCGGGCGGGATCGATGTCGATCTGTTGGCCGTCGTACCGGAGAATGACTTGAACCGTCTCGGAGGGCGCAGCCTCACGAAGAAGTTCGACCGTCACAAACCCCGGTTGCTGTGTGAATGCAAGAGAAGAGCCATTTGCCGCCGTCGCGCTTCGAATCGTCATTACCTCAGCGTCAAAGGTGCAGGAGCGAATCGGTGCTCCGACGGGAACGAGCGTGATTGTTGTTGTGCCGAAAAACTGCTTTTTGGGATAATCGAACCGGAGCTCAATGCGGTAGTGTTGCACGTCGTAGGGCCTGGGCGTGAAAGCGCGAACCGGCCACGATCGCCAGTCGACGGCTTGTGACACGCAAGCCGAAGCGACAATAACCGACAAAAGGAATGTTGCGGCGATGCGGTTCATTTGGGCCCCTGGATTGGAGGCCTGAACTGAAGAACGCCCGGCTCTTTCATTGCCTTCTCAATTTCGTCGGGTGTCGACGGAAGGAAATCCGTGAAAAGCTCGACACCGGTATCGGTTACGACTACCACGTCCTCCATCCTTATGTATAACTTTTCTTCCGGTATCCAGATCATCGGGTCGATCGAAAAGACGTGTCCTTTTTTCAGCGGTCCAGGACGATACGGCCCCACGTCATGCACGGCCAGTCCGACCGGATGCGAAAGGTGGCCGCGGAACGTGAGCCCTGCCTCCACGGCCTTTCTGTATATCTCCTTTTCGAACTTCACATTTGCCAGATAGGCCTTCATCTCTGCCGATGCGGCTTTCATGACGGAATCGGGTGTCACGCCGGGTTTGATGCGCTTGATGAGCGCGTTGCGATATGCGAGGATGTAATCTGCCAGCTGCCGCTGGCTCTTGGTGTATGTTCCGTTCACGGGCCACATGCGTGTGACATCCGACGTGTAGTAGCGATAGTCGGGGGCGTAGTCCATGAGGACCATATCGCCCGAACGGAGAGTATCGAGATTTCTGTAGTAATGTCCCATCCAGGCGTTGGTCCCGCCGCCGGTAATGGAGCTGTATCCTTCCCGCCGGGCGCCGTTGCTCTGGTAGATGTAGCGGGCAACCGCGTCGAGTTGATACTCCGTAGTCCCGGGTTTTGTGCTTCTCATCGCTTCCATCAGGGCGTAGCCGGCGATCTGGGACGCCCGTCGGATCAAAGCGACTTCCCGTTCGCTCTTCACGCTGCGGAGCTGGTCGATAGCGGGAGAGAGGTCACGAATTTCGAATTGAGGAAACTGCTCGTGCAGTAGTGCTGTGAAGCGGCCTTCGCGCGACGGCTGTCCATCCCAGGGGTCTCCGGCCACATTCGCCTGGTAGCCAAGCTGGGTGTCGCGGCTGTCCGTGCCCCGCTCTGCCGGACTGAACGGCGTGTACAATGCCGGGGCGGGGGAGGGGACGAGCGTATACGCGAAATCCCGGGCGAGCATCTCCGGGCCTTTGACCGACTCGACCCCTGTGAATGCCTTTACGAGTTCCCGATCTTCTACCGAAAGGGTTTTCCCCTCGCTTCGTTCGCGTGCCGAGTCGCGGTACGGAATGTAGATCGATGAGCGCTTGGTTCGTCCGTCCATTACGAGAAGGGCATGGGGCACTTCGAGCCCGGTGAAGTAATAGAACTCATTCGTCTGCCGGAAAACCTTGAACCCGTCTACGTTCGGGGCTCCCTGGATGATGGCCATCGCTTTTAGCCCGATGAATTCATAGATCCTGGCCCGGCGCTGGATGAATTCCTCTTTCGGGAAGTCGTTTTGGACGTAGACTTTGTCCTGCGCGACGGCAGTGCAAACGACAAGAGCAAATGCGGTTATTCTAGCAATGAGAGTCATTGGATCCTCGATTTGGTGATGCTTTGAGCGGGATAATGAGGACGAATATATCGACTTACGGAGTGAAGAGCAACGAAACAATGAAGCAAGAAACGGCTGAGTTTACTGAAATGTAGAGGTGGAAGATTCGGAGGTTAACATTGTTAGGCCTTACCCGGGCGCGAGTGCATCTGAATATCTCGGGATGGTTCCCCCGTCCAATATCTGCTTCATCTCATTCGCATCATGCCGGCTATTGTGTAACGTTCAAAGAGCTGATCCCCGCAGCCAATCCAAGGAAAAACCCTGGTCGATTGTATCAGGTTGAGAATTCTTGCTATTCCCGGCACCCAACCCTGGCATTTCTTCCTCCTTTTAGTAGTAGTTGCTTGACACCTTTCTCTTAGCTCGTTACATTATCTCAATCGTTTTTCCTACCAATGGGGATGGGGATTTGTCATTCCAATCGAACAAGCGGATATGGTTTCCGGAGACGGGAGCCGTTTCAGCGCGCTCACGGAATCGAAAGGAAGCATAAGAGCGCCGGTTTAGTCCTCGAGTTCTGATATTTTGGAATCCGATGAAAGGGATTGCCAATGAGAATTCATAGCCAGGCCGGGTTGCGCCGTCCAATGCTGGCTATACTGTTGCCGTTCGCGGCATTGATTCTCCAATTGATATTTTGGGCGTCTCTTCAACCTTTTGTGTGGTTTCTTTTCTATCCTGCAGTGTTCTTTAGTTCATGGATTGACGGCATGCGCGGCGGGCTTGCTGCGACTCTCATTTCCGCCACGCTTATCTTGTATTTCTTCATACCGACACGGTTTTCGTTTGCATTGGAGGACCCACAGAGTATCCTTTCGGTTGGATTCTTCATATCGATGGGATGTCTCTTCGGTTACACGCAGGAACGATTGAGGAAAGCAAATCGCCAGACTATCGAGGCTTTGGAGGCCGCACGCCTTGCGAACGACCAGCTCGAATCACGAGTGCGCGAACGTACGACGGAACTGTCGAAGACAATCGCTTTGACACGGAAAAGTGAAGAGCGCTTCCGTTCAACATTGGATAACATGTTGGAGGGCTGCCAAATAATCGGGTCCGATTGGCGTTATCTCTATCTGAACGATGCCGCCGACAAACATAACCGCCGGCCCAAAGAAGAGCTGTTGGGTCATAAATATATGGACATGTGGTCCGGCATTGAAACGACAGGAGTGTTTGCTGTTATCAAGCAGTGCTTGGAGGAACGACGAGAGCGTCACATGGAGAATGAATTTGTTTTTCCCGATGGAACTGCAGGGTGGTTCGACCTTAGCATTCAGCCGGTACCTGAAGGGGTCTTTATTCTTTCCGTGGATATTACTGAGCGTAAGCGGGCGGAAGAAGGTCTTCGCAAATTGAATGAAGAATTGGAGGACCGCGTTGAGGAACGAACCGCCCAACTGCAGGTTGCCAACAATGAACTTGAGGCGTTCAGCTATTCGGTATCGCATGATCTTCGTGCCCCGCTGCGTCATATCACCGGGTTCGTTGAGTTGCTGCAAAAGCACGCCGGCAAGTCGCTTGATGAGGAAAGCACGCGTTTTCTGAAAACGCTTTCACAAGCTGCCGTCAGGATGGGAGCCCTCATTGACGACCTCCTTTCGTTTTCGCGAATGGGTCGCCAGGAAATGCAGAAGACCACAGTGGATTTGAATGCCATGATCGCGGAAATCCTCGTGGAACTCAAAAGCCAGATGAAAGATCGGCAGGTTGTGTGGAATATCCGGCTATTTCCGCCGGTGAAGGGCGATCGCTCCATGCTTCGCCTGGTGATGATCAATCTTCTCTACAATGCCGTCAAGTTTACGGCCAGGAAAGAGAGAGCGATCATCGATGTCGGGTGTGAGATCAAAGAGAAAGAGATCATCGGCTTTGTCAAGGACAACGGAGCGGGATTTGACATGAAATATGCAGACAAACTGTTTGGGGTCTTTCAACGGCTTCACAGTGCCGATGAATTCGAAGGAACAGGTATCGGGTTGGCAAATGTTCGCCGGATTATTCATCGGCATGGGGGACGCACGTGGGCGGAAGGGAAGGTGAATGAGGGAGCAACGTTCTATTTCACAATTCTGTTGGACAGCGAAGAAAGGGCATCATTGTGACCACAGACTTAAAGAACATTCTTCTTGCGGAGGACAGTGAACAGGATATTGAACTCACTCTGGAGGCACTCCGTGAGAACAATCTTGCAA
>DATDRF010000160.1:0-18165 GCA_035291905.1 Bacteroidota bacterium
AGACGCCGGAGGCAGCGAGAAAACTGTCAGTGTGGAAGGATGCGATGCTTGCTTCCATGATCAAGAGCCGACTGGCCGCTTCCGCCGAAGTTTCTGATTGGGATATCTGGATGTACCTGAGTTCACGGGAGTCGGTGAAGGCTCCTTCTGTTACAATTCGGGAGTTATGGTCTTCATCTCTCTCGAGGATTCAGGAGGCCGTCGAAGGTCTGCATCAAGGGAAGACGTTCGAAGAGATGGTTCGCGAATATTCGGAAGAGACAGGAGAAGGGAAAGGCGGCCTCGTGACCATGTCGATGACGAGCCGGGCGCCCATAGGGCATATCGCTTTCTCTCTATCTCCGGGCAAGATCCATGGCCCCCTCAAGGTCGGAGAGAGGTTCCTTCTTTTCCAGGTTGTCGGGAAGGACACGTTGACAATGCGACAGGCCGGACTGACGGACGAGCAGGTTTACAAAACCAGAGAAGAGCTCCGCCGCATGAAGCAGCGGAGATCGTTGAACCAGTTTCTTGCGGCAGAGGGGAAGAAGAGGGGATTCACCCTCTTTCAGGATCAGCTGGAGAAGGTTCAGGTCTCAGCGATACCAATGATGTCTTTTCGGATTCTCGGATTCGGGGGGCGGATGATGGAAGTCCCGTTTATAGACAGACAGGTCGAGTGGCTTGACACGGATGTACCGGGGGAGATGATCCCTTGAGCGGCACGCAAACGGTCGATGGCTAACGGGACGGGGGCTGGCGGGAAGAGAGCTCTTTGACGCGCTTCAGGAGCTCATTGGCCTGCCGGTTTGCCGGATTCTCGAGAAGCAGTCTCTCCAGAAGTCTCACTGCTGAGTCAGGATTGTTTGATTGCAGATAGGCAAGGGCGAGAAGATAGCCGTTCTCATCTCGTTCTTGAGGGCTTTGCGGAAACTTCGCCAATCGTTCGTAATGCGTTACGGCGTCGCCTGAGCGGCCTGATCGAAGTGCAATATCGCCCAGGGCCCTTGAAGCTAGAGGAGTCTCTTCCACACTCTGTGATGCGAGCAGCGTCTGCCTGGCCAGGCCAATCAGGTTCCGGTCGATCTGCAGGCGGGCGAGTCGAAGATAGGCCCGCACGTCGAGCGGAATTTGGTTGACGATCGTTCTGTATTCATGTTCTGCTTTTTCAATTTCATTGCGCCCCTCGTAGTATGCGGCCGCCTCTTCGTGCGCTTTTTTCCAGTTCAGGATTCCCCGCGTCGCTCGTTCCGCAATTGACCGTAGCGTATCTTTTTGGGGGACCGAATCGACAATGGGATATTGATCCTTGAACGGCCATCCGGATGTAAGTACAGCCGTTCTGCGCTCAGCGATCATTTCGTCGAGTTCCGTCAGGTGCCGATGAGCCCAAAGCGTTTCATCGGAAATGGTGTCGTTCGATGCCCATTCTTCCGGAGATGCCAGAATTCCCATCTCACGCACGGCTCCTGCATAAGCCTTTGCCATGAGAAAATAGCCGCGTGCATTGGGGTGCAGGTGTTCTGTGATCAGGGTGTTCCCGATAAGCCCGTAGGGCGAAGATTCCGCAAAGAGAAGCTCCATTTCCACAACGCCTACCGAGGGAAGATCCTTGAGTGCGAGAAGTGACTCGTTGAAATCTGAGCTCATCCGAAATCGCAGCCGGTCGTAGTCACGCGCGCGTACGAATTGAATTTTGGCCGAATCATACTCCCGCGACGCCTCGTAGCATCGGCCAAGCAGATAATGCGCTTCTGCGTATAAGCTGTCATAGGATAGGATGCGTCTGAGAGTGTCCTTTGCCTGGGCAATCTTGGAATCTAAGAGGGCGGCTCGGGCATTGGAGATGGCGCGCATGAAGGATTCGCGTGCCTGAGCTGGGGCGTATTCGGCGCTCGATGAAACAAACGGAGATTGATCTTTCAAGTTTGAGACTTGTGTACCGAAGAGAATAGGTATGGAATTGTTCCCAGAAAGGGAAACGGTCGCCGAAATATTATCTCTAAAGGCGGCCAGGGCTTCCTGATAGCGGGCATCGCCATACGGGATATACTGCCCGCGTGAAAGCTGCTCCATCATTGTCCCCGTGCGCGAAGTGGTAGGCTTCTCCTTCCCAAACCATCCTGAAACGGAGCGGAGTACATCGCGGATCAGCTGGAATGTTCGGAGATGTACGAGCCTGAGGTAGAGCAGCGATGACCACCGCGATGTTCCGGCAGACTCGTGCGACGCGACTCCAAGAGCTCCGTAGAACTCGTTGTGGCCATCGTATACCAGAAGAAGGTCGGGCTCGTAGGAAACGACATCGCCGGCCATATCCAGTACAGTGTAGCTGTTTGTTGCCGTCATCCCCAGGTTGATGATTTCGATCTTCTTGGCCGGAAAGGTTGCCTGGAGTCTGTCTCGGAGGAACGAAGAGAAGGAGCCATTGTACCAATAAGGATACCCAACAGTCGTGCTGCCGCCAAGGCAGAAGATCCGAAATGTCCCCTCGGGCTTTGGCATGAGGAAATACTCAGGAGAAGTCGTCGGATTGAAATCGACCTGATTGAAATACCTGTTCTTGACCGCAGGGTTCATGGTGAGGTATTCTTTTCCTGCGATCGTCTCGGGTGTGAAGAGTGAGAGATCGGGTCCGTATTCTGCAACCCGCAGAATGAGCTCAAGAGCGACAAAGAACAAGAGGGGCGGAATGATCAGAAAGAGCGAAAAGAAGATGCGTTTTCGTGTAGAGAGCTGCTGCGGCGTTGTTGTCGACAAAAGAAATGGGTCCTTGGAGGATTCGTGAGTAGGAGAAACTTCAAAAAGGTACGATTTTCTGCCTAAAAGAAAAACCCAATCGCCAACTCACCACGAACCGCTTAACCACGAACCTGTCTTCTTTGCAACTCCATTCCCTTTTCGGTATATTCATCCCGTGAATGATATGACAAATGAGGCCGACAAAGACCGAAGAGCCGGTCATTCGACTGTATTTCCTCTCAATATCCTCCCTCTGCTTTCTTAAGAATGAACTTCCTGAAATCAATTGGCTCAAAGCTGTACAAAGGATGGATGGCCTTTGCTCGTGGGCTTGCGGTGGTAAACACCATCCTCATCCTTAGTATCGTCTACCTATTTCTTATCGGGCCTTCCTGGTTCATCATGAAGATCAGGGGAAAGGACCTTCTCGACAGAAGATCAGGACCGGAGCCGACGTTCTGGAAGGAGAAGGAGCCGATAAAACACACTCTGGAACAGAGCAAGCGGCAATTCTAGGACAGCACGATGGTCATTCTGGGAATATCCTGTTTCTACCATGACGCTGCCGCAGCGCTGGTGCGTGACGGCGTGCTGGTGGCGGCTGCCCAGGAAGAACGCTTCACCCGGAAGAAGCACGACCAGGATTTCCCGATCAATGCGATCCGCGCCTGCCTGAATCAGGAAGCCCTCGACCCGGTGCAGGTCGACTACATTGTCTTCTATGACAAGCCCTTCATCAAATTTGAAAGAATTCTCTCCACCTACATTGCCACATTTCCTCGAAGCTTTCCATCATTCCTGAAAGCGCTTCCAATCTGGATCAAGGAGAAAATGTGGATTCCGCAGACGATCAAGAAGGACCTCAACTACGAAGGGGAAATCCTCTTTACGGAGCATCATCTTTCCCATGCCGCAAGCGCCTTCCTTGTTTCACCTTTTGAAGAAGCCGCAATCCTGACCATCGACGGAGTGGGGGAATGGGAAACCTCGACGTTTGGCACGGGCCGTGGCAACACGATCAACCTTGAAAAATGCACACATTTTCCGCATTCTCTTGGCCTTCTGTATTCCGCGTTTACGTACTATCTGGGCTTTAAGGTAAATAGTGCCGAATATAAGGTTATGGGACTTGCGCCGTACGGTGAACCCAGATTCTATGACCTGATCATGAATAACCTCGTTTCGGTGAAGGAAGACGGAAGTTTCAAGATCAACATGAAATACTTCACGTTTGACTATGGGCTCACCATGACCGGCAAGTTGTTCGAGCGGCTCTTCGGTGAGCCTCGCCGCGAGTCTGAGTCACCCCTTACTCAATTCTACAAAGATGTTGCAGCATCACTTCAAAAAGTAACGGACACAATCGTTATTCGGATGGCTCGCCATATCGAACGCGAGACGGGCATGAAGCATCTCTGCATGGCCGGAGGTGTGGCCCTGAACTGTGTCTCGAACAGCAAGATCTACGAGAACACGTCATTCAAAGAGATTTTTGTTCAGCCTGCGGCGGGGGATGCAGGAGGCGCCGTGGGAGCTGCTTTCTATGTTCACAACACGCTGCTGAACAATCCCCGAACCTTCGTTATGAAGGATGTCTTTCTTGGTCCCGAATACTCCGACACATTTGTTGAGCAGTTTCTTCTGAAGAAGAAGATCCCTTATCGAAAACTGGATCGGCAGGCTCTCCTTCAGGAAACGGCCGGACGTATTGCTGCGCAGGAAGTGGTGGGCTGGTTTCAGGGACGAATGGAATTCGGCCCGAGGTCTCTGGGGAGCCGGAGCATTCTGGCCGATCCGCGAAATCCGAAAAACCAGTCAATCGTCAATTTGAAAATAAAATTCAGGGAGAGTTTTCGGCCCTTTGCCCCGGCGGTTCTCGAAGACAAGGTATCAAATCACTTTGAGTGGAATCGGCCGAGCCCTTTCATGCTTTTTGTTGCCACGGTTTCCGGGAACAATCGCACCATTCCGGCTGTGACCCACGTTGACGGTTCTGCGCGTTTGCAGACAATCGCAAGGGACCAGCATCCGCTCTTCTATGATCTGATCAGCGAATTTGACCGTCAAACCGGATGTCCCGTCCTCATTAACACCTCGTTCAACGTTCGGGGAGAACCGATCGTTTGCACCCCCGAGGATGCCTGGCGTTGTTTCATGCGGACTGAAATGGATTGCCTCGTCATGGGGAGCTTTCTCCTGGACAAGAAGGAAATGAAGGAAGTGAATCGGGAGGAATTGCTGCAGGAAGTATTTGAACCGGATTAGGAGGGCGCAATGTCGGTGGTGAAGAACACAAAAGAACGCCTGAAAATCTTCGGCGAGTTGTGGGCGTTCATGCGAGAACGTAAGAAATGGTGGATTGGTCCGATCATTTTTGTTCTCCTTTTGCTCGGCCTGTTTATCGTCGTGACCCAGGGATCTGCCCTGGCGCCGTTTATTTATACACTCTTCTGAAATGAAAAAAGCGATAACAGCCCTTCTGTTTTTCTGTGCCGCCGCGTCACCGGGACAATCGTCATCGGACAGCGTCTCCTTGACGTTCCGCTATTATGCTTCCCCTTCTCCCACAGTGCATGTTCCCGGGGAATTCAACAATTGGCAGAATGTTGCCGAAGTTTCTAAAATGGCGTATGACAGCGTATTGAGGTGTTGGGTAAAGACTCTCACATTCAAGATCAAGGACCCATCGGACGCAAGAAGGACCCAGGGAGATTCCGTGTGGCAATACAAGTTCTTTCCGGAGGGGACGGCCGGCCCCTGGCCTTCCGATCCTCTCAATCCTGAAAAAAATCCCACTGATAACAACAATGCGGTTCTCCGGCTTTCCCGCCTGCGCTGGTTTGAGGTTTATGCCCGGGACTCAGGCAGTTACTTGACCCGGATTGAAGCGAGTGTGATCCATGCAAACAGCGACAGCATTACCTCGGTCAAGTTCGAGGGTTCATCAGTATCGCAGGGGCGAATAACGCTCGATGTTACCGATTCACTCAACCGCAGTCTGCGCGTTCTCTCATTCTCCCTTTCCGATTCCGTCTATGCGGATTCTTCCTATCGCCTTGTTGCCAAGAACCAATTGGGCGATTCGACTGTCCATAAGCATGTAGTATACAAAATCGTCAAAGCGGCGCTTCCTGCATATGCAAAACGAGGGGTGACGCTTCCGGACAGTGGAGCAGGAAGGGATTCCACGACATTCCGTCTACAGATACCCGACACGAATATTGTCCTGTTGCGCATTGCACCGACAGGGGAGTCCTTGGCGGCGGTTGAACCGGTAGCGATGAAGCAGAATTTCAGCAGCCTCGATTGGTGGGTCAACATCATGCTTACGCCTGGCACGTATGAATACCTCTATGAACTGTCGGACGGCAGGGGAATCTACGATCCGTGGGGACGCCAGAATGGCACAATGGGTACACGGTTCACAGTCGGGCCCGAAGGCCTTGCAGCCGACAACTATGGGTGGTCTTCGACGCCATATCAACGGCCGCCCGCCAACAAGCTGGTCCTTTATGAACTGCATCTTCGCGAATTTACGGCGCTGGGACCGTCGCAAGGGAAGTTTACGGATCTCATCCCGCTGCTCGCGCACTTTAACGACCTCGGTGTGAATGCCATAGAACTCATGCCCATCAACGACTATGGGAATATCGGCTCGTCAAATTCCTTTTCGTGGGGGTACGATCCGAATCACCACTTCGCCCCCGAGCCCTCGTATGGAACTCCCGCGGAATTCAAAGAACTTGTTGATTCCGCTCATGCTAGGGGAATCGCAGTTGTTCTCGATATTGTCTTCAATCATCTCAATGATCCCGCCCCCCTCTGGCAGATGGTCCCGGATGAGGTGAAGAATCCATATTTCAAATTCCCGCCGCCTGTCGATACGAGATCAAACGAGGATGGACTTGTGTTCTTCAAGGATATGGACGTCTGGACGCCGGAGGCCAGGCAATACATTATTGACGTGTTGAAAATGTGGATCGACGAGTATCGGGTGGACGGGTTCCGGTACGATTACACTCAGGGAATTGGCTGGAGCATGAATGACACGACCGGCGGAATTCTTGGGTTCACTCGACGCATCGACAGTGAATACGGAGGCAGCGTGATTCAGATTGCAGAACATCTGCCGGAAAGTCCCGCACTCATCCGCCACGGCAAACTTACCGGGGGATGGCATGACAGTTTCAGGGACAAGATTTTTGACGATGCGAGGTTTCAGAATGTCTCGCTGACAGACTTTGAAAATCTTGTCCTTGGCTTGGTTGCATTTAAGGGGAACGATGTCCCTGATACACCCTACGTCTATGCGGATCGAACGCAGCCGATAAATCATACGGTCAACCACGATGAGCAATCGTTGGTTTACGAGATGATAAACTTTCAGAACGTCGATACGCTGGATGCGCTCTCGAGGGACAAGACCTATGCAGCAATGATGTTCACCTCGCTTGGGATTCCGATGCTCTGGCAGGGAATGGAGTGGGGAGAAGCGCGGGGATGGGACGGAATGGACGGCGGAGTTCGAATGTCGTATCGTCCGGTTCGGTTGGATCTCAAATCGACGGAGAGAGGCAAGGACCAGTTTCGTTGGTACAAGACTCTTGCATACCAGCGGCGCCTGAATCCTGCCCTTTTCGACGGGCGACTAAGAACGCTGTGGCGGTACGATGCCCAACGGACGCTTGTTTGGGGGCTGGAAGATACGGTGACTTCTTCGCAGGTCATGGTCCTGGCGAATCTCTCCGGCAGTGATCAGTATGTCACAAATGTCCCATGGTTGTCGGCCGGCACGTGGTATGAAATCGTAAGCCAGAGTCCTTTCGTTGTTTCAGCTGATACGATTCCCGTTGTCGGTATTCCACGATATAGCGCCATCGTATATGCAAACAGGACGAACGAGCAGCTGAATATTCCTGTTTCAGTGGATTCAGAGACCGGGCAAAACACACCGTTGTCATTCTCCGTCAGCATGAATTATCCGAATCCCTTCAACCCAAGCACGTCGCTTCGATATGACCTTCCCCGGCAGTCCAATGTCCGCATTGAAGTGTTCAACATGATAGGTGAAGTGGTTTCAGTGATTCTCGATTCCCGAGTCTCCGCCGGGTCGTATACTGTTCGATGGGATGGCATGACTTCGTCCGGCATTCCGGCCAGTTCAGGGATGTACATTGTCCGTTTTAGCATGGATAATTCGATTGAAACCCGCAAGATTCTCCTGATACGCTAGACCAGGACTATGGAAGACTCCCCGAAAAAAGCAACGTTGTTTCTCAATATCATCTGGCATCAGCATCAGCCTCTCTATCTTGATCCGGCAAGCGATCAGCTGCAGGGACCATGGGTGCGGACTCATGGCACAAAAGACTACTATGATATGACCGCCATGCTGCAGAACTACCCCGCCATCCACTGCAATGTTAACCTCACCTCGTCGCTCTTGTTTCAGCTCGAAGAATACTATGTAAATCGGCTTAAGCCGTTCGTCGACGTGAAAAAGAACAGGGTCGATACGGCTTCCTTCTTCAAGGTGCACAAGGGGAAAACCGACCCGTGGATCGATCTCGCGCTGAAGCCAACGGCGGAATTCGACGAGACTGACAGGCAATACCTTCTGACCAACACGTGGAATGCCTTTGGAATCAGCGAAGTCATGTTCGAACGCTTTCCCGAATACCAGACTCTTCGAAAGAAATTCCTTGAAAACCGCGAAAGGGTATTCTCGGAACAAGAGATGCGCGAGATCAAGTTCTGGTTCTATCTTGCATCGTTTGACCCCGATTTCCTCAACGGAGAGGTGAAGCTTGTTACCGGAGCCTCGATTAACCTCACCGATTATCTCGAGAGGAGAGGAGACGGAACGTATTGGCTCAGAAAGGCTATAGCCGAGGATGACTGCAATCGAATTGTGGCTGAGACCTACAAAGTCCTCTCCGCTATTCTTCCGCTGCATAAGAAAATGATGTACAACCCGTCCAGCTTCAAAGGACAGGTGGAAGTCGTGACGACTCCCTTTTACCACCCGATTCTTCCGCTTCTGTATGATTCCGACCTTGCGAAACTCTGTCAACCGCAGGACGCTATGCCAAGCCGTTTCTTCTTCCCCGCAGATGCAGAAGCGCAGGTGCTCAAAGCAATCAGTTACTACAAGTCCATTTTTGGCGTTAATCCTACCGGAATGTGGCCGGCTGAAGGCTCCGTTGCCCATGATGTGGTGGCAGTGTTCGGCAAGCACGGCATCAAATGGATCGCTACGGACGAGAAGATCCTCTCCAGGTCAAAGCCCGAAGGGCAGCCCAAATACCACCCCTATGCGGTCTATGCAGGCCCAGGGAGCACGGAATCGGTCGTCGTGGTATTCAGGGATACCGAGCTATCGGACAAGATTGGCTTCAAGTACCAGTATTGGAAGGGAGAGGATGCAGCCTCTGACTTTGTTCAGCATGTTCTTACCTACCTTCCGGGTGATGGAGAAGGGGACAGGTTGCTCACAGTCATTCTGGACGGGGAGAATGCGTGGGAGTGGTACAAGTATGATCACGACGGAAAAGAATTCCAGAATACGCTTTATCAAAAGCTAACTAAGCTATTTGAAACAAAGCAGGTTATAACGGTTACCACAACCGAATACCTTGTCGGAAATCCAAAGAGGGGGGTTCCGGCCCACCCAATAGAGATACTCCCGAGGCTTTCATGGCTTTGGCCGGGATCCTGGATCAACGCCAACTACGATACCTGGATAGGCGAGTCCGAGGAGAACCTGGCATGGGAGTACCTTCTGGAGACCCGAAAGGACCTCGACAACTCCGGGATAAAGGCGCCTGCTCCCGATGATGCTCCCCCTCGAAAGGGGACGAAACAGTGGTACGAATACAAGGCTTGGGAATCGCTCTACGCTGCCGAAGGGTCTGACTGGTTTTGGTGGTACGGGACCGACCAGACCGCCCCGGCGGGAGATAAGCCCTTCGATCTTGCCTATATTACGCTGTTGAACAATGTTTATATGTTTGCACAAAAAGCTGGAGGAAATATGCCAAAACGAAAACATGATCCTATCATTCGAAATGAGGCGAATCTTGTGCGCGCCACGCGCGGAACCATGGCTCAAAGTAAGGAAGACCTGGTAAAAGTGATCTTCCAGTGCGACGCGAGCGGTATCTACGTTCGAAAGACTCTCTCGATCGTGGGGAGCCATGAGGCACTCGGAAACTGGGTTCCGAACAAAGTCAAAATGTATGACGATGGTTCTCACGGCGATGTTCATCCGGGCGACAATATCTGGACCCTCGAAGTCCTTGTACAGCCAATGACCGAACTGGAATACAAGTTCACCAACAGCGGCCCGATAGGAAACTGGGAGCCGGGTGAAGAATTCCCCGGAATCAGCCGCAAGATTGTTGTGGACAAGAAACCCGGTGAGACCCTCATCCTGAAAGATCGATTTGGCACAATCTGAGATGATTCGCTGGATTGCCGCCTCATTCCTTTTTCTGCTTCTTCTGTCCTGCACGCCTCCCGACGCGGGAGAGAACCGGATTGTCATCTGGCATCAGATGCGACCCGACGAGCAGTCGATTCTTCACAGACAGCTCGACCGGTACATGAAGGCGCACCCCGGGATTGAGGTCGTCGAACTCTACAAAGAGACGGAAACGCTGCGGAGCGGATATGTCGTGGCGGCCATCGCAGGACAGGGACCGGATCTTGTTCACGGCCCTTCGGATCCCGTTGGAATCTATGTCGCGACGAAGACGATTCAGCCGCTCGATTCCCTCTTGAAGGAAGAGTATCTGGAGGAGTTCGATCCGTCGGGAGTCCTGCGATATCAAGGCCATGTCTATCAGATTGCTGACAAGATTGGAAATCATCTTGCTCTTGTCTACAATAAGAAATTTGTACAAACGCCGCCGCAAACCGACCGTGAGCTGATCGACCTTTCACAAAGAATCCAGGATCAGTACGGCTACACCGCAGGGCGGCCCAATGTGTACGGGATTTCTTGGAACTACGTCGAACCCTTCTTCTTCATTCCGTTCTACACCGGATTCGGCGGATGGGTCTTTGAGCCGGATGGCGTGACCCCTTCGCTGGACAATGGATCGATGGTGAGAAGCCTTCAGTTCATCAGGGACCTGCGGGACAAATACAAAATTGTTCCGAACGAAGCAGACTATGAGATCGCCGATGCTTTGTTCAAAGATGGGAAGAGTGCAATGCTGATCAACGGAGACTGGTCGTGGGCAGGTTATCAGCAGAAAATTGATATTGGCGTCGCACCACTCCCGATGATAGCGGAAACCGGAATCTGGTGCGCTCCATTGACTTCTCCCAAAGGCTTTTCTCTGAATGCAAATGTCCGCGAAACGAAAATACAAAAAGTGCTCGATGTGCTCTATTTCCTCCTCTCGGCCGAGAATCAGCTGGAGACGGTGAAGGAATTGAACACAGCTCCGACGCGAAAGTCATTGTACACCTCTCCTGAAGTACGCAACAATGAGATCCTGAAAAATTCTCTCCTCCAGATTCAACGCGGCCGCGCAATGCCGGTCGTGCCTGAAATGAGGGCCGTATGGGACGCGATGCGGCCCGGTTATCAGGCAGTAATGGGCGGTGCAATGCGCCCTGAACAGGCAGCGGCTCAGATGCAGCAACTTGCCGTGAGAAAAATCAGAGAGATGAATGAGTAGAAGCAGACTGTTCATAACATTTCTCGTACTTCCCTCGTTCGTCATTCTTGGGGCGGTCGTCTTTTATCCGTTTGTCTACAATGTCGTCCTCTCATTCGGGAATATGAATCTGACGCGGATCCGGGAATGGCAGCTTGTGGGACTTGCCCAATACATCAAGATCTTTACGGAGCCGACCCAGCCGGATTTCTACGCGATCTTCGGCAAGACAATCATATGGACCGTCGTCAATGTCTTCTTTCACGTGGTATTGGGAGTTTGTCTTGCGCTCGTCCTCAACCAGAAGATTCCCGGAAAGGCCGTCTTTCGAACCATCCTTATTTTGCCATGGGCAATTCCCCAGTACATCGTCGCCTTGACATGGCGGGGATTATTTAACTATGAATACGGAGCAATAAACCTCATTATCACCAAGTACCTGAATCTCCCGGCTGTGGAGTGGCTCAGAAGCCCTACAGAGGCGTTTATAGCGTGTATTTTGACCAACGTGTGGCTTGGGTTCCCCTTCATGATGGTTGTTGCCCTGGGGGCGCTCCAGAGCATTCCGCATGAGCTGTATGAGGCCGCCGATATGGACGGCGCCCGTTGGTTCCAAAAGCTGAGGACCATAACGATTCCCCTTATCAGGCCGGTGATGATACCGGCCATTTCCCTGGGAGTGATATGGACCTTCAATAACCTGAATATTGTCTGGCTCGTCAGCAACGCAGGAGAGCCTTCGGACAATACTCACATCCTTGTCTCGTTCGTTTATAAGGCGGCATTCAACTTCTATAACTTCAGCTATGCGTCGGCCCTTTCCATGGTCATCTTTGTGATCCTTCTGACTCTGACGCTGCTACTCATGAACCGTTCAAAAGCAACGGAGGCAGCATACTAATGGCAGTTCAGTCAAAAAGAACTATACTTGTGCAGAATCTTTTCAGCTATGCGGTTCTGCTGGTCTTCTCGGTGGTTGCCCTCTTTCCTATCTGGCAGGTGGTGAACATTTCGCTACGGCCCGGAAACCAATTGCTCTCCACGACCCTCGAACTCCTACCGACGGGAGCCACGCTCGAAAGCTATGTCAAGCTGTTTACCGAGAGGGATTTTCTCCTCTGGATGCGGAACAGCGCCATCGTTGCTTTGGCCGTGACGGTGACGGGAGTCTTCTTTGCTTCTACCGCTGGATACGGATTCTCCCGATTCAAATTTGTGGGAAAACGCGCCGGGCTGCTTATGCTTCTCACAACTCAAATGTTTCCTGCTACCATGCTGCTGCTCCCGATGTATATCATGCTCATCAACCTGGGGTTGATCAATACGTATCTGGGGATCATCATCGTGTACTCGGCAACCGCGCTTCCATTCTGCGTCTGGACGATGAAGGGCTACTATGACACTATTCCGGTGAGCCTTGAAGAGGCGGCGCGCATTGACGGTTGCTCGCAGTTCGGCGCGTTCGTCCGTGTCATACTCCCGCTCGCGGCTCCCGCGTTGGTCATCACCGCTCTCTTCTCCTTTATGACCGCGTGGTCGGAATACCTGGTCGCATCGCAGATCCTCCAGGATACCCTCCTGTGGACGCTTCCCCTCGGATTGAAATCATTCGAAGCTACGATGAGCACGGAGTGGGGGATGTACGGAGCTGCATCGCTGATCGTCATGGTTCCGGTTGTGGTTCTTTTCCTGGCTCTGAGCCGATACCTCGTTTCCGGCCTGACGCTCGGCAGCGTGAAAGGATGAACCACATCGTACTCAGAACCCTCTCGCTGCGCATCAAACAGACATACTCACTTTGTCTGCTCGTATCAACTTCCTTTATTCTCATGGCAGGGGGATGTTCATCAACTGATGGGTCAACCATGAAGCTTGACGGTGAATGGCTTTTCAAAGTCGATTCTTCAAATGTCGGGATTGAAGAACAATGGTTTCTCCCTTCGCACGATCGGTCCGCGTGGACGAATGTAGAGATTCCCGGAGCGTGGGACAGATACAATCTCGAGACATACGATGGATTGGGATGGTTTGCACGAACCGTCGGGATAGAAGATACGTCGGGACGCCTTGCGCTGTTCTTTGGTGGAGTGGATGACGATGCCGAAGTGTGGGTCAATGGGAAGAGCGTTGGCGGACACGCTGGGTACTCCGAAGCATTTTATATGGATATTACCGATGCGGTGATCCTGGGAGACAATGAGATCGTTGTTCAGGTGAGAGACAATGCGGGGCCCGGCGGCATCTACAAGCCGGTGAGCATCATCCCGCTTTCGCGAATCGATGAACTTCTTCGCTCTGAGTACGCATACAAGGCGGCCAGGCCGAGTGCCGAGTGGGTGAAGGATGCGATTATCTATGAGGTCTTTCTCCGTTCGTTCTCGAAGGATCAGTCGTTCAAAGCGCTGGAGCAGAAAGTCCCGGAATTGAAACGGATGGGTGTCAACGTACTCTGGCTTATGCCGATTCATCCGATTGGAGATGCGAACAGAAAGGGAAGAAAAGGGAGTCCGTATTCGATTCAGGATTACTACGCCGTGAATCCTGAATTCGGGACACTCGACGATTTCAAGTCTCTGGTCGGCATGGTCCATTCAAATGACATGAAGATCATTATCGACCTTGTGGCAAACCATACGGCGTGGGACAGCAAGCTGATGTTCGAGCACACCGATTGGTTCACCACGGACGACTCGGGTTCGGTCGTTTCGCCAAATGTAGATTGGTCGGATGTCGCCGATCTGAACTACAATCACCACGAGCTGCGGAAGTACATGATCGACATGATGGAATACTGGGTAAGGGACATTGGGATTGACGGGTTTCGCTGTGATGTGGCCGAACTGGTTCCGACGGATTTTTGGGAATTGGCCCGGAGAGAATTGGACAAGATAAAGCCGGTTCTCATGCTTTCGGAAGGGACATGGCCGGAGCACCACGTGGAGGCGTTTGACGTTACGTATTCATGGTCGACATACGACGTGTTGGATCGGATTTTTAACGGCTCCACACCTGTCTCGGTCTTCGACGAAATTCTGAAAAACGAATCGTATCAGTTCCCCAAAGGCTCGCTGCGCCTGCGATTCAATACAAATCATGACAAAAATGCCTGGGATGCACCCGCCGTGCTCAAGTTCGGCAAAGATGGCGCAATGTCCACTGCGGTCCTGATGATGACTTTCCCTGGTGTTCCCCTTATCTACAACGGCGAGGAGGTCGGGAACGATCGCGCGCTCAGCCTGATGGAGAAGGTCGATATTGATTGGAACAAGAATCGTGAAATGATGTCATTCTATAAAGAACTGTGCGGGCTAAGGAATGGCCATGAGGCATTGCGGAGCGGAGATTATCAGTCGCTGGCGAATTCCGACAATTCCAAGGTGTTCTCATTCATGCGAACGTCCGGTGACGACAAGATATTGGCCGTCATCAATTTCTTGGACACCAGGAAGGTCGTTTCTGTGAACGTGCCTGCAAATGCAAACGGGATGTGGTATGACTACTTCACTCACAAATCCTATGCAGCAATGGAAGGGAAGATGAACATGAACCTTCCCGGGAGGGGGTTCGCCGTATTTGTTCGTGGAAAGTGAGGGCCTATGAAATCTTACACCGATTACCTCTGGTTCAACACAGCGAAGCATCGTGAGTACATCAACGTTACCGGCGAAGTCGATCGGATTCTTCAAAAAAGCGGCATCAAGGAGGGGATGATTCTCGTATCCGCAATGCATATCACCGCGGGCGTCTATGTCAATGATGCCGAGTCAGGGCTTATTCAGGATATTGACACGTGGCTGGAGAAACTCGCGCCTTTTGATGCTGCGTACCGTCATCATCGAACGGGGGAAACGAACGGCGACTCTCATCTGAAAAGTTTGTTGATCCATCATGAAGTGATCGTTCCGGTCACGGCTGGAAAACTCGATTTCGGTCCATGGCAGCAAATCTACTATGCTGAATTCGACGGCCAGAGAAAGAAAAGGGTGATTGTGAAAGTGATGGGGGAATAATGGCGGCAACACGCCTCTGGTGATTTTGAGACATCGGATAGAATACTGGCTCTTTCAATCGGTCTCCTGGTTCCTTGGGATTCTGCCGTTCACGTGGGTCCAAAGGGTGGGAGGCGCGATTGGAGTGTTCGCCTATCGGTTTCTTGGATTCCGCAAGTCCATCGTTCGTGAGAATCTTCGGAATGCGTTCCCGAATGAGCACGCCCGGCGATTGGAGGAAATTGCCCGGGAGGTTTATCGGAACATTGCCGCTTCGTTGTGCGAGTTGATGTGCTTCCCGAGCCTTACGCCGGAAGGAATTCGTGAGCTCGTTGACGTGGAGGATCCCGATCTTTATACTGCAGTGCATGCGAGGGGAAAGGGAATGGTGATCGTGAGTGCACATCTCGGCAATTGGGAACTCATATCGCCGGCGGTCTTCCTGAAGACAGGTGTTCAGGTTCATGCAATGTACAAGCCGCAGTCCAATCCTCTCATCGACAAACGAATAGCTGAGCGGCGGACACGATTTGGCACGGCAATCGTACCCATGGGGTTCGGTGCACGGGAAATGTTGAGGGTACTGCAAAAGGGAGATGCCGTGCTTGTGGCTGCCGACCAAAGCGCTCCGGTGGAGAGTATTCGTTTGGAGTTCTTTGGCCGAACTGTTCCGGTGTTTCAGGGGCCGGCGGCATTTTCACTGAAAGCGGGTGCACCAATGGTTCTGGTTTTTGCGATCAGACAGCCCAGCGGCCGTTATGTTCTTCGCGGCAGGGAAATCCCCACTGCCGATTTGACTTATTCGGAGGAGGGTATTCGAACGCTGACCCAAAGGCACCTGATCATTACGGAAAGTGTCATAAGGGAATATCCGGGCCAATGGATGTGGACCCACAGGAGATGGAAGCATGCCGGGGAGGAGCAGGGGGCGTCATGAGATCGATCAACCGCATCCTTGTTGTTCAGACGGCCTTCATCGGTGATGTCATCCTTACTCTTCCGTTGATCCAGACCCTCAAAGAATTCTTCCCTCAAGCCGAGGTTGACGTCGTCCTCGTTCCGCGTGCTGCGGAAATTTGTCGCAATCATCCCGCAATCGACAGGATCATAGAATATGACAAAAACGGAAAGGACAAAGGGCTGGCCGGTTTCCGGCGCATTGTCAGGACGCTAAGGGAGAGGGAGTATCAGATTGCAGTTGTTCCGCACAGGTCGCTCAGAAGTTCTTCCCTGGCCTTTCTTTCCAGGATTCCGCTGCGGGTTGGATTTGGAAAGGGGGGAGGCCGGTCCTTGCTTAACAAGCGTGTGCCGTATGATTCAGGGATTCATGAGATTGAACGAAATCTCTCTCTGCTTGCCGGTATCGGTATTCGCGATTTCGGGAAGGTCCTTCCGAAAGTCTATCCGTCTGCGGCGGATCAATCGAGGGCATCAGAAATTATTTCCGGCATCCCGGCGGAGAGACGGACGAAACTGATTGCAGTCGCCCCCGGGACAATCTGGAATACGAAACGATGGCTGAAAGAACGCTTCGCAGAGCTCATAGCGATCGTTGTCGACGAGGGATTTGGAGTGGTGCTGGTCGGAGGGAAGGAAGATGCCGGTTTGTGCGGTGAGATTCTCGATCAAGCAAATCGCAGTTTCGTCATAAACACAGCAGGCACTCTCTCTCTGCTGGAATCTGCCGAATTGATCCGACGCTGTCTCCTCACTCTTTCCAATGACAGTGCACCGATGCATCTTTCTGTCGCTACGGGAACGCCCGTCGTGGCAATTTTTGGAGCGACCGTCCCGTCGTTCGGCTTTGCTCCCTACGGACACCACGATTCGGTAGTCGAAACACGCGGACTGACGTGCAGGCCTTGTTCGATCCACGGGGGGGCGGAGTGCCCGATCAAGACATTCGACTGCATGGTTCAGATTACACCTGAGCGCGTTTTCTCACGCATGATGGACGTGCTGGAGAAGTCCTCCGCCAAACGTTGACTTTCGATTCCCCTCTGTGCTCTCCGTGCCTCAGCCCCACGCCCTGAAGTTTTCTCTTCGGGGTAGGCTCTTTGATTGAAACAATTCAATCGGGCAGAGGAACGCTTCTTCCTTTCCAATCCGTCTGGTTGTCTTTGAGTCAACGTTGCTGCATTTCCTGTCTGCAGAGCTCCCTGGATCCTGAATTTGATGAAAGCTCCTTGAGTGTGCTTCAAAGCATTGGAAGGAGGCTTTTGTATTTCTGGTTATGCCCGAAAAAGAGAGGTGAGTACCGACGATCCTGTGCTGTCGGTGGGCAGCAACTAAGAACGATTCCTGTGATTGCACGTTTTTCCGTCCTACGATAGTTTCCCCACTTGATTCTGAGAATGACCACCACTATCATAATCGATATTACTCCTGGGGGATTCTTGCGGGGTTGAGATATTCTAGAGAAGCCTCTGGAGAGCGCTACGGCGTTTGACAGAGGCTTCTGTTGTCTTTCCGAGCGATAATTCTTGCAGTTTAGATTGGCGTGTTTCATCAATTCACCTCCGCAGGGAGGTTGATGTGAAACGCTTGCTGATACTTCTTGTGTCGCTTGGTCTGCTCTCTGTTATTGCTCAGGCACAGCAACTCATCCGCGTTCCCCACGATAAGCCCACCATTCAAGCCGCCATCAACACCGCCAGGGTTGGAGACACAGTACTCGTTGACCACGGCCTCTACTACGAGAACGTCCGCATCAACAAGAACATCGTCCTGGCCAGTCGTTTCATCCTTGATCAGGATACATCCCACATCTCTCGCACGATCATCGA
>DATDRF010000161.1:0-1827 GCA_035291905.1 Bacteroidota bacterium
ACCGAGATTCTCACAAGCCCGTCCGTCACGCCGATACGATTTCGCTCTTCCCGGGGAATTGACGCGTGGGTCATCGTTGCAGGATGGGAGATGAGGGTTTCGACCCCCCCGAGGCTTTCAGCCAGGGCGCACAGTTTTACTCGTTTGAGGAATGCCTTTGCTTTATCAAGGCTCCCGAGGTCGAATGAGATCATCCCGCCGAATTCCTTCATCTGCTTTTTTGCCAGCCTATGTTGCGGATGCGAGACCAATCCGGGGAAATTCACCTTCTTAACCTTGGTGTTCTTCGAAAGAAACGAGGCGACCTGAATGGCGTTGCGGTTGTGACGATCCATCCTTACTGAGAGAGTCTTGATTCCCCTGAGGCACATCCAGGCTTCAAACGGGCTCATGATCCCTCCGAGCGATTTCTGAAGGAATCTCAGTTGTTCGATGACCTTTGGATCGTTCGCCACGATAAGCCCACCCAGCATATCGCTGTGTCCGTTGAGGTACTTTGTTGCGCTGTGGAGAACGAGGTCGATACCAAGGCTCAAGGGATTTTGAAGATACGGTGTGGCGAACGTGTTGTCGACCACCGAGAGGAGCTTCTTCTGTTTGCAGATCTTTGCCACGCCGGAGAGGTCCGTGATTTCCATTGTTGGATTCGTAGGCGTTTCCACGAATACCATTGCGGTTTTCGGTTTGATTGCCTTTCGAATATTGTCGAGGTCCGTCGTGTCGACAAACTGGCAATCGATCCCGAAGTTGCTGAGAACGAGTTTTCCGAGCCGGTATGTGCCTCCGTACACGTTCCTGGAGAGGATCACGTGGTCGCCGGATTTGAGCGTGGCGAACAGTGTGGTAATGGCGGCCATCCCGGACCCGAATGCGAGGCCCTCCTTGCCGCCTTCAAGGGCAGCGATTTGTCGTTCGAGGACCGTCCGGGTGGGATTTGACACCCGGGCATATTCATACCCCTTGTTTTTCCCCAATTCCTCCTGCACATATGTGGAGGTAAGATGGATGGGGGTCATGATGGAACCGGTGGTGGGATCCGGTTCTATTGCTGCGTGGATGGCTTTGGTGGAGAAACCCATATGTGTGTCCTTGGTTGCGCAGATACTCACTGATGCTCGCTGATGACGCCGATGAGTCATTCAGTAAGATGAAAATGGAGCTAACGATTGCGAGAAGTGAGGATGAGTCGTTTGATTTCTACCTTGCGCCCAAAGTTCAACAATAGGGCCAGCTGGTATTTTGTATTCTTCAAGTAACCCAAGACCTGGGGAATGTGCGACGAAAGAAGTCGAGGACGGGCCTTTGTTTCGACAATGATTTTCTCTTCGACAAGCAGGTCCACTTCTTGATCCCCCGTCTTCTGATTCTGAAAGAACACGGGTAGCCTCTTCTGCTGTTCAACTGCAAGTCCAAGCTCCCTAAGCTTGAGTGCTAAAGCATTCTCATAGGTTTTTTCCCTGAGACCTTTGCCTAGCGCATTGTGAACTTCAAACGCAGCCCCGATAATCTTCTTGGTAATTTCTTGATAAAGATACTCCCCCATGTTTCCCCCTTGGCAACATGCGAGAATCTACTATTCTTCCTCTCTTTTTCCAAACATATCCGCGTGAATCAGTGAGTATCAGCGTGAATCAGCGTCACCGGGACATGTATTCAATCACATCAAAGCGAGTAATAATCCCCTTCACCGCCCCCTCGTCCTCCACAAGAACAGCGTGATGCTTCTTCGAGAGAAACCCGATCACCCCGCTGATGGGCTCGTCGATGTTGACTCCCGGGAAGGGAGGTGTCATATGTTTCTTCACCGGGGCATCGAAGGCTGCCGGA
>DATDRF010000162.1:0-17427 GCA_035291905.1 Bacteroidota bacterium
CCCCGAAAGGTGAGGTGTGCCGGCCCCGCCAGCTGACGGGCCACATCTTTCATTTTCACCAGCAAGGTGTCGAACGTGTCATGTTCCGGATCAATCAGCCACACCATGTCTCTCATTGCATCCGCCGTGCGATGGGCCATCGACGTGATCTTTGAAAGTCTCATCTTGAGATCTTCGCTCATGGGAGCTTTCCTCTGCATCATCTGACTCTCCAATGCGATTCCACCCAGATAGCTTCCGATCTCGTCATGAAGATCGCCCGCTATTCGCACGCGCAGCCGTTCCACTTCAAGCAGGTGGCGGATGTGGTACCGATGGATCGTCCACAGGGTCAGCAGGACCAGGAATGAAATGCTTGCATAAAACCACCATCGTTGCCAAAACGGAGGCTGAATGACAAACGCATATTCCACCGTGGGCGACCATGCTCCATTGCGATTCCGGGCGCGGACCTCAAACCGGTAATCCCCAGGTGGAAGAAGTGGAAAACCGATTGTCCGCGGTCCCCTGTCTGACTGCCAGTTTTCATCTGTGCCACCCATTCGCCATTCGAATTCCATACTCCGTTCGTCAACAAACCCTGTTGCATGGAACCCCAGAGAAATGGAGTTCTCATCGTACGGGTACGAGGTGGGCAAAGACATTGATGCGGTGTTTGATTTTTCATTCACAAAGGAAACATGAACGGAAGGTGTTGGGACGTCCGCCGTGACAGCCCTTGCGTCAAGAACGGCAGGCCCGCGTTCCGATCCTGCCCACAGATTTCCGTCGTAATCGAAGAAGGAGCAATGGATGAGATCGGAGGGCAATCCGTCGCGCGAATCATAATGGTGAATCCGGACCCCGTCCCACTCATAAAGGCCGCCTCTTGCTGAGATCCAGTACCGGCCCCTGGAATCCTGGATGATTTCGCGTGTGACAGGGGATCCCCCCATCAGATTGTTCAGATCAATCATGGGTCGAACCGAACCGTCCTCAAAAGTCGCGAGCCCTTTCCGCGTGGCAAACCACAAAAGTGAATCCTTGTCGACATAAACCCGATTAACCGCGTTCGAGGGAAGACCATCCGCAGCGGTGAACATCGTTACTTTCCCGTTGAACAGCCGACCTGCCCCACTGGCATCCATTCCAAACCAGATCGATCCATCGGGTGCGCTTGTGATTGATAGAAAAGTATCGTGAGGAATCCCGTTCTCCCCACCGTACCGGTGAATCACACGGTTCCCGCGTATGTGATAAAGGTTACCTTCAGAACCGATCCAAAGATCACCGGACCGATCAACGTGGATCTTATCAATCGTTCCCCGTTGCCCGTATCCCTCAATTTCAGCCTGCATCATTTTTCCGTTTTTGAATTCCATTAAACCGGCAAACGATGTAATCCAGATCGTCCCCGAGTGATCCTCGGCAATCCCCTGAACATTCCACACAAGTTCGCCGGAGGGAGGTGGAATCTCGACAAACATTCCGTTTGGCTTCTTACGAACGAGCCTGCCAAACCCGCCGAACCAGACCGATCGATCACTTGCCGAGAGTCCAAAACGAAGTACAATGCCAGAGAACGTGTCCGTGAGGGGAAAATGCCGAAAGGACTTCTGCGGAAGTTTCATCAATCCCGATCCTCCGATCCACACGTCTCCTACGGCATCCTCCATTAGAGAGTTTACCCCCCCGGACTGCAAGCCGTTCTTTTCACCGATATAGGAGAGATTTCCGTGATCGATGAGGAACAATCCGGGGACGGCTCCAATCCAGATGGCTCCACTTCGGTCCTCAAGCAGCGACAATACCTTCAGGGGCCCGCCGGCCTTTCTCGTGTTCAAAAGAGTATCGATCCGGTCATCGCGTCGAACCTTCAGCACCACTCCCTCCTTGCCGGTAGGACCTGCATTTGTGCCAATGAGCATGCCGCCATCCGACGTCGGGTAAAGCGCCAATGAACCGTGACGTACCACAACGCGGCGATCGGTCAGCCCCTCTCGGGAATACCGAAATCTCATCACCCCTCCCCTCGACGCGACCCACATCGTTCCGTCGTCGCGCTGGGATATTGCCCTCATGACATTATCCTGCAGGCCGTCCGTTGTGGTCAGGATGCGGGAGAATCCATCTGGATGCATGACGAGGATTCCATTTGCGGTTCCAATCCAGAGGTTCTTCTGTCGATCTCGAATGAAAGCGTAGATGGAGTCACTTGGCAAGAGCCCGCCGCTCGCCCGCATCCACCCTTTGATTTCCCCCTGGCGGGAAATTCGCGCAATGCCATTCCCTTCCGTCGATACCCAAAAGACCGAGTCTTCCATCTGGAGCACCGACTTGATGAAGGAGCGTTCTTCCCCCCGATTCAGACAATTCCGAAAACCGGCTCCGTCATAGTAACTGAGACCCGCGATCGTTCCGATCCAATAATATCCGTAAGGGTCTTGATAAATGGACGTGACACCTGAATGTGCCAGTCCGTCGGAGACACCGTATGACCGAAAGGGATAAACCTGGGCGAAGAGGGGTATGGCACCGAGCGAGGCGAAGCATAGTGCAAGTAGCCAGCATCGAAGGCAATGAAACTTCTTGCCGTGACGGTCTGCTCGTGGCTGATACGGTCGAGGTGAGAACGCACCTGACATGGGAATCCCCTGCTGATTGTCAGATTACATCCTCGAAGTAGGATCCGAAAAGCTCTAAAGAAAGGATTTGAATCGACGCCGACCAAGCATGGTCGGGCTCGGTCGACGAAGTCCGTTTTATGGACGTAGTCGACAGTCCTACGTCAAGCGGCGTTGAAATTCCCCACAGATGGCATGGTACTCATTTGCGGCACTGGTGTCAAGGGAAGCACCAAGGACACAGAAAAGGGTGTTGAGAATCTCAGCAGTTCGTGAGCCCGAACTCAGCTTCGTTGTGTCATGACCACGCCCGCCAGCGTTACAACTCCCCCCATCACAAAGACTGCAGTGATGCTGTACTGAAGAAAGATGATGGAGAGGATCGTTGCAAGGATCGGCTGCCCGTTCGCAAATACTGCCATCTTGCTCGTCTCAAGCTTCCCCAATGCGTAATACCACAGCATGTAGCCAAAAACTGATGTCCCAAGACCGAGATACGCCACTCCCATCCAATGGGAAATATCGATCGACGAGAAATCAAAGCTCGTTGCGGAGAATATGCCAATCGGAAGAAACAGGATCATCCCGATGGTCATTGCGAGGGTCGTGGTCCTCACAGCACCATACTTAAGCACCATCGGCTTTCCCTGAATCGTGAAAAGCGCCCATGCCAGAACGGCCAGGAGAATCATCAGATTCCCGTATGTGTGTTCCGAGGAAAGATCCACCCCGCGCTCGAAGATGACAACCGCAACGCCTGCGAAGGCCAGAAGAATGCCGAAGGTCTTCCTTACGGTGATCTTCTCATTCAGGAAGAACTGCGACAGAACGAGCACAAACACGGGGGTCGTTGCATACAATAGTGCCCCGTTGGCCGGCGTGGAAAATCCGAGACCGTAGAGGTAAAGAAACTGATTCAACGGAAGGCCCAAAAAACCGAGCCAGGCAAGCTTGATCCAATCCTGGCGCTCTATTCCAAATTGCCGATTCCGGGCGAAGAACAACGCCATTAATCCGGCGGTTGAAAAAAGCGACCGAAGAAATGTCAGCGTAGCAGGGTCAACCTCACCGAGGACAGCTTTGGCAACGATGTGCGTGCCACCTGCGATGGACATCTGAATGAGAAGTACAATGTAGACGTTCATGAGGATGATGAATATACGACGCAATTACTGGGCATGCAAAGGAACAACTTGTTTTTCACCTTTGCGTTCTCTGCGCCTCCTTCGCGCTCTTTGCGGTTAGCTTTTTTCTTAACCGCAAAGGACGCAAAGAAGGCGCAAAGGTCGCGGAGGGAGTTTGTTTTCCCTCCCGTTTTTCTTTACATTGAGCACGCGATCTGTTTCTGCACTGCGTTTCCGATCTACCATCTCAGTCCACCCCATGACCTTCAAAGGCCTCGAGCCCTGGCGTAAAACACTCTACGTAATCTGGCTCTCTCAATTCATTACGATGGTTGGGATGAGCCTCGTCGTCCCGTTTCTCCCCTTCTATGTCAGAGACCTCGGCATTACCGATCCCGATGAGGTCGCATGGTGGAGTGGAC
This sequence comes from Bacteroidota bacterium, assembly GCA_035291905.1. GTDB lineage: Bacteria > Bacteroidota > Ignavibacteria > UBA10030 > UBA10030 > JACPLA01. The sequence continues at coordinate 4,150 of DATDRF010000162.1, forward strand.
TCGCGTTTTCCGGCCCCTTTATCGTCTCCTTCTTCCTGATCCCTGTTTGGGGCTATTTGGGTGACCGATACGGACGCAAACTCATGGTCATCAGGGCGATCTTCGGCCTCGCCATCTCGCAAGCCTTGATAGGCCTCTCTCAGAACGTTGAAATGCTCTTCTTTTTCCGGATGCTCCAGGGAGTGATGAGCGGCTTCATCGCTGCTGCCCTTGCACTCGTCTCGGTAAACACTCCGCGGGAGAAGGCCGGCTATGCGATCGGCCTGCTTCAGACCGCAACAGCCAGCGGGAACATCATCGGCCCACTCATTGGAGGTTCGCTCGCCGACGCCTTCGGCTATCGACCGCTCTTTTTCCTTGTCGCCGTTATCTGTTCCGTTGCGGGTGTTTTGATCATCAAGATGGTGAAAGAGGACCCCGCGACAATGGTCCGCAAGAGCGAACAACACTCTCTCTTCAGCAACTATCGATACGCCTACGAGTCGACCCAAATCCGTGTGGCGTTGACAACCATACTTTTCGCACAAGCCGCCGTGATGATGGTTCAGCCGATTTTCGCCCTTTATATTGAGTCTCTGGCACCCAATGAAACGCTTATTGCCACTCTCACGGGGGCAATCTTTTCCGTTGCTGGGTTCTTCATGGTCTTCTCGGCACCCTGGTGGGGGAAAAGAAACGACGTCAAAAGCTACAGAATGAACCTCACCATTGCCCTCTCGGGAACGGCAGTCGCGTATGTGGCCCAGGGGTTTGCCCAATCTCCCTACCACCTCCTTCCTCTCAGGGCCATCCAGGGCTTCTGCATGGGAGGGATGCTCCCTTCACTCTATTCCTACGTAAGCAAGCACACCGAGCTGGCGCGCAGGGGAGGCATCATGGGAATCGCATCGAGTTTTCAGACTCTTGCCAATATGGTGGGGCCGATTACCGGCGGACTGCTGGCTGCGACCATCGGCCTGCGCATGAACTTCTATCTCACCGGCATTGTGCTGGCAGGAACAGTAGTCTTTGTCCGTCTGTTCTTCACCGATGTCCAGGAAACAACAGAGGAACAGGTTTCACCGATAGACCCAGGTGAGATTTAGGATTTAGGATTGCATTGAGCACTTAACCAGGAAATCATGTCTTCACGAGAACGATTATTTCTTATTGACGGGATGGCGATTGCGTATCGCAGCTATTTCGCGTTCATCCAGCGGCCTCTCCTAAACTCCCGGGGCGAGAATACTTCCGCCGTGTACGGCTTCGTCACCTTCCTCAACATGATCCTCGAGGACGAGCAGCCGGACTACATCGCCGTTGCCATGGACACCAGCGCTCCTACGTTCCGCCACAAACAGTACAAAGAATACAAAGCCACGCGCCAGAAAATGCCGGAAGATTTGGGCGCTCAACTCGGTATTCTGAAAGATGTTATTCGGGCATACGGAATACCTGTGATTGAAGTCGACGGATACGAAGCCGACGATATCATGGGGACGCTTGCACGAAGAGCTGAAAAGGAGAAAGTCGAAACGCTTCTTGTTACGTCGGACAAGGATTTCATGCAGCTCGTTTCGGATCTCACAAAGATCTACAAGCCCGGCCGGCAGGGGAATGAGGTAGAGGTCGTCAGCTTCGAGGGCGTGAAAAAAAAATTCGGCGTCTCCCCTGATCAGGTGGCGGATGTCCTGGGCCTTATCGGAGATTCGTCGGATAATGTTCCCGGGGTCCCCGGCATCGGAGAGAAAACGGCTATCCCGCTCATTCAGGAATATGGAAGCATCGAGAATCTGTTGCAGCGCGTCGATGAGATCCCCCAAAAAGGGGTGAAGGAAAAGCTGAAGACTCACACCGACAAGGCGATCCTTTCGAAACGCCTTGTTACTATCGACACCAACGTCCCCGTTTCAATTGATTTTCACCAGCTCAAGCTATCGGGCGGTGATCCGGGGAAGCTTCTCGAGCTGTTCGAGGTTCTTGACTTCAAATCCCTCGCCAGGAAACTTCGCGAAGGCGGGGCCACCTCCGCTGAAGCAGACGATGTCCCCGAGCCTCCCGCGGCCCAACAACCGCTCCATTCGATCCAATCGGATAAGCATACATATCGTCTCGTTCAAACGAAAAAGGACTTTGAGCAACTACTTTCACGTTTGAAGAAGACTGAGAGGTTCGTGTTCGACACTGAGACCACTTCCACGGACCCGATGAAGGCTGAACTGGTGGGAATTTCGTTTGCGCTCGCAGAGCGAGAGGCCTTTTACGTTTCCGTTCTGCCCGACGACAAACAAGGAGCGGAGAAAGATCTCTTTGGCGAACCCACCCGCGGCTCAGCACACAGAGAGACCTCAGGATTGTCCGTTTCATTCGTCCTTCAGGAGCTTAAGCCCGTCCTTGAAAATGCCAAGATCGCCAAGGCCGGGCAAAACATGAAGTACGACAACGTCGTCCTTGCGAAACATGGCATTCAGGTCAGGGGAATTGAATTCGATACAATGGTCGCCAGCTATCTCGCGCGCGAGAGCGGGCAGCATAGTCTCGACGCGCTCGCAGCCGAGTATTTGGGCTACAAAATGATTTCGTACGATGACCTCACGGGTACGGGAAAGGACCGGAAAGAACTCCGGGCAATTCCGGTTCAGCAGGTTTCTGATTATTCGTGTGAGGATGCAGATATCACGCTGCGTCTCGTGCCGATGCTGCGCCGAACGCTTGAGCAGCAAGGCATGACCTCGCTGGCCCGCGATCTCGAATTTCCTCTCATCACAGTTCTTTCCAGAATGGAAGAGGCCGGCGTCGCAATCGATGTGGATTTTCTGGGCGGAATGTCCAAAGAGCTCGAGCGAACATTGGGCGGGCTCACCAAGGAGATCCACGGGCTGGCGGGAGGAGAATTCAACATCAACTCAACGCAACAGTTAAGCGACATTCTTTTCAACAAGCTGAAGCTCTCCCCTGTCAGGAAGACGAAGACGGGATTCTCGACCGACGTCGGAGTCCTCGAAGCTTTGCGCAATGAACATCCCCTTGTAGAGCGAATGCTGGAGTATCGACAATTGTCCAAGCTTCAGTCAACATACGTCGAGGCCCTCCCTCACCTGATCAATCCGAAGACCGGGCGAGTCCACACATCATTCAACCAGACAGTCGCTGCAACAGGGCGACTTTCCAGCAGCGATCCGAATCTCCAGAATATTCCCATCCGGACCGACATTGGGCGTTCAATACGCCAGGCGTTCATCCCACGGAGCAAGCAGAACCTCATTCTCTCCGCCGACTATTCTCAAATCGAGCTCAGAATGATGGCCCACGTGTGCGGTGACCCGGCACTTCGTGAGGCGTTTGAAAAGGGCGAAGATATTCACGCGACCACGGCATCAAAGGTGTTCGGAGTCGACTTGAAAGACGTGACAAAGGAGATGCGGAGAAAAGCCAAAGAGGTGAACTTCGGGATCATGTACGGAATAGGGGCATTCGGGCTCGCACGGCGACTTGAACTTGCACAAGGAGAGGCGAAAGAGATTATTGAACGCTACTTCGAACGATTTCCGAAAGTACGGGAGTATATTGACACGACGATCAAGAAGGCACAGAAGGACGGGTACGTCAGTACGCTTCTCGGACGAAGAAGATACCTTCCCGAGTTGAGGAGCAGGAACTTCAACCTTCGGTCAAACGCCGAGCGCCAGGCAATCAACATGCCGATCCAGGGGTCATCCGCCGACATGATCAAGGCGGCAATGGTGTCGATCGACAAGATCCTCCTGAAGAAAGGTCTTTCGAGTCACATGATCCTGCAGGTTCACGACGAACTCGTGTTCGACATTCCGAAGACGGAGGAAGAAGAGATAAGGAAACTCGTGGCAAAGGAAATGAAGGAGGCACTGCACCTTTCCGTTCCGATAGAGGTCGAAATCGGCGTCGGAAGGAACTGGCTGGAGGCGCACTAGTGCAACTGACTCAACCCCATCCCCCTTCTCTTCAAAGAGAAGGGGGTACGGGGGGATGAGTTTGACTTACCGCGGGAGGATTCCTTCGTTTCAGCAGCAGCGCAACGCCCCAGATGACAAACAACAGCGGCCAATAGGTTCTCAACGCCTGCCGCACCTCGTACCATTCGATGTACTCCCACCACCAAAGAATCATAAGCGTTCCCGTAGCTGAGAGAAGAATTGCAGGAATCAAGAGGCCATATTCTCTCGGCCTTGATGCAAAGAGAGCAAAAAAGGAAAGACCGAAGGAGAGGAGGATGACAGGCGTAACGTAGAAATTGTGATGGTAAATGACGTCCCATCCCGCCATCACCCAGTATGTGCAGAAAAAGAAGAGAACGCTTCCCCAGTAGATTCGGGCTCCCCGTTTTCGTATGAACCCATCGACAGCGAAGAATCCCCCGAAACACGCCCCAACAATCCATGCAAGAGAGCCCCAACGGACAAACAGGAGATCGAGACGGTCAAGCAGAAGGACAAGACCCAATGCTATCAGGAGAATACCGAAAACAAGGACTCTCGGTTCCCGATTTAAAGCGATTCTTTCCGACATGATATTCTCACGATTGAGTTTGAGGACGCGATTGGCCTTCGGGCATCACAATAAGCAGGAGGATGTAGGCGAGGATTCCGAGTCCCGCAGGCCAGAAAGAAAAGAAGACAAATCCGATCCTCACCAATGAAGGATCGATGTCAAAGTACTCTGCAACTCCCCCGCAGACGCCAAAGAGCTTCCGATTGGCCGATGACCGCCGGAGTTTCCTGCCTTCCGGACGCGGCTCCGGGCCCGCAGGATCCGAACGTTCCGTTGACGGTTCCGTCGCCTTCTGAAGAGAAGGCCTCACAAGAAAGAAGACTCCGGTGGCAATGAGGAGAAGCGGGACCGCGTACTCCCACGAAAGGTCCCACCACAGATCCCAGTCAAAGATATCGAGGTTCGAGAGAAGCAGCAGGCTGCCTAGTGCTATGAAGAAGAATCCAAAGAATGCCGCTGCAGTGCCCGGCGGCGAGCTGGAGACGGCCGACGGGACATCCGCACCCGGTTCCCGGGGGATGACGATCCACGCGATGATATAAACGAGGATTCCGGGGATCAGCGGGAAGATAGAAATGACAATCCATGCGACTCGCACAATGGTGGGGTCTACGCCCAGATATTCGGCGAGCCCACCGCACACCCCTCCCAGCATCTTGTGTTTGCGGCTACGGTAAAGGCGTTTAGCTGATTCAGGCATGGGTCCTCCTATGATTCTACCCACATTTACGAGACACCCCCGCGAATGTTACAGAAATCTCCTGTCTAACGGGGCAAAAAGAAATCCCGGCGGTCAGCCGGGATTCAAACACGATTCCGCCTTTGGACAACTACACTTCCATTATTTCCTTTTCCTTCAAAACGACGAGATTGTCAATATCCTTCACGTGCTTATCCGTGAACTTCTGAGTCTCCTGCTCCGCCCTTTTCCGCTCATCTTCGGAAATATGCTCTTGCTTTTCCGTCTTTTTGAGATGCTCAATGGCATCCCGGCGGATGTTTCTCACGGCGATCTTTCCGTCTTCGGCGAACTTCTTCACAAGCTTGACCAATTCCCTTCTCCTCTCCTCATTAAGAGGCGGAATCGGAACCCGGATGACCGTCCCGTCCGTGGCGGGATTCAAGCCGAGGTTGGCGTTGAGAATCGCCTTTTCGATCGGCTGAATCATCCCCTTTTCCCAGGGCTGAACCGATATCGTGTGAGCGTCGGGAGTACTGATGTTCGCGACCTGTTTTAGCGGCGTCATTGTCCCATAGTAATCAACCTTTACTCCATCCAGGAGCGCCGTGGTCGCCTTGCCGGTCCGTATTTTAACAAATTCCTCACGAACCACTTCAACTGCCTTGTTCATTCGTTGTTCCGCGTCATGCAGTATGTTCTTTACCATGCTTGCCTCAAGCTGTGATGAGCTTTGTTGTCAGGTGGTACGATTCGATGAGGCTGTTTTCGCAACAACGGAACCGATCGCTTCTCCCGCCACTAACCGTTTGAGATTTCCTTTTTTGTTCATGTTGAACACGACCAGCGGCAGATTATTTTCCTTGCACAGCGTGATTGCCGTGAGGTCCATAACTTTGAGATCGCGCTTCAGCACTTCCGAAAAGGAGATCTCGGGGAAATGTACGGCTGCGGAATTCTTTTCCGGATCGCTGTCGTAAATCCCGTCCACGCGGGTTCCCTTGAGAATCACATCAGCTTCAATCTCAATCGCACGCAGGACCGCTGCCGTGTCGGTCGTAAAATACGGATTTCCCGTTCCTGCCGCAAAAATCAGCACCCTCCCTTTTTCCAGGTGCCGGATGGCACGCCGGCGGATGAAGGGCTCTGCGATCTTCTCCATATTGATAGCAGTCTGACACCTCGTATAGAGTCCCTTGTGCTCAAGGGCGCTTTGCAGGGCCAATGCGTTGATAACGGTGGCCAGCATTCCCATATGATCGCCGGTGACTTTGTCGATGCCGTCCGACGAATTTTCGATCCCCCGATAAATGTTTCCTCCACCGATCACAATGCCCACCTCGGTCCCCAGTTCCCGGACCAGCCTGATCTCCTCAGCATAATTGGCAAGCACGGCGGAATCGATGCCGTAATCCTGATTTCCCATGAGCGCTTCACCGCTCAACTTCAGGAGGATTCGTTTGTACCGTTGTGTGGACATGTCTTCCCTTTTCGATTCATTTCCACTATGCCAACTTGACCGCAAAAAAAATCCCGAATGAATTCGGGATTCTCGAGACTCTACGGCTGTCCATCTTCGCCCAGATGGTACCGCATGAAGCGCCGGATGGAGATCTTCTCTCCCACCTTTGCAGTCGCCTCATCGAGAAGGTCCTTGATGGTTTTTCCAGAATCCTTGATGAAGCTTTGTTCCATCAGGCAAGTCTCCTGATAAAACTTGTCGAGGCGGCCCTTGGCTATTTTTTCGGCCACATTTGCGGGCTTTCCCTCGTTCTTGGCCTGGGTCGTGTAGATATCGATTTCCTTGTCGATGACGTCTTTCTCCACCTGCTCCCGGCCAATATATCGGGGACTCATCGCTGCGATTTGCATTGCAATATCATGCGCCAGGGCTTTGAAGTCGGGAGTCTTCGCGACGAAATCCGTTTCGCAGTTCAGTTCGACCATTGCTCCGATTCGGCCTCCTGCGTGCACGTAGGCCTCCACCACTCCCTGATTCGTCGTTTTGTCAGCACGTTTCGCTGCCGTTGCTGCACCCTTCTTGCGAAGAGACTCAATTGCCTTTTCCATGTCTCCTGCGGTTTCCTCCAGCGCCCTTTTGCAGTCCATCATTCCTGCGCCGGTCTTGTCCCGCAGCTGCTTGATCAAATCCGTTGTTATTGCTGCCATGACTTAACGATTCTCCTTGGCCGATGTCTTGTGCTCCAATTCGATTCTCTCAGATTCCGCTTCGGATTCGGCTTGAGCGGCTTTTGCCGACGCTGCGCGCTGTGTGCCTTCGAGCACCGCATCCGCAACCGCCTTGGTGATCGCCTGGACAGCCTTCAACGCGTCGTCGTTGGCGGGAATCGGGTAATCGATCGTTTCTGGATCACAATTCGTGTCGACAATCGCCACCACCGGTATTCCAAGCCGCTTGGCCTCCTTCACAGAGATCGCCTCTTTCTTCACATCGACGACAAAGATAAGACCGGGGAGTCGCGACATATCCACGACACCGTTCAGTACGTTTTGCAGTTTTTCGCGTTCGCGGTTGAGGAAGAGACGTTCTTTCTTCGTAATACTCTCGAAGGTCCCGTCACTTTCCATCTTCTCGATATTGTTGAGGCGCTTGACGCTCTTTCGAATGGTCGAGAAGTTCGTCAGCATTCCGCCCAGCCATCGTTCGGTAACATAAAACGCGTTGCACCGCCGTGCTTCTTCCTGAACGACATCACGCGCAGGCTTTTTGGTGGCCACAAACAGGATCTTCTTGTTTTCGGCCACAATGTTCGAAACGGCGTTGCAGGCCGATTCGAGCATTTCCTGGGTTTTCTTGAGGTCAATAATGTGAATCCCATTCCGCTCCATGAAAATGTAGGGCTTCATTTTGGGATTCCAACGGCGGGTCAGGTGCCCGAAGTGCGCACCTGCAGTAAGAAGAGTCTCGAGCTCAACGCGAGGCATGATGTGATCCTTATGTAGTTTGTTCGACTATTCCCGTCGTTTTCTTCCGGAATGGCGCCTGCGGCGCCACACTGCCGGTTGAATCGGGGAATATGATTGATGGAAAACTGGTTCAAAGTTCCAGGTTCCATGTTCAAGGTTGCATGCTTGAACTTTGAACCTTGAACCCGGAACAGCTGTTATCTCTTCGAGAACTGGAACCGCTTGCGGGCCTTCTTCTGGCCGTACTTCTTGCGCTCGACCATTCTCGGGTCACGGGTCAGTAATCCGGCTCCACGTAATGCGCCGCGTGTGTCCTCATCCAACGCAACCAGGGAACGAGCGATCCCCAGCTTCACGGCTCCCGCCTGGCCGGTGGATCCGCCCCCTTCAACGGTCACGCGCACATCATACCGCCCGAGCGTGTTTGTCACCTCAAACGGGCGCATCACTTCACTTCTCAGAATCTCAATAGGGAAATAGACTTCGAACGGACGCCGATTGATGACAATCTTGCCCGATCCTTCAATCAGTTTCACTCTCGCTACTGCTGTCTTACGGCGTCCGACCTTGACTTGCGGTTGCATGCGCTGTCCTTCTTTTAGAACTGTAATGGTTCGGGTTGCTGGGCACTGTGAGGATGTTTGTCACCGGCATACACTTTGAGCTTCATGCCCATCTTGCGGCCAAGCCGATTGTGCGGAAGCATTCCCTTCACAGCGTGCTCCATAACGTGCTCCGGTCTTCGCTTTATGAGATCCCTGAAGGATTCAAAGCGGGCACCGCCCGGATACAGGGTATTATGATAAAGCTGCTTCAATTCTTCGCGCTTGCCCGTCACCATGACCTTCTCTGCGTTGATAACGACGACATAGTCACCCACATCGAAATTGGGCGTGAATTGGGGCTTGTGCTTTCCGCGAAGGACGCGTGCAACTTGCGACGCGATCCTCCCAAGGGTCTTTCCCGAAGCATCGACAACGTACCATTTCTGGCCGACCTCTTCGGGCTTGAAGAATTTCGTATTGGGTGACATTTCCACTGTTAAAAACCTCCGGTTTCCAGGTTCCTTTGAAAATTAGCCTTTAATGATAGCGCATTTTCGTCAAAAAGTCAACGAATGATTCCTGTACCGCGAGTGCGCTGGAGATTGAATTGCAGGGGCACTTGACTTGTTGTCATCGCCATCGGATGAAACAGGAGCAAGGCATTTAAACGTGATTGGCAGCGTGGTAGGAACTGCGGACCAGCGGGCCGGACTCGACGTGCCTGAAACCCATGGAAATCCCCTCCTCCTTCAGCATCAGAAACTCATCCGGATGGACGTATCGGTCAATCGGGAGGTGCTCTTTTGTAGGCTGAAGATATTGCCCAAGGGTGAGGATGTCGCACCCTGATTTGATCGCATCCTTCATGACTTCTAGAACTTCATCCGTCTTCTCCCCAATCCCGAGCATGAGGCCGGTCTTTGTTTTCATCCCCCTCTCCTTTGATCTTGCAAGCACCTCCAACGACTGGGTGTAGTCTGCCTGCGGGCGAACTGTCTTGTACAGCCGCGGGACCGTTTCCAGATTGTGATTGAGAATATCCGGACCCGCCTCGAGAACGATACCCAACGCCTCTTCGCTCCCTTTGAAATCAGGAATAAGTACCTCAACGGAACAACCGGGAATCAATTCCCTGATAAGACGAATGGTCTCCGCGAAGATGGGGGCTCCGCCGTCGCTTCTTTCATCACGGTTCACTGATGTGATTACCGCGTGCTTCAAACGCATCCGCTGAACAGCCTCAGCCACACGCCGCGGTTCATCCCAGTCCAACCCGTAATCCGGGCGGCCTGTTTTCACTGCGCAGAATCCGCACGATCGCGTGCAAATGTCTCCGAGGATCATGAACGTCGCCGTGCCTGAGTTCCAACACTCTCCCATATTGGGACAGCGCGCCTCTTCGCAGACCGTATGCAGGCGCTGTGTGTCGATAAGATTCTTCAACCGGGCATAATTCTCGCCGCCCGGAATTTTCGCCTTTAGCCAATGCGGCCGGCGTTCGGGAGAAGAAGATTGGGCCGGTATTTCTTTGATGACAAAGCTCATAGGAGATTCGTAAAGTCAAAGTTCTGAAGATTCAAAACCACGGCCTCTAAGAACTGCCCGCCAATGGCCCCGTCCAGAATGCGATGGTCAAAAGAAAGCGTCAAATAACACATCGAACAAATAGCAATCGAATCGTGTCCGTCGGAATGCGTGACGACGATCGGGCGTTTCTTGATGGCGCCAAATCCCAGGATGGCTACCTGCGGCTGGTTGATGATCGGTATTCCGATGATGTTACCGAACACACCATAGTTTGTAACGGTAAATGTCCCGCCCTGGATATCGTCAGGCATGAGCTTCTTGTTCCGCGACCGAATCGAAATGTCGTTGACAGCCCGCGCAATCCCGACGAAGTTCTTCTCCTCGGCGTTCTTGATGACCGGAACAATCAGCCCTGCCGGCGTTGCTACGGCCATGCCGAGATTGATGAATCTCTTTAGAATGATCTTGTCCCCTTCGACCGAACTGTTCACAAGCGGAAACTGTTTGAGGGCCTGAACCGTCGCCTTCAGCAGGAACGGAGTGAACGTGAGTTTGAACCCTTCTTTCTTCTCGAACGCCGGGGCCTGCTCGGCTCTGTAGTTCACGATTCTCGTCATGTCGCATTCCGAAATCGCCTGCACGTGCGGAGAGGTCTGCACACTCTTTACCATGTGCTCGGCCATCTTCTGCTGAAGATTGTCCATCTGCCGCACTTCATAGTTCGGCGGGGGATACTTCTTCAGCATGTCCTTCATGTCGACCGGCCGGATCGATGCATCGAATTTTTGTCCTGCTGCCTGGCCGGGAGCGCGCAAACGCATGTAGGACAAAAGGTCATTCTTTGTCACCCGGCCGGCAATACCGGATCCGGAGATGGTGTCGAGTTCTAAGGAGGAAATCCCCTCTTTCTCCGCAATGGTGCGAACCAGTGGCGAATAGAACCGGAGTCCGTTTCTTCCCCGCGGTCCCGGAGCTGCAGCGTGAATGGGACCCGCCGAAACGACAGGAGCCGCAACGGCTGCCGCGGGACTCTTCTTTTCGACGGGAGCGGGAGCCGATGTATCCACTTTCGCCGCTGCCGCATCGGTCTCGATCATGGCAATGATCGTTCCGACGGCAACCGTCTCGTTTTCCGGGACGATGATCTTCGTCAACACGCCCGCTGAAGGAGACGGGATCTCCGAATCGACCTTGTCCGTGCTGATTTCCAGAATCGTCTCATCCTTCTGGATCTTGTCGCCCGGCTTCTTGGCCCAGCGAAGGATCTTTCCCTCTTGAATGCTTTCGCCCATCTTGGGCATCACAACTTCCACTTGCATGATCGAGTCCTCAATAAGCTGAAAGGTGTTCGAGAGCAGAGAGAATCTTTCCCTCATTCGGGAGCATCGCATCCTCCAGGGGAGGGCTGTAAGGAACCGGAGTATCAAGTGCGGCGACACGTTCCACGGGTGCATCGAGATGCTCGAAGCAGTGTTTCGCAATCCTCGCCGCGATCTCCCCTCCGAACCCGCCGGTCAAAGTGTCCTCATGAACGACGAGAACTTTGTTTGTCTTCTTGACCGAAGCAAAGATCGTCTCATCATCCAGAGGATTCAATGTTCTCAGGTCGATAACTTCCACACTCACGCCCTTCTCCTCCATTTTCCTGGCGGCCTCAAGAGATTTCTGCACCATCGCGCCATACGTAATGACGGAAATGTCGCTTCCCTCCCTGCGTACTGCGGCGATCCCAAACGGCAGAACGTAGTCCGGACCGGGCTCCGGAGATGAAGCGTAGCCTTGACGATACAGGCCTTTATGCTCCATGAAGATGACCGGGTCATCTCCTCTGATGGCTGCCTTCAAAAGTCCTTTGGCATCAGCAGCATTTGAGGGAAACGCGAGGCGAATGCCGGGGATGTGAGCCATGAACCCTTCAATCGACTGACTATGATAGAGTCCGCCATGGATATAGCCGCCGACGGGCACCCGAATCACGACGGGGGCAGGCCATGTGCCGTTGGAACGGTACCGAAACATCGCAAGCTCGTCCCTGATCTGCATGAAGGCGGGCCAAATATAGTCGCCGAATTGTATCTCGGGAACGGGTTTCCAACCTTTGAGCGCACAACCGATTGCGACACCTATGATACTGGCTTCGGCGAGGGGGGAGTTGAACGCCCGATCTCTGCCGAACTTCGTTGATAATCCCTTCGTCGCGGTGAAAACGCCCCCTTTGCCGTCTGCGACATCTTCTCCGAATACCAGCATCTTTGGATTCTGCGCCATCTCTTCATGCAGCGCATGATTGATGGCATCGACCATCACTGTTTTATTCCCCTGATGTTCGGGCTCGACGAATCCGCGATCAGGATTTGCATGCGCTTCTCCATATACGTACGCTTCCACCGTGGAAGGATCGGGCAAAGGACGCGACTCTGCAAAATCAACCGCAGCATCGACCGCCGCCTTGACCTCTTCGGCAATCCTCAATGCCTCCGAATCCGTCAGATATCCCTCTTCAATAAGATAGCGCGTCATTTTCGGGATCGGGTCCTTTGCACGGTCCCTTTCCAATTCCTCCTTCGCACGATACTTGCGGTCATCGTCGGATGACGAATGCGGAAGGAGACGGACGACGTTCGCGACAATCAGGGTCGGTCCTTCACCCTTTCTCGCACGTTCCACGGCGGCGACCATCGCCTTGCGGGTCTCGATGAAATCCGTCCCGTCAACATTGAAGCGCTCGAGGCCCTGGAACCCTTTTGTCACTTCGTAGACCGAGCCCCCTGCGGTTTGCTGTGCGACCGGAACCGAAATCGCAAACTTGTTGTCCTGAATAAAGAAGATCACGGGAAGCGATTCCCTCGCCGCCCAGTTCACCGCTTCAAAGAATTCGCCTTCGCTCGTCGAGCCTTCACCCGAGGAGACATATACCACCTCTCCATTCCCTTCTTTCTTTGCGGCCACTGCGACGCCTGCAGCCTGCAGGTATTGCGTTCCCGTCGGGCTTGACTGTGTTATGATGCGAAGCTCCTGCTTGCCGTAATGCCCGGGCATCTGCCTGCCCCCGGTACCGGGATCGTCACTCCGGTGCAGCGCCGAAAGAAAATA
>DATDRF010000163.1:0-3796 GCA_035291905.1 Bacteroidota bacterium
ATGCGGGACCCGAAATCGGGGTTGCCTCCACGAAAGCTTTCACATCTCAGCTTACCGTGCTGGCTCTCATAACGTTCATGCTTGCACGTGCGCGAGGAATGGCGCAAAAGGACGCCGTTGTTCTTGCCAAAGAGCTCGAAAGTGTCCCGACAAAGGTGGAGAAGATACTCGGCAATGTCCAACAGATCAAGACGATAGCGAATGAGTTCAAGGACGCGCGCCATTTTCTTTATCTCGGCCGCGGAGCGAATTTCCCGGTGGCATTGGAAGGCGCTCTCAAGCTTAAAGAGATTTCGTATATCCATGCCGAAGGATATCCCGCCGCGGAAATGAAGCATGGCCCGATCGCCCTCATTGACGACAAGATGCCCGTCGTATGCATTGTTCCAAAAGATGCGATCTACGAGAAAGTCATGAGCAACATTCAGGAGGTTCGTGCCCGAAAGGGCAGGATCATTGCCGTGGCCAATGAGGATGATACGGAAATAGAATCGATCGCGGAGTTTGTCATTCGGGTTCCGCGAACGTACGGTTTCTTCGGACCGATCATCAACGTCATCCCTCTCCAACTCCTCTCTTATTACATTGCGGTTGCGCGGGGTGCGAACGTCGATCAGCCTCGTAACCTCGCCAAAAGCGTCACAGTCGAGTAAGGACTCTTTTCTCTGCGACCTTTGCGCCTCCTTTGCGCTCTTTGCGTTTAAGTTGTCAAACCTTCATTTCCTTTGTTTTTTCCCCAAGAAACCGCTATCTTGAACGTTCCATTTCGGACATTGTCACAGGAGAAACGATGAAACAGCACGAGCCACGATTCAAACCCAACGAATGGGCATTGATTCTTGGAGCCTCCAGCGGATTCGGAGGCGCGGCGGCGATTGAGCTGGCTAAGAACGGCGTGAACATTTTCGGTGTTCATCTCGATCGGCAAGCAACAATGCCTGCCGTTCAGCAGGTCATCAAGGATATCAAGCACACCGGGAGAGAGGCGGTCTTTTTCAACATCAATGCCGCCGATCCGATCAAGCGAAGCGAGATTCTCGATGAGATGGGCGAGCGATTCTCCTCTCAGCCGGGGAGCACGATCAAAGTCGTATTGCACTCTCTGGCCTTTGGGACTCTTAAGCCTTTCATCGGTCCACCCGAGGAGATGCTAACGGTTGCTCAAATGGCGATGACCGTGGATGTCATGGCCCATAGTCTTGTATACTGGATTCAAGGGCTTGTATCGCGCAATCTGATAAAGAAGGGCGGCAGGATTTTTGCGATGACCAGCTCCGGGGGCCATTCGGCAATTCCGTTCTATGGAGCTGTTTCGGCCGCCAAGGCTTGTCTGGAATCGCACATTCGTCAGCTGGCGATGGAGCTTGGTCCCATGGGGATCACGGCCAACGCCCTGATGGCCGGTGTGACGGACACGCCTGCCTTGAGAAAGATACCGGGAAATGTCAAGATGCTTTCTGTTGCACATGCAAAGAATCCTCACGGACGACTAACAACGCCTGAGGATGTGGCAAAGGCTTTGGTTTTGCTCGCCGATGAAGGCGCGTACTGGATTTCGGGGAATGTGATCGGTGTGGACGGTGGAGAGGATGTCGTGAGCTACATAGGACAGAAGCCGGCACATGAATAGCTACGCCAGAATGAGAGAGAGTCAATGGCAGTGTTTGAGTTCACCGACGAACAGAAGATGTTGCGGGAGACGGCTCGCGATTTCTGTAATTCCGAAATAAAACCGCGGGCGCAGCAGATCGACCAGGAAGAGAAGATTCCTGATGACATCATAGCGAAGCTGAGAGAGCTGGGATTTCTTGGCGTCGTGTTTCCTCCCGAGTATGGGGGAAGCGGGTTTGGAGAGACCGGGTATTGTTTGATGCAGGAGGAGATCGCCCGGGGATGCATGTCGACCGCCACGTTTATCGGCGCACACCAATCCATCGGTTCGAACGCGATTTATATCGGTGGGACCGAGGAGTTGAAGAAGAAATATCTGGTCCCGCTCGCCGAAGGAAAGCTGATTGCCGCGTTTGCCCTCACTGAGGTCCTTGCCGGTTCCGATTCCTTCAACCTTCGCACCAAAGCCGTCCTCAAGGGAAATGAGTGGATCCTCAACGGTGAGAAGATGTGGATCACCAACGGGGGAATAGCCGATGTTGTTTCCTTGTTTGCCCGCACGGAGAAGGGAATCACCGGATTTGTGGTTGAGACGAAGTCCAAAGGATTCATTGCAGGGCCTCCTGAGAAGAAAATGGGGATACGGGGGAGCCAGACTACTGCGATCACCCTGGAAGATGTTCACGTTCCGGCAGAGAACATTATCGGTCAGGACGGGCGGGGATTCATTGTCGCGATGAAGACGCTTGATGCGGGCCGTCTTGGATTGGGAGCTGCGACCCTGGGGGCAGCAAAAGAACTCCTGGAGCTTTCGACCAAGTACGCAAAAGAGCGGAAGCAGTTCGACTCTCCCATTTCCAATTTCGAAGCGGTGCAGTGGATGTTGGCTGATATGGCCACGAGGGTTTTCTGCATGGAGTCCATCGTTTATCGCACTGCGGCCGATTACGATGCAGGGAAATCGGTTTCGCGTCAATCGGCGATGGTCAAGCTCTTCTGTTCGGAGGGGCTCGACTTCGTAGCAGACTGTGCGGTGCAGATTCACGGAGGGATGGGATACTCGAGAGAGATGCCGATCGAGCGGTTTTATCGCGACTCGCGCATCAATCGAATTTTCGAGGGGACGAACGAGATTCAGCGTCTCGTGATTGCGAAGGACGTGATCAAGAAGAATGGTTTGATGTAAAACGCCTCTTTGGAATTGAAAGCCTCCGGAATTTTTCGTAAATTGTAGAGGTTGTAGGTCGGGACGCTGTCCCGACCCTGCTTTGTCCTGCTTGACGTAGGTTCGGATCCCGACGAACAGCGTCGGGGTCCTGAAGATTTCACAAACTTAGGCGCGGTGAATTCCTCACCTGGGGTTTCATGAACCACTTCATGACACCAGGAGGTAGATTCGGATCCCGACAAACAGCGTCCCGATGGAAACTTTTGTTTAGCAGAAGCTCATGTCGGTAGCTTTGGACCCAACAAAAAAACGTCGGGGTCCTAAGAATTTCAGAGACTTAGTCGCTGTGAATCACCTGCTAAGTCTCGAAATTTTGGGACAGTCCCAATTTCACCAACGAGCGAAGCGAGTTGTTGTGAAATTGAGGATCCCGCTGTTGTTTGGCGGAGTAGCTCAGTCGGTAGGTCTTGGACCCGCCCAAGAAGATGGCGGGTCCTAAAAGTTTCACAAACTTAGACTCTGCAAATCTGCTTACTAAGTTTGGAAACTTTTGGACAGGTAGCTCAGTCGGTAGAGCAACGGCCTGAAAAGCCGTGTGTCGCCAGTTCGATTCTGGCCCTGTCCACGAAACATTGTAGATTGCAGATTTGAGATGGAGGATTGAGGAACTGTCCTTGGTCTTCCATTTCTTTTTTTGGGGGACGGCCTGTTCCAATTTTTGGCCGGACTTAGCGGTTTCCAGTTAAGTCCAATGCCAAATTGAGAATCCCGTGTTGTCCGACGGGAAAAGTCCGTCCCACTTTTGGAGGTCGAGATCTCGGCCCCGAAGGGATCGGACTCAGATGAAGAAACCTCTTCGGTTTATGTCAATGTTCCCTCCTCAAGTTGGAGAAGTGCTCAAAACATCCCGAATGATCAACCTGCTCTGTCTGAATTGATCCCATTCGTGAGAATGCCTTGCTATTGAAGGGGAATGGGGCTACACTGATATGTGGACCCCTGTGCTACCATCATTTG
>DATDRF010000164.1:0-44453 GCA_035291905.1 Bacteroidota bacterium
GTTCGACGAGAACCTCTCGATGGATGAGCTCATCGAGAAGCTCAAGGAGTATGGAATCATCGAGGAGGTCGAAGGGATGCCGGTCTTGACCACCAAGGGAGTTCAAAAGATACGCCAGGATGCGCTGCGGCAGATCTTTTCATCCCTCAAGAAAGCCCCGGATGGAATGCACGAGACTCCTTACACGGGCAAGGGAGTTGACCGGCTGAGCGAGACCAAGAAATGGTCCTTTGGCGATCACCCGACCAACGTAGACCTTACCTCCACGCTCACGAATGCCATCCGCAGGGACGGCATCGAAGATTTCAACCTCAAGGAAGAGGACCTCGAGGTCTATGAAACCGAACATATGACCTCATGTGCCACCGTCCTCATGCTGGACATCAGCCACAGCATGATCCTCTACGGAGAGGACCGAATCACTCCGGCCAAGCAGGTCGCCCTTGCGCTCGCAGAGCTGATTCGGACGAAATTTCCGAGGGACTTCCTCTCACTCGTCGTATTCGGAGATGAGGCGAAAATTGTCAGCCTCAATGAACTTCCGTTCCTCAACGTCGGGCCTTACCACACGAACACCCGGGCCGGACTCCAGCTCGCACGCAATCTCCTCCGTCGCAGCGGCAATGTGAACAAGCAGGTCTTCATGGTAACCGACGGCAAGCCTTCGGCCATTTTTGACGATGTGGGCCGGCTCTACAAGAATTCGTTCGGGCTGGACCCGCGGATCGTTAACAAGACTCTTGACGAGGCGGTCCAATGCCGCCGGGAAAAGATCACCGTCAGTACTTTTATGGTTGCTCATGACCATTATCTCATCAATTTCGTGGAAGAATTCACCAAGGCCAACCAGGGACGCGCCTACTACTCTTCTCTGAACAATTTGGGCGAATTTGTCTTCGTCGACTACATCCGGAACCGCAGGAAACGGTTGAGCAATCGCTGACCGTCCGCTGCAAAAAAACTTTCCTTCAATCCTTTTTTTTCCTTATACTTGAACGTCACGTTTTTGCCTTACGACAAGGGGAGGATTGCTCGTTACGATGCGACGAAGTCCGCGTTCCAAGTCCGGGTCATCCCGACAATCAGCGCTTTCTTCAGTGAGGCAGTTCACCACTTCCCTCCCTGCCGCTCTCGCACATCTCGATATCAAATCCGACGGAAAGAAGTCAATCATCGGTGAGAAATTCTCCGATTGGAACGACCGGGCCGAACAACTCACCGGGATCAAGGCGCGGGCGGTCATCGGAAAATCTTTCGCTCATCTTGTCGACAAAGATGCTCTCCAACACCTCCTCCTTCAAATCAAAAAGGTCCTGCGCACCGGAAAGCCGGCTCAACTGGACGGAATCCAATTCCACAACGGAAAGAAATCGAAGCCCTTTGACCTGTGGCTCTGGAGGACGGGGAGCGGCGTCGGAGTCTTGCTGAACGAACCGGCCGGCGATGATTTTTCGGAGTCGGTCAATATCCTGGACAGTATCACGGACGCGTTCTTCCTGGTCGACAAGAAATGGCGGTTCGTGTATCTGAGCCCGAAGTCTGCGCAGTTTCTTGCGAAGGTCAACCTGCGAGTGGAAGAAATGCTTGGAAAAAGCCTGTGGGACATTCCCCACGCGAAGGAAACGCAGGGTTTCAATGAACTACGACGGGCGATGGCTCAGAGAACCATCGTTGAGTTTGAGCAGTATCTTGATCCCCTGAGGTCATGGTTCCAGGTGAGCGCCCACCCAATCGGGAGCGGCCTCTCCGTTTATGTGAAAGACATTACACGCCGTAAGCTGGCGGAAACTGCATTCCTCAAGCTCTCAAATGCGGTGGAGCAATCGGGTGACGCGGTCTTTGTCACCGGAACCGACGGTACGATCGAATATGTCAATCCCGCGTTCGAGACAATGACGGGATTTCTCCGTTCAGAGGCTCTTGGCAAAACACCCCGCATTTTGCGTTCTCCCGACGAGGATGATGCATTCTTCAAGCAGATGTGGGACCAGGTCCTTTCAGGTGAAATATTCCGTGCAACACTCACCAACCGTAAGAAAGACGGGGGATTGGTGTATGTGGAAGAAACAATCACTCCGGTAAAAGATGAACGCGGAACAATCACCCATTTCGTCGCTTCGCTCAGGGACATCACCGAGCGCAAGCACAGCGAAGAACGATTCAGGGCCCTCATCGAGCAGAGTTCGGACGGGATCGCGCTTCTGGATGCCACAGGAGCAATTGTCTACACCGGCCCGTCGACGAGCAAGATCCTCGGCTATGAGGGTGAAGATTTCACAGGCCGATCGGCATTCGGATTCATCCATACTCAAGAACGCGAGAATATTCAGCGGGCATTTCAGTCCCTCATCAGGCAGCCGGGAAGAATCATCCTCATCCAGTACCGCATGCGACACCGGGATGGAACCTGGAAATGGATCGAGGCGACGGCCAACAACCTCCTCGAAGACCCTAATATCCATTCCGTGGTGATCAATTACCGCGATATTACCGATCGAAAGACCATGGAGGAGGCGCTCCGCAAATCCGAAATCGAGTACAGAAACCTCTTCGATCGTGCGAACGACGCAATTTTTATCTTTGAGCCGCACGGCGAGACCATTCTCGAAGCCAACGAAAAAGCCTGCCAGCTGTACGGATACACCAAGGATGAGCTTGTGGGAATGAGCCTCAAGAACATGACGAAGGACGTCGTGCGCGGAGAGCTGGAAATCAAAGAGCTGCTGCGCCATCAGAGTTCCCGTAATTTCGAAACGGTCCATTTTGCCAAGAACGGTCAGCCGATGGAAATGCTCGTCAACTCCTCGGTGGTCGAGTATGCGGGGCGAACCGCCATTATGAGCATCATCCGCGATATTACCGAGCTGCGGCGGCTTGAGCACCAGCTCAGGCAGGCTCAGAAAATGGAAAGCGTCGGCACGCTTGCGGGCGGTGTGGCTCACGATTTCAACAACATTCTCAGCATCATCCTAGGCTACACATCGATGATCAAACGGGGAAAGATCGACGCCGCCAAGATGAACGAAAGCCTCGATACGGTTGCCAAAGCCGCACAACGGGGAGCTACTCTGGTAAAACAGATCCTGACATTTGCGCGGAAGACGGACGTCGTTTTTGAATCTGTCAAACTGAACGAACTCCTTTCGGATCTCTTTAGACTTCTGGGAGAAACATTCCCCAAAACAGTGGAGTTCAAGTTCGAACTTGATCGGACCCTCCCGACGATCGTCGCCGATCCCAACCAGCTTCACCAGGTATTCCTCAATCTCAGCGTGAATGCCCGCGACGCGATGCCAAAAGGCGGAAGCATCACTCTCACCACGGGTGTCGTCCAGGGGCTTTCGCTCCAGGGGCGATTTTCAAGTGCCAGGCAGAGCGAGTATGTTCATATTTCCGTCAGCGACACAGGGACCGGAATGGATGAACAGACGCGAAGCCGTATCTTCGAGCCCTTCTTCACGACCAAGGGACAGGGAAGCGGCACCGGATTGGGCCTGGCGGTCGTCTACGGCATTGTCAACAGCCACCATGGATTCATCGAAGTAACAAGCACGGTAGGCGTAGGAACGACCTTTCATCTCTACTTCCCCGTCCAAATGCGCAGCTTCGAGCCCCTGCAGAAAGAGCTCGCGGCCGTGAACCAAATGCCCGAGGGGAAGGAGACCATCCTTGTCATCGAAGACGAGCTGATGCTGCAGGCACTGGTGAAGGAACTTCTCGAGAAACATGGGTACAAGGTGCATATCGCCAGTGACGGAGTGGAGGCGGTGGAACTGTACCAACGACTTGGCAGTGAGATTGACCTCATCCTCACGGACATTGGTCTCCCCAAACTCAGCGGCTGGGATGTATGCCGCAAGATCATTGCGCTGAATCCCAATGCTCGGGTTCTCGTGGCCAGCGGTTACTTCGACCCCAACGTGAAATCCGACCTCAAAGACTCTGCGGCAAAGGGATTCCTCCACAAGCCCTACCTCCCCGAAGATGTACTGACTCAGATCCGGGAAACCCTCGACCGGAACTAGCTTCCCTGTTTTCTTGAGTTTCATCCAAATATTCAGCATTTTCTCCCAGGTAAAAGGCTGATTCTCCTCAGCCTTTTCCCTTTTTTCAGTGCAGCCATCATGCTCCTAATCTTTCCATCCATCGAAATTCAGAAGGGTCAGTGTGTACACCTCGTACACGGCGATCCGGGGTCGGAGAACGTCTACTCGATTGACGCCGTCCGGATGGCGGTCCTGTGGCGCGGCGAGAACGCCAAGACGCTTCATGTCGTCGACCTCGACGGTGTCCAGGAAGGAACCGTTCGGAACAAGGATATTCTCAAAAGGATAGTGGAGGCCGTCGACATTCCCGTCCAGGTCGGCGGCGGACTTCGAAGCTTTGAAGACGTTCGCTCTGTGTTCGAACTTGGCGCTTTCAGAGTTGTGGTGAGGACGGCAGCCATCGAACACCCCGAGCTGGTCCAAAAGATCATTCATGAGTACGGCGCCAGAAAGCTCGCCATCGCGATCGAGGCTTCGAACGGCAGGCTTCGCGGCGGAGAAAAGAACGAGCTGGACAGCACACCTGTGGCCTTTGCCCTCGAAATGAAGAAGCTGGGGGTCAGCCGGCTCCTCTTTTCGGTTATCGGCCCCGACGGAACGAACAAGATTCTCGACACCGAGGCAATCAAGGAGCTGGCCATCGGAACTGGTCTGCGAATCACGGTTCAGGGCGGCGTTCGCGATTTTCAGGACCTCCTGAAGCTCCAGGAACTGGAGCGGTTTGGCGTCGATTCCGTGGTCATTGGAAAGCCCCTCTATGAGAACCGATTTCCCTGCCAGCGACTCTGGCGCCTGAATGAGCGCGACCTGAAAGACATGGGACCTACCAGACGATTCTGATATGAACATCACCGTTGTGGGACATCTCTGCCTCGATAACATCCATCTGCCGGGCGAAGAAGCGCCTCGCCAGAGTTACGGCGGCATCGTCTTTGCCATTGCAACTCTTGCGAGCCTTGCGGGTCCCGAGGATACGATCACACCGGTCTTCAGTGTCGGCGAGCGCGATCATCCCAAGCTGCTTGAATGGCTCTCGCAGTTCCCCCGCGTCAACCAGAAGGGAATTTTCGTCCTTCCGGGACCAACCAACGAGGTCCACCTGTTCTATGACGGCACAAACGGCGGCAGGATCGAATGTTCAAAGCACATCTCGCCCTCCATTCCCTTCGGAACGATCAAACCGTTTCTTCAGTGCGACGGGATCCTCATCAACATGATATCGGGTTTTGACATCACTCTTGAGACTCTCGACAGGATACGGATGGAGGTGAGGGACAAGGGAACACCGATACACTTTGACTTCCATTCCCTGACACTGGGAATCGACAAGGAATTCAAGCGGTTCAGACGGCCGCTCTCCGATTGGCGGCGCTGGTGTTTCATGCTGAACTCGATTCAAATGAGCGAGGGAGAGGCTTCAGGTCTCACCCCCGAGCACTACGCCGAAGAGCAGCTCATCAACCAATTGATGCCGCTGATGGTGTCGTCGCTTGTCATCACACGCGGTGAGCGGGGCGCAACGCTGATCCGCCAGGAGCACAAGAAGCTTGCCCGGCATGACGAACCGGGAATCCCCACCCCCGGCGCTGTTGATCCAACAGGGTGCGGCGATGTTTTCGGAGCAGCGTTCTTCTTCCGGCTGCTTCACTCCCGCGATGCCATCGATGCGGCCAGGTTCGCCAATCGCGCAGCGGCCGCGAAGGTCTCCTTCACCGGAGCGGAGGGGCTTCACAAACTTCAGGAACAGGCGTAGGCTCGATGGCACTCAAGGATCAGATAGAGTTGTACTTCAATCAGGAGACGAAGACGCTCGACAGGACTGCCGCCCTTCGGGTGTTCAACGAGCTGAAATTCTTTCTGAACAGCGGAGAAGTGCGTGCCGCAAGCAAATCTCCGAAGTCGAAGAGCGGCTGGACGGTTAACGACTGGGTCAAGAAAGGGATTATCCTCGGTTTCAGGCTTGGAGAACTGGTCGACTACTCCGAGAAAGAGCAATTCCGTTTTTTCGACAAGAACACCTATCCCCTTAAGAGATTGACGCTTGACCACAACGTCAGGCTTGTTCCCGGGGGATCGAGCGTTCGCGACGGGGCCTACCTCGCCATGGGAGTGGTGATCATGCCCCCCGCCTACGTCAACACGGGAGCGTACGTCGATGAAGGGACAATGATCGATTCGCACGCACTGATCGGCTCGTGTGCCCAGATCGGCAAACGGGTCCATGTGAGCGCTGCCTGCCAGGTCGGCGGCGTTCTTGAACCGATCGGAGCGATGCCGGTTATCATAGAAGACGATGTCTTCGTCGGCGGTCAATGCGGAGTGTATGAAGGGACGATTGTACGGAAGCGCGCGGTTCTTGCGGCGGGTGTTGTCCTTACCGGTTCGAGCCGGGTCTTCGATATCCCCAAAAAGAAGATTTACACCAGGACAAAGGACTCCCCTCTCGTGATTCCGGAGGGAGCGGTTGTTGTTCAGGGAAGCCGCCGACTGGAGAAAACGTTTGCCAAATCGAACGGGCTTTCGGTCTCCGCGCCGATCATCGTCAAATACCGGGACGAGAAGACCGATGCCGCAACCGCCCTGGAAGAGAGCCTGCGATGAAACGCATTCTCATCTGCGGAAGCAACGGACTGCTTGGCCAACGTCTAGCCCTGATGCTGTCTAACAGGACCGAGTACGAAACCCTCAGTACTTCCCGGGAACGATCGTTCGTGTATGACGACCGTCTGTTTGATTATACGCAACTGGACCTTACGCGAAAGGGCGACGTCAAAAGCCTGATTTCAAGCTTCCAACCCGACGTCATCATGAATGCAGCCGCTCTGACCAACGTCGATTGGTGTGAGGATCACCGGGAAGACGCATGGAACGGCAATGTGGTGGCAGTCGAGAACCTCGTGGAGGCCGCCCGGAAGGTCGGTGCAAAACTCATCCACGTCTCCACGGATTATGTTTTCGACGGCAAGACCGGCAACTATTCGGAAAACGACAAGCCGAATCCCGTGAACTATTATGGTAAGACGAAGCTCGCGGGAGAAAACGCGATCCGGGTTGCGGACATCGATCATGCAATACTGAGAACCATCGTGGTATACGGTTGCGGAGTAGGGGTAAAGAGGAATTTCGCTCTTTGGGTGATCGACAGTCTGCGAGCCGGCAAATCCATTCGCTGCGTGACGGATCAGATCGCCAATCCGACGTACGTGGCCGACCTGGCCCTTGCGATGATCAAGGTTGCCGAGCTGGACAAGTCAGGGATTTTCCACGTGTCGGGCAAAGAAGCGGTCAGCCGCTTCGAATTTGCCGTAAGAATCGCGGAGGGTTTTGGGCTGGATCCCGCACTGATTGAACCGATCCGCACGGAACAGCTGGTACAACGGGCCGCACGCCCTTTGCACACGAGCCTTGTTACTCTCAAAGCAGAAACGGAACTTGGCTTCAAGCCGATGGGGGTCACCGAGGGAATTGAGCAGCTCCGCCACGAACTCCAAACGGCACGAAAGAACTGACATGGAATTCCTTCTCGCACTTGTCGGCGGACTGACCCTCGGAAGCGTGCACGCGTTCGACGTGGACCACGTTGCCGCTGTCAGCGCTTTCGCCAGCAAGGAGCCCGACCCCAGAAAGACCGTATGGTTCGGAGTTATCTGGGGCCTGGGACACACCGTGACGGTGCTCCTCTTCGGAGGACTCTCTGTTGCCCTCAAGTTTATCATTCCCCCGATCATAGGCTCCATAGCGGAGATCGCAGTCGGCCTCTTCCTTATCGGCATCGGGATCTGGGTGTTACGCGACATCATGCGCAAGAAACACGTCCACGTCCACAAACATACACACGACGGAGTTGAACACTTTCACTTCCATTCACATGAGCACGCTGCAGACCATCGGCACAAACACTCGATGTTCCTGGTGGGAGCTACCCACGGATTGGCAGGAACCGCCTCCGTCATGGTCATCATTCCCATAACGCTCTCGCAATCTCTGCTCACCTCGGTCCTCTATCTCCTGCTGTTCGGCGCGGGAACGATTATTTCAATGGGAGCTTTTGCGTACATGTTGGGAACAGTGTCAAAGATTGCCCACGGGAGGAATCTCCTCCAATACATCAGAGGAATAGCCGCCGCTGCAAGCCTCGTTGTGGGAATATTGTGGGTGGGAGAGGCGATGGTACGCTGAGGGTTCATTTTCGCAATCATTGGACAAACGACAATGCTTGATCTGAAATTCATACGCGAACATTACGACGCCGTCCGCAAAGGGGCAGAGGCAAAAGGGATGACGGTCAACCTGGGCGAAATCATCTCCCGCGATGAGCAGAGGCGCTCGCTCATCCAGGAGGGAGAGGCTCTCAAAGCCCAACGCAATCAGGCCTCCGCAGCGATCGGAAAACTGAAGAAAGAGGGGAAGGACGCCGAGCCCGCTATTCGCGAGATGGAAACTGTAAAGTCGCGCATCCAGGCTATTGACGTGCAACTTCGCGAAATCGAGGAGCAGCTTTCCGCACTGCTGCTCACCGTGCCGAACATTCCCCATCCTTCTGTTCCGATCGGGCGAACTCCCGCCGACAACAAGGAGATCTCAATATGGGGTGAGGCGCCGGCGGTCGACTTTGCCATGAAGCCTCATTGGGAGCTCGCAGACGCGCTGGGGATCCTGGATTTTTCCCGCGGTTCAAAAGTGACCGGTGCGGGATTTCCCTTCTATGTGGGAAAAGGAGCACAGCTTGAACGAGCGCTGATCAACTTCTTCCTTGACCAGGCAGCAACCCAGGGGTACAGGGAACTTTCTCCGCCCATCGTCGTAAATGAAGAGAGCGCTCGCGGGACAGGACAAATCCCGGACAAAGAAGACCTGATGTATGTGGTCGAACGCGACCGGCTCTACCTTATCCCCACCGCCGAAGTCTCCGTAACAAATTTTCATCGCGACGAGATCCTCGCCGAAAAGGACCTCCCTGTTCGCTATGCGGCTTACACGCCATGTTTCCGGCGGGAAGCAGGATCATACGGGAAGGATGTTCGGGGACTGAACCGCGTCCATCAGTTCGACAAGGTCGAGCTTGTGAAGTTCGTCCATCCTGAATCGTCGTATGACGAGCTGGAATCGCTGCGAAAAGATGCCGAGCGGCTGCTTCAACTTCTGGGTCTACGGTACCATGTGCTGCTCATGTGTACAGGCGATATGGGGTTCACGCAGACAAAGAAATACGATTTGGAAGTGTGGGCTCCGGGTCAGCAGAGATGGCTGGAAGTCTCTTCATGCAGCAACTTCGAGGCATTCCAGGCACGGCGGATGAATGTCCGATTCCGGCCTTCGAACTCTTCCAAGCCGGAGTTTGTTCATACTCTGAACGGTTCCGGGCTTGCTCTCCCCCGCGTGGTCGCGGCGCTGCTGGAGCATTATCAGACCCCGGAAGGCAAGATCGTCATCCCAAAGATCCTGCATCCGTACACCCGGTTTGAGGTTATCGGATAGCACAATAATTGAGCGAGTTAAACGACCTATAGAGTTCCGGGTTACGCGTTCCGGGTTCCGAGTTGTTGCCGAGATAGCCAAAAACCAGCTAGTACGCCGTTTAAATCTCATCTTCTTAATGACCTACATACTCATCTACTTCTAATTGAAACCACTTCTCCGTCTTAAGCCCTATCTCGTCCGGTACAAGAAGACCCTGTTGCTCGGACTTGGGACCGTTGTTGGGAGCAACACGTTCACGGTCTTTCTGCCGCTGTTCGTGGGGTTTGCCATTGACGAACTGAAGGCGGGAATTGAGTCCCGGACCTACGTCACGGGCGACCTGCTCATGTGGGCGGGGGTCATTGTCGGCTTCTCTCTGGTTGCGGGCTTCTTCACCTTTTTGACCCGCCAGACCATCATCGTCGTTTCGCGCCACATCGAGTTCGATCTTCGCAACGATCTTCTCGAACATCTTCAAAAGCTCCCGTTCTCCTATTTCCAGAACAAGCCGACGGGCGACCTGATGGCTCATGCGACCAACGACATCGGCGCGGTCAGGAACGTTCTCGGCCCCGGGATCATGTATCCGTCCGACACGCTGATGACGTTCGCCATGGTCCTGACCCTGATGCTTGCCAAGGATTGGCAGCTTACCCTGCTTGCCTTGATTCCGCTTCCCCTCGTTTCCGTTGCGGTCTATTACCTGGGGAAGATGATTCACCATCGGTTTACCGAACGGCAGGAGCAGTTTTCTCTGCTTACCACGCGGGCACAGGAAAACCTCTCGGGAATTCGCGTTATCAAGGCATATGTTCGCGAGGCGTACGAAATTGCGCGGTTCAGGGACCTCAGCTGGAATTATATGAAGAAGAACCTGGTCCTCGCAAGAATCCAGTCCATCGTCTGGCCGCTGATGTTTCTCCTCGTGGGATTTTCGATGCTCATCACGATCTATTTTGGCGGCTTGAAGATCATCGACGGCGAAATGACGATCGGGACCCTCACCGCGTTCATCGCCTACCTGGTCATGCTCATCTGGCCGGTAATCGCATTCGGGTGGGTCATCAACCTGCTTCAGCAAGGAGCCGCCTCCATGCAGCGGCTTGCGGCCATTCTTGATACCGAACCCGAAATCCGCGACTCGGAACGCACAGATCGCTCCGTTCAATCCCTGGAGGGGGAAATCGAGTTCCGTGATATCTCATTCATCCACAAAGGAGGAACCGCCCCGTCGTTAAAAAATCTCTCGCTCCTCATCAGGAAAGGGATGACGGTCGCCGTGGTCGGATTCACCGGAACAGGCAAGTCCACTCTCGTGAATCTTATTCCGCGTCTCTACGATGTGACCGAAGGCTCGCTTCTGATCGACGGGAACGATATTCGCACCATCCCTTTGTCGGTGCTGCGATCGAACATCGGGTATGTGCCACAGGAGACTTTTCTCTTCTCCGATACCATAGCAGAGAATATCAGATACGGGGTGGACGGCGGGACCAATGATGACGTCTACGCGGCTGCCTCCATTTCACAGATCGCCAGAGATGTCTCTGAATTTCCCAAGCGATTTGAAACGATGATCGGAGAGCGGGGAATTACTCTTTCGGGAGGACAGAAGCAGCGGACCAGTATTGCCCGGGCAATCATGCGCCGTCCCGCGATTCTGATTCTCGACGACGCACTTTCGGCTGTCGATACCTATACCGAAGAAGAGATCCTGAAGCAGCTTCGGGTCTTCATGAAGGACCGTACGAGCATCATCATCAGCCACCGCATTTCCACGGTCAAGGATGCCGACCTCATCGTTGTATTGGACAAGGGATCAATTGTCGAACGCGGTACCCATGGCGAATTGGTGCAAAAAGGCGGAATCTACGCCGATCTGCACGAGAAGCAATTGCTTGAAAAAGAGCTCGAAGAATTGTAAAACTCCTCAGTGTTCTCTGTGTACCTCTGTGCTCTCTGTGTTGAACCTCAAGGAATTACGCAGAGAGCACGGAGAAGTCACAGAGAACACGGAGAAAGACTTTTCACTGTTCACTCAATAACTGTTACCTTCTCCTGAATGCACGACGAAGAAACTCTCGGTAAAGCCTACGATGCCCGCCTGATGCGGCGGCTTCTGAAGTACTTGAGACCGTACCGCCGGCACGTGGCGCTCGGAGTCTTCCTGGCGATCATTGTCAGCGCCACGGAAGCAGTCCGCCCGTATTTCACAAAGATTGCGGTTGATCAGAACATCGCGCAGGGAGACAGGGATGGGCTTCTTGTGACAATCCTCCTGTTCCTCGCCGTGCTCCTCTTTCGGGTCGTGATCCAGTATTTCAGCGCGTATCTGACGCAATGGATCGGCCAGCGGACGATCTTCGATCTCCGCATGGAGATCTTTGAGCATCTCCAACGGCTTTCCCTCCGTTTCTACGATAAGAATCCCATCGGGCGGCTCATTACCAGGGTAACCAACGACGTCGAAGTCCTGAACGAAATGTTCTCGTCCGGCATCGTGATGGTCTTCACTGATGTCTTCACGATTATCGGCATCTTCTACTTCATGTTTTCCATGAACTGGCAGCTAACCCTCGTCTCTCTGAGTGTCTTGCCACTCCTGTTCTACGGTACATTTCTGTTCAGAAAGAAAGCCCGTGAAGCCTACCGTGAGGTCAGAACGCAGATTGCAAGGATCAATTCCTTCATGCAGGAGCATATCACCGGAATGATGGTGGACCAGATCTTCAACAGGGAAAAGAAATCCTACGATCGATTCTCGTCGATCAATGACGCTCATCGTAAAGCCAACATCAAGTCAATTCTTTACTATTCGCTCTTCTATCCGGGCGTTGATCTCATCGGAGCGATTGCCGTGGGCTTGATCATCTGGTACGCAGGAGCGAATGCACTCGAAGACAAGGTCACGCTTGGGACCGTCATGGCATTTCTGCAGTTCAACGAGATGTTCTGGCGACCGATCCGGGACCTCTCCGAGAAATACAACATCCTCCAGACCGCGATGGCATCCTCCGAGAGGATTTTCCAGCTTCTCGACGACCAGGCAATCACGCCGGCCCGGCCGGAGACACAGGAACTTGAGAACATCCGCGGAGAAATCGAATTCCGAAACGTGTGGTTCGCCTATTCTGCGCCAACCGACGGTGCCGCCTCTCCCGAATGGGTGTTGAAGAACGTCTCGTTCACTATCAAACCCGGCCAGACGGTCGCCCTCGTGGGCCACACAGGGGCCGGTAAAACATCCATTATCAGCCTCCTCAGCCGGTTCTACGAGATCCAACAGGGCGAAATACTTATCGACGGTGTAAATATCAGGGATATCAATCCGCAGAGTCTGCGGAGACAAACCTCTGTGGTTCTTCAGGATGTCTTTCTCTTCTCCGGAGACATCAAGGAGAACATCAATCTTGGTGACGACCGCATCCCGATCGACCGTGTGAAGGCCGCCGCTCGTGTCGTCGGGGCAAACCGGTTCATCGAACAGCTTCAGGGAGGCTACGACGCCGAAGTGAAAGAACGGGGAGCCACCCTCTCTGTGGGCCAGAAACAGCTCCTCTCGTTTGCCCGAGCTCTTGCGTTCAACCCCAGAATCCTCGTCCTCGATGAAGCGACCTCGAGCGTCGATACAGAAACCGAGATTCTTATCCAGCAGGCGATCAAGAAGCTTCTTCATGGCAGAACCTCCATCGTCATAGCCCATCGCCTCTCCACCATCCAGAGCGCAGATGTCATCATCGTTCTTCACAAGGGCGAAATTCGTGAAATGGGTTCTCACCAGGAACTTCTTGCCCGCGACGGCATCTACAGAAAACTCTACAAGCTCCAGTACAAAGAACAGGAACTGAAGAACCTCCCCTCCTGATTCTGTTGTTGGTTTTCTTCTCCGTCTCCTCACTGCCTCCCCTTTGGTTCATCTTCCGTCTCGTAGATTGACAAACCCTTCATTTTCGGCTATATTACGGCACATGGACGCCGCTTCCCTCTCAGTTTCCACCATTTCCTAGCCGAGATTGCATGAGTCAGAAGATTGTCACGATCGAACGCCACATCGTTGAAGGCGAACGGGCACACCCCGGAGCGTCAGGAGACTTTTCGGGATTGCTCAGGGACCTCACACTGGCGTTCAAGGTCATCTGGCGTGAAGTGAGCAAAGCAGGCCTGGTCAACATTCTCGGGTTCGCGGGAAAACAGAATATCCACGGCGAGGAGGTCAAAAAACTCGACGTATTCGCCCATGAAACAATTTACAAGGCGATGGATCACGGTGGCCACCTGTGTGTCATGGCCTCCGAGGAGGAAGAAGATGTTCTCCACATTCCCGACAACTACCCCACCGGAAAGTACGTCCTCCTCTACGACCCTCTCGATGGTTCCTCCAACATCGACGCAAATGTTACAATCGGTACAATCTTTTCCATCTATCGCCGCATAACACGGAGCGGCAAAGGCACGGTGCAGGACTGCCTGCAGCCCGGGTACAAGCAGATCGGTGCGGGATATTGTATCTACGGGTCGTCAACCATGCTCGTGTACACAACGGGAGACGGGGTTCACGGATTCACCTTTGACCCGAGCATCGGCGAATTCCTGCTGTCACACGAGAACATACGGATACCGAAGCAGGGTAAGATCTACAGCGTCAACGAAGGGAACTATCGATGGTGGTATGATGGAGTGAAGAAATACGTGAAGTATCTGCAGGAAGAAGACAAGGCGACAAACAGGCCCTATTCAGGACGATATGTCGGCTCCATGGTTGCCGACGTGCATCGTACGCTGCTCTATGGCGGGATCTTCATGTATCCGGGTGATACGCGGCAACCCGACGGCAAGCTCCGCCTCATGTATGAAGCGAATCCGACGGCATTCATCATTGAACAGGCCGGAGGACGGTCGAGCAACGGAACGCAGCGTATTCTCGATATTCAACCGAAGGCGCTTCACCAAAGAACGCCCCTGTTCATCGGAAGCGATCACGATGTTGAGATCGTCGAGGAATTCATTCAGGGGAAAAGAGATCTGACTCCGAAAGGGGACAATGAACAACGAACTTCTCATTGACGAAGCAACATTTGTCGTGGTCGACGTGGAGACGACGGGGATGAGTCCCATCAGCGATCGAATCACCGAAATCGCAATGATCAAAGTTCGCAACGGACAGATTGTCGACGAATTGTCGACTCTGGTGAATCCGCTCGTGACGATTCCCACATTCATTACCGACCTGACGGGAATCGACAACGTGGCGGTTTACGACGCCCCCACAGCAAGAGAAGTGGTCCCCTACGTCCAGGAGTTTCTCAGCGATTCTACGTTCACCGCACATAATGCCGCGTTTGACTGGGCCTTTGTCTCAAACACCGCACGCCGGGAACGCGACATTGAGCTTATCAACAACCGCCTCTGCACGGTCAAACTCAGTCACCGCATTCTTCCGTTTCTTCCAAGTAAGTCCCTCGCTCCCGTGGCCCGCCACCTCGACATTGTGATTCCGCAGCGGCATCGGGCATCGGGAGACGCTTTTGCCACGGCCCACATCCTCATCAAGTTCCTCTCCTACCTGAAACAGAAGTATGCGCTCCGCACAGTCGGAGACATACTGACGTTCCAGAACCTGGCCTCAATCCCAATGAACTGAGGAAATGTCCTCAGCTGGCTGCAGGGGGGGAGTCTGATTGCTTCGCAAAAAGCGCTTGCAATGACAGGGGGTTGGAGGCTTGCGAGGTGAGGTCCACGCCATTGAAATGAGCGATTCCCTACGGAGAAGCAATCCGACTCAAACGCAGAGGATTCTCAGCGCACCGGCCTTGGGATTGCCGGCAGGCTTACATTCCCCTCTTTGTCCACTGCTTGAACGCCAAAAAGATAATCATCCTTCAGAACATCCAGCGTCAATGTTGTGTCTTTCGTAAAGACTGATTGCTCCCATTGGGGCGAGGAGGTCGAACGATAACGGACGAAGTATCCAGCCAGGTCAGCCTCTTTGTTCCCCTGCCAGCGCAGCGTCGTCTGGTATTCCAATCTCGACGTTACAATTCCCGCCTTCTCAGGTGGCGAAGGAGCCAGGCCGAGTGTGGCAAGTACCGCAGCGTTCGTGCGAGCCACACTCACGCAATAAGGAAAATCCATGAACTTCGTCAGGTCTCCGTATTCCTTTCCGTTCTCGGTGCGGACATTCTGGTGCTGCCAATCGTAGTTCTCCACGGCAACACTGAACCGCACTGCCGCAAAGCCCCGTTCATGAAAAGGCGAATGATCGCCGCCGCGGAGAAATCTGTCTCTCCGATAGATCAACTTCACCCCGAATCCGCGAAGGTAGCGCTCGGCCACGTCCTTGACATACCTTGCAAGCGACCGTGAAGGGCCGTCATTTTCAAGGCCCAGCGAATTCCTCATCCGAAATGTAAATCCAGTATCGACGGGACTGTAGGCCTCGGAGAAGACACGTACGTAGGACCCCTCTTTCTTGCCGCTCCCCGAAACGCTGCTCCCAACGATATCGTTGCTCAGGACCGCTTCGACCTTCCACCCGTTATTCCTGGCCATTTCCGCCCATCGCCCCGCTCCCAAAAGACCCTGCTCTTCGCCGACAAACGCGATAAAGACGATGGTCGCGTCGAACTCATGCGGAGCCATGACCCTTGCAAGCTCCATGGTCAGGGCCGTACCGCTTCCATCGTCGTTGGCCCCCGGCGCATTGCTTGTGAAGTCGTTCGGATCGCTCGCGCGGGAATCATAATGTCCCCCGACTACAAGAATACGGTCCGACGTTGTCGTCGCGGACGGCTTCAGTGTAGCTACGACATTCACAATCGTTGTTGGTTTCGGAACTCTGGCTGAGGGAGGAACGACTGACTCATGAAACTCAACCGTCATTCTTCCGCGGCTTGCAGAGGCATATCTCTCCATTTCAGACTTGATCCACCTCCGCGCAGCCCCGATACCCTTCTCAGAACTCAGTGTATCTGATAAGGTGTGCCGAGTACCGAAGCCGACGAGACGTTCCACCGTCCCCCTGATATTCGACTCCGAGATTTCAGAGAGTATTTTCCCTACGACAGGGTTGACAGATGGCGGTTCCTGAGCGTGCACAACAACGGAAAGACACGCCGGAACAAGACAAAGGACCAGGAATCGTTGCATTTCTCTTCCCTCCATCATGTTGACCAGATGAGAATTCCGAATTTCGCGAGGTCAATCGGGCGTGATTCGGGATACGTTCGCACGATCTCCTTCCATGCCCTTCTTACGGGACGGGACCATAGATAGATATCATCGAACACAACGGTCGCCTTCCGGGAAAGGGACGGCCTGATGCGTTCGAAATAGTCGAGCGTCGGCCTGTATTCATGGTGACCGTCAATAAAAACGAGGTCAATCCGGCCGGCACCATCCAATACAGGCTGCAGGACATCCTGGAACCTTCCAAGCACAACATCCCTGTTCCCATTACCGATTGAATCGAGCGTTTCTCGCGCAAGAGATGCGAGAGTTGGATCACCTTCGATGGTCGTAAACCGACTCTCACCCCCGTTCAAATCAAGGGCCGATTGGATATACGCCCCCGAGACGCCAAGATTGGCCCCGAGTTCGAGCACGGTCTTCGGCTTCAACTCTCGGACCAGGCGGAACAGAAACACACCCCACCAATGGGGAACGGCCGACGACTGATGAATGGAACTCACTGTACGTTGATGCTTCG
Organism: Bacteroidota bacterium; assembly: GCA_035291905.1. Taxonomy (GTDB): domain Bacteria; phylum Bacteroidota; class Ignavibacteria; order UBA10030; family UBA10030; genus JACPLA01. The sequence goes on from DATDRF010000164.1 coordinate 17,212, forward strand.
ATTCCCTCGCACCGGCTCCGTGGTCCTCCAACATTATTTCCCGTTGCGAGCTCTGCAGGCGTTCCCGAATTCGAAGTATCTTCTCAAGAGCTTCCACCTCCGTCGAATCGGGAGTCTTGTCAATCACTCTCCGAAATGTCTCACGAGTCCCGTTCTCAAGGTCCCACAACTGCCTCAACATAACGGCGCGCAAGTAGAGCCGGAGAGCGTCAACCTCCCATGAATCAGCTTTTTTCATCTTCAGTCGGGAATGGCCTCCGGGTACTTGTTTCCCGCAGCCGTGTTAAAGAGAAGAACGTTGTCGGACGGCTTGATGAATTGCTTCTTCACAAGGTCTCTCAGAGCCACGACAGTCGCAACTCCTTCGGGGCACATGAAGAGCCCGTCGCCGGCTGCTACCTCTTTCAGAACTGCGAGAATTGCCACGTCGCTTACCGCACACGCGGCTCCCTGGCTCGCATAAACGGCATGGAGAATCAGGTGGTCGGCAAAAGCTTTGGGGACGCGCAATCCCGATGCGATCGTGTGCGCGTTCGGCCAGAATTCAGATTCCTTTTTCTTCTCGTTGAAAGCTTTCACAATCGGCGCGCATCCTTCAGTTTGAACCGATATCATTTTTGGACGCCTGCTGTCGATCCAACCCATCTCCTCCATTTCGTCAAACGCTTTCCACATTCCGATGAGCCCCGTCCCTCCGCCGGTCGGATAGAAGATGACATCCGGGAGTTTCCAGCCGAACTGTTCCGCCAGTTCGTACCCCATCGTCTTCTTCCCCTCCAGCCGATAGGGTTCCTTCAGCGTCGAAACGTCGAACCATTCCGGATGTTGCTTCTTCGCCTCACCCATGACCTTTGCGGCATCGGCGATCGTTCCCTTCACAAGGGTCACATCCGCTCCGTACGCGCGGCATTCCTTGATATTGATGACCGGAGTGTCTTCGGGAAGAAAAATGTGTGACACAATCCCTGCGCGGGAAGCATAGGCAGCCAGGGCGCCTGCTGCATTTCCTGCCGATGGTATGCACACCTCCCTGATTCCCAGCTCCTTTGCTTTCGACACGGCCATTCCCAGGCCCCGTGCCTTGAACGAACCGGTTGGAAGCTGCCCCTCGTCTTTCACCCAAATCTGCTCCATTTTCAGGCTCATTTCGAGCATCTTCATTCTTATCAAGGGGGTTATCGACTCGCCAAGTGAGACAATATTTTCTATCTTTTGAACCGGCAGGAGCGGGAGGAATTTCCACAAAGAAGCGGGGTCCAACAGGAACTGCTCACGGGTGAGCGTTTGTTTAGCTGACTGCAGGTCATAGACAGCCAGAAGGGATTTTCCGCAGGATCGGCACACGGTTTGAATCTCGTGAGGTGAGTGACGATCCCCACAAACGCTGCAATCGAGATGTGAAAGAAAGTTTTTCAACAGGAACTGCTCCCCGATAATATTGTGACAAGGTAGGATGAGATGGGAAGAGAATCAATAACGGAAATTTTGGTCATATCACATTGTGCATCCAATTTGGGAGTATCATGAAAACAGCCTTTGCCATTATCGCTTTCCTTTTGTTCAGTGTCTCTGGAACATTGTCGGCACTTCCCAGATTTGCCAGCCGCATGGGGTTCGCGTGCTCGAGCTGCCACGTTAATCCGAGCGGTGGAGGAATGCGCAACGCTTTTGGGGCAGCATCATACGGCCGCGAAGATTTGCCTATCCCGACCTGGCAGGATGAATACAGTCTCGACGGATTTTCCACTCAGCTTACTCCGTTTGTTTCGATCGGTGCGGATTTCCGCATGCTCTATTTTTCCCAGCAAACCGGCCCCACGACTTCGCGTAATTCCTTTTTCCAGATGCAGTCCGACCTCTATGTAAGCCTTCAGCTCGCGAAGAGAACCTTCCTGTACCTCAATCGGGGGAACGGAGGGCGTTTTGAAGCGTTCGGAGTCGCGGGTGTCCTTCCGGAAAAGGGCTACGTGAAGGCAGGCTGGTTCGTCCCCAATTTCGGCCTGCGATCGGATGATCACAACATTTTCACACGAGAGAAGACCCTCTTTGCATTCGGCGGGGGTCAGGATGCGGGAATTGAAGTGGGAGTTTCTCCCGGCATTTTCACATTTACCGCCTCTCTTACCAACGGGGCAACAACCGACCGGGACAACAACGGCTTCAAGGCCGTGCTCGGCCGCGGAGAGGTTCACTCAACGATTGCCGGTACAAACGTCCGTGTCGGAGGTTCTTATTATAATAACGCTCACTCGGGCGGCGTCACCACGCTCCTGGGAGCCCACGGCACATTGACACTGGGAGAAAACTTGACCGTTCTCGGAGAGTTTGTCAAGCGACGCGAATTCTCCGGCTCCACCGGAAGAAGGGTCCTCTCCAGTACTTTCTACCTTGAAGCGGATTACGTCGTCACGCAGGGCGTGGATCTCAAGGTGGGATACGAATTTCATGATCCGGACACCCGATATCTGACGGGAACGGAATCACGCATCGTCCTTGGCGTCGAATTCTTCCCGCTCCCCGGAGTCGAGGTTCGGCCTATGTATGTGTTGCGAACAGAAGAACCGACAGATGCCGAGAATAATCAGTTTCTGGCTTTGCTTCACTTCTATTTCTAATACCAATCACTCAAAGAAGGAGACACGATGAATTTCGATCGGCTGGCCGGTCTGGCGGTGGCACTAGCGTGCGGTTTATCTCTTGCGCCCGGGCAGGTGAAACCTCTGACGTTTTCAAAAGATGTTGGTCCGCTCGTGAAGAAGTACTGTTTGCCATGTCACTCTGCGGACAACGATAATTCCAGCGAACTGATTCTCGATAGTTACGACACGTTGCGGGAGGGCGGGAAGCACGGAGATCCGCTTGTTCCCGGAAAACCGAAGGAAAGCAACCTGTACAAAAAACTGCTCCCGGATCCCGAATTCGGGCGCCAAATGCCGAGGGGAAAAGGAGCAAAACCAACGGAAGATGAGATCAAGCTCATCTACGATTGGATTCAGCAGGGAGCAAAGAAGGAGTAGGTCCGACCGGCCTACGAGCCTGAAGTCCGACATCCACCAAAGCCGAAGGTTACCTTCTGCTCATGATTTAACTCGGTAGAGGTAACCTTCTTCTTGCGAAGATATCGGGCTTCTGATTTTTGTCGCGAATGTCCACGTTCGCCTCTCACCTGCTTCCGCTGTTTGAATCTCTTCTTATTCTTCCTATCTTCCTCGCATCACCTTCCGGAGGGATTATGAAATCCACGTTCACTCTTTTGCTCCCCCTGATTCTCGTCTTCGGACTCATCGCACAGACTCCGTACAAGCTTCCTCCCAAAGAAGTTGTCCAGATGGTCGACGCGCCGCCGACCCCTTTTGTCTCCGTCAGTCCTACACGAGAGGCTCTGCTTGTTGTTGATTTTCAACCCTATCCTTCAATTACCGTTGTTTCACGGCCAATTCTGCGGATTGCGGGGATCAGGATTACGCCTTCGACATCGACCCGTCAACACCTGACGCAGTACACGGGTTTCACCGTTCAGAATCTTGCAACGTTGAAGAAGATTTCCGTCAAGACGCCGAAAGGTGGCGCATTCGGTTTCCCGTTGTGGTCCTTTGACGGATCTTCCATCGCGTTTACGCGCGACACCCAGAACGGGATGGAGCTTTGGGTTGCCGCCACGGCCACAGGCGAAGCAAGAAATATCAAAGGCATCCGATTGCATGATGTCATCGCGTCGCCCTTCGAATGGATGAGTGACAATCGGGGGCTTTTGGTGTGGATGATTCCGGACAAACGGGGCAAAGCCCCCCAGTCGCCGGCGGTTCCCGCAGGACCGAACACGGACGAAACTTATGGCAAGCTCTCGACAACCCCGACCTACCAGGACCTTCTTCGCACACCCTACGACGAAGACCTTTTCGAATATTACGCGACAGCTCAACTGGCCATTGTTGATACAAAGACCGGGAGCACCAAGAAGATCGGGAAACCGGGGCTGTACACCGAGGCATCGTTCTCGCCAAATGAACAATATTTGCTGGTGACCAGGCTGGAAAGGCCCTTCTCGTATCGTGTTCCTTATTCGAGGTTCACCCGAACGAACGAGGTGTGGGATAAGAACGGGGCATCCGTTCGCGTGATTGCCAAATTCCCTGTTACGGACGATGTCCCCACACAGGGAGTCCCCACAGGCCCGAGGTCGATCACGTGGTATCCGCTCGCTCATTCCATGCTTCTTTGGGTTGAGGCTCTCGACGACGGGAATCCGACGAAGAAGGTCCCGCATCGCGACAGGATCATGACCGCAACCGTACCCGGAAGGGCTGCTGCGGTTGAACTCCTGAAGCTGCAGCATCGTTACCAGGGATTCACGTTTCTGCAGGAAAAGGATCAGGTTTTTATTTCCGAATACGACCGTGATCGCCGGTGGAGAACCACTTCCCTCATTTCCCTGACAAATTCCGACCAGCGCACGGTGCTGTTCGACCTCAGCGCCAACGACGCGTACAATGATCCCGGAAGGCCCCTCTACAAGACAGATTCAAAAGGAATCAGCGTCGTAGAGCAGGAGGGTGATTGGATCTATCTGACAGGTCAGGGGGCGTCAAAGACCGGAAATCGTCCGTTCCTTCGGAAATTCAACGTCCGGACAAAGGAGACACAGGAAGTGTTCCGCTGCAACGAAACGAGCTATGAACTCTTCATCTCATTCGCGGGAAAAGGAACGGACAATATCCTAACCCGCCTTGAGACTCAGAAGTCGCCTCCGAACTACTATGTGACAACGCTTGGAACCGGTAAAAGCACGGCGTTGACCGATTTCAAAGATCCGGCTCCACAGATGACGGGGATGAAGAAGCAGCTCCTTTCGTACACAAGGGCCGACGGTGTGCCTCTTTCGGGAACGCTGTATCTCCCGCCCGACTATCGCGAAGGGACGCGTCTCCCCTGTCTGATTTGGGCTTATCCTTTGGAATACTCTGATCCTGCGACCGCGGGCCAGGTGCGAACTTCTCCGCATTCGTTCACATTCTTCCGCGGGGCATCCCCTCTCTTCTTTGTTGCACAGGGATACGCCGTGCTGATGGATGCGACAATGCCCGTCGTGGGCGATCCGGAGACAATGAACAATACGTTCGTCGAACAGATCGTTTCTTCCGCCAAAGCGGCGATCGACACGCTGGACGCCATGGGCGTTGTCGATCGAAAGAAAGTTGTCGTCAGCGGACACAGTTACGGCGCGTTCATGACGGCGAACCTGCTTGCGCATTGCGACCTGTTCGCAGCGGGTATTGCCCGCAGCGGCGCGTACAACAGGTCGCTCACGCCTTTCGGATTTCAATCGGAACGGCGGTCATTCTGGGAAGCAACAGACACCTACATGCGCGTCTCACCTTTCACCTATGCAAACAAGATCAATGAGCCGATATTGTTGATCCACGGTGAAGCCGACAACAATACCGGGACATTTCCGATACAAACTGAGCGGTTATTTCAGGCGATCAGGGGAAATGGCGGGACGGCGCGGCTTGTGATGTTACCCTATGAAAGTCACGGCTATTCTGCCAGGGAATCGATTCTCCATGTCCTTGCAGAAAGTCTTGAATGGGCTGATCGGTTTACAAAAGGTAAAGATGAGGCAGGAATGAAGTAACAGCGAGCCTGAGCCGCCTTCCGAAGGTCCCTCACCTTCGGAAGGTGGATGATTATTGGATTCTTTCAACTTTGATCGTATTTGTGCTCCCCTTTGACATGAGGGGAATCCCTGCAGTAAACACTACGTAATCGCCTTTCTGAACAAAGCCCTGCTTCAACAATTCATCCTGGATCCGCTGAAAGGCACTGTCGGCGTCCGATTCAAACCCGGGAACGATCACAGCACGGACTCCCCAAATGAGGTTCAATCGGCGGAGAATTCTTTCTCTCTCGGTGATCGCGAGAATCGGAGCGGGCGGGCGATACTTGCTGATCATCAGGGCTGTTGAGCCCGAATGGGTCAGAGGAACAATGGCCGTTGCGTTGAGCTGTTTTGCCAGCACCGCGGCGGCGCGGGCAATCGCATCAAACCGGTCCGCGTACCGAACTCCCCCATCCACTTCATCCAGACGGTCATGCCGGACCGTTTCGGCCTTACGAATGATCTTGTCCATTGTCGTCACGGCTTCGACCGGATATTTGCCGACCGAAGTCTCGGCGCTCAGCATGACGGCATCCGCTCCGTCGAGCACTGCGTTTGCCACGTCATTCGCCTCCGCGCGCGTCGGGCGCGGGTTCTCGATCATCGATTCCAGCATCTGGGTTGCAATAATAACCGGCTTCCCCGCCTGGTTGCACTTCCGCACGATCATCTTCTGAACGAGAGGCACCTCTTCCGGCGGAAGTTCGACACCCAGGTCCCCCCGCGCAACCATGATCCCATCCGATTCTTCGATAATTGCGTCGATATTCTGAACTGCCTCGGGCTTCTCAATCTTGGCGATGATCGGAACCTTGATCCCTTTTTTCCCCTCCCGTATAATCACTTCCCTCAGCTTCTTGATATCCTCCCCCGTCCGGACAAAGGACAACGCCACATAATCCACATCGTTGGCAAGTCCGAACTTCAGATCCTCCAAATCCTTCTCTGTCATAGAGGAGGCACTCACCTTCACGCCGGGGAGGTTCATCCCTTTCTTGTCCTTCAGAAGTCCGCCATTCAGAACCTCACACTGTACCTCACGCGTGGTAGCCCCGATGACCGTCATCTTGATCTTTCCGTCATCGACCAGAATAGTGTCCCCCTTCTTCACGTCCTTTGGTAGGGCATGATAGGTGGTTGAGACACGATTGCTGTCTCCTTCCACTTCATCGATCGTGAAGACGAACCGCTGTCCCTCCTTCAGCTCAACGCAGTGGTCGTGCACGACTCCCGTCCTGATTTTGGGCCCGCTCAGGTCCTGGAGGGCGGTGATCGCCTCCCCCGTCTTCTTGCTGGCCTCACGCATATTGCCCATCACAGCCAGATGCTGGTCGTGGCTCCCGTGGGAGAAATTGAGCCGGGCGACATCCATGCCGCATTCGATCAATTCAACCAGCCTGTCGACGGCCTGTGACGAAGGGCCGATCGTGCAAACGATCTTTGTATTCCCAAAGAGCCTAAGTTTGTTCATGATGACGTTCTTCTTTCATAACTCTCACCAGCAGGGGGAGAATTTCTCCCGCTTTTCCGATGAGAGTCTCGCTGACACGCGGTGAAAGGTCGGTGTATTCCGCATTGATTTCAAGCACAAATGCTCCGTGCTCTTTCGCCATTTGGGGAAGCGAGGCGGCAGGATAGACCACTCCCGACGTTCCCACGCAGAGGAACAGGTCACAACGGCTGGCCGCATCCTCGGCCTCCTCGTATGCGCGGGGAGGCAAAAGCTCTCCAAACCAAACGACGTCCGGCCGGATGAATCCGCCGCAATGGCTGCAGACGGGAACCTTGTCCGACTTCTGAAGCAATTCTTCGGAGGCTGGTCTTCGACAACGGATACAATAGTTTCGCGTGATATTCCCGTGAAGCTCCACCACCCCCCGGCTCCCGGCTCTTGAGTGAAGGTTGTCAACGTTCTGCGTTACAAGCGTGAAATCGCGTATGAGATTCTGCATCTCAACGATCGCAAAGTGGCCGGGGTTCGGTTGTACTTCGCTCACGACCTTCCTTCGGTAGGAATACCATTCCCAAACCAGGTCGGGATTCCGCATGAACGCGTCTACATTGGCCAATTCTTCCGGCCTGAATTTCTTCCAAAGACCTTGTTCTCCCCGAAAAGTCGGGACTCCGCTTTCCGCAGAGATTCCTGCGCCCGTCAGGACGCAGACCGATTCCGCGTCGGACAGCCTGTCCCTGAGGTTTTTGGAAATGGTCATTTCGGAGGTATCAATCGAAGAACCTCATACGGCGCACGTTCAATGCGATCGCGATCCAGTGGGACTCTTCTGTAGGCGCCGGCAAGCCAAAGCGGAACCTGGTCTGCATAGTTCTTGTGATAGAGCTGCCCCGATTGGCCGGGCGGCGTCACAGCCCGAGTGTTGTTCGCATCGGACAGATCGAAGATCTGGCGCGTCGAAGGCCCCACGAAGTTCCTGAACGCCTCTCTGATCCGAAAATCGCCCTTCCACACTGTCGAGTGCGCTCCGCCGACCGGAAACGGCCCTACATTAAAGAGGGGACGAAGCAGCCTGTTCTCGCCAAAGACGTGCGTGAACTCCACCTGATGCACGGCGCCCCAATTCAGTTCCTTCAGCTCTCCTCCGTACTTCTGCCGAAGATCGCGGATTCCCTCTTCAAGACTTTTCCGAATGACGTCATTCTTGCTCTCGATCGGCGAGGTGGTCACGTTATCGAACCAAGCGGAAGAGTCCTTCCGCAGCAACTCCGTCAGGGCTATCAGGGGCCGTACGGCAGAGGTATCGTAAAGCCTCGAAACTGCCTCGCCCAGCTCATCGTCGAACGTGTTCCGGATCGCCCTCATAAGGAACGATTGGAACACAGACGTCGAGACGTCCTCCTGCCGCATGACAAAATCCCAGTTTCGGAAATACGTAAGCGCTGTCCGCAGGTCTTCGTCAGCGATGGCGGTATCCGGGTATGCGTTGAGAATATGGGGGACGATCATCCGTGCGTGCGGAGAAACAAGATCAAGCTGCAGCCGCTGGCAATCTTCTATTTCCATTTTGCCGGAATAACTCAACACTTCATTGATCCTTTGAACCCTCCACGATGGCTCCCACTGGTTGGAGACATAGTAAGGATACGCGTCATCAACGATCCTGTTGTTGGCGGTGGCAACAAACCCCGCGGGCGGATTGAAGGCGTGGGGGTTTTCTTCGAACGGAACATACCCCTGCCAGTCGAACTGGTCCGTTTCCCCCGGATACGGTGAAGATAATTGGGGCACCCGGCGGAGAGGGATCTTCCCCCCCAGGTAGTATCCGATATTTCCTGCCGTGTCTGCGTAGACGAAATTCTGCGCAGGCGCGGAGAAGTGCTTCAACCCCTCTCTGAACTCTCTCCAATTGGTCGCCCGGTTTATCATGTGAAACGCCTGCGTTTCGTTCGTGGCCTCCATCGCTGTCCAGCGCATGGAGAGGAGCAGGGGCGAGAGTGCGGCGGCAGGTTCAATACGATTGACAATCGGTCCGCGATGTGTGTGATACGAGGTGAGAACGACCGGAAGCTGATCCTTCACCAAAATCGTATCAACCCGCGATGTGATTTCCCGCCAGGAACCGTTCACCATATATCGGGTCGGGAGCGCAAGCGAATCGACTTCCTCGACGTAGAAATCTTCGTCATCCACCATCGCATTGGTAACGCCCCATGCAATGGACCGATTACGGCCGATCACGATGAATGGTATACCGGGAAGAGACGCGCCGCTCACGTCGAGCGTCGGGGTCGAAAGGTGCATCTCATACCATCGCGCCGGTGTAGTAAGCACCAGATGGGGATCGTTGGCAAGGAGGGGTTTGCCGCTGACTGTACGGGAGCCAGAAAGGACCCATGAATTACTTCCCGAACCGAATCCTCCAAGCCCTGTAAGTTCGTGGAACAAACGATCGGCACCAAGCAGGTCAGAACCAAGCGACCCCCGCAGTTCTTTTGGCACAATAACGGGCGCGCCGGCAGGCCAATCGGGATATAACTCGCGGGCACGCTCCTCACCCACCCGCTCGACCACATATCCGAAAGTGATGTCCACCCATCGGGAGTAATTCAGCTCCCAAGCCATCAATTTGCTGAGGAGAATTGAATGTTCGGGAAGCCACGGATCGGGTTCAATCCCAAGCATGTCGAATTCCACCGGCAGGCTCGATCGATGATCGGCGATATAAGCGTTCACTCCTGCCGCGTACGATTCGAGCGCCAATCTGCTCTCGGCGTTCAATTCTGAGGCGATTTGCCGCGACAAATCCGTTAATCCAAGCGTGCGGAACAGCCTGTCAACGGGAAGAGCCTTCTCCCCCAGGATTTCCGCAAGCCGTCCTTCCCCGGCTCGGCGGATCAGATCCATTTGCCAAAGGCGGTCCTGGGCGTGGAGCAGCCCTGCCGCCATGTAGGCATCATGGTCGTTTGATGCGAAAACATGCGGCATTCCGAAGGAATCACGATGGATGGAAACTTGCTCCTTGAGGCCATCAAGCACAAGGGTTCCGGAAGTCTGTGGAAAGGACTTTGTTGCGAGGAAATACCCGATCACGAGGATTGCCGCGAAAACAACGACAAGCGTGAGGCCGAGACCGAGGAGAATTCTTACGCGGGAGCGCATAAACATTGAGTCCGTTCTGATGTGCTCAAAACGGACTCAATGTAAAGAAACTTGAAGGGGTATTCAACCACTAAAACTGAAACGAGAGACTCAGGATCATGTTGTTTGTCTTGACGCTCTCATCGGTCCGCGACTGTGCGCCGCCGTAGTAATAGTTGTCCCTGAAGGTCTTCCAGTAGCCGAAGCCATAGCCGGCATTCAACCAAACATTCCTGTCAAGCTCGAACCCGACTCCTGCGGTGAAGTACCGCTGGTCATACGTCGATGGATCATTCTCGTACGGAGAGGGCTTCATGGTGAAACCGCCCCGCAGCTTCACGCCGAGGTCCCACAATGTTACTTCGGCCCCGCCGCGCAGATTGATCGTCGATCGGTAGACCTTCTGAATCAGGCGATTCTCTGATTCAAGATCGGAATTCGGAGTGTCGAATTTCATTTGTCGCCAGTCAGTGTACTCCGCGTCGGCCGACAGAACAAGGAGATCACCAATCTGATATGACCCGCCCGCGGAAAGGACGGACGGCGTCACAATGGCGTATTCGGTGCGACCGTCGAAGGCAATATCGTATTCATCGACCACACCGTTAAGATTCGGATCAAAACGGCTTCGCCCTTCGTCGCGGTATGTCTCTTTGATCGTGTAGTAAGTCGGTGTCCTGACGGTGAATCCGATTCTGAACTTGCCCTGCTTTCGGTACATCAATCCGAAGAGCGCGTTGAAACCCGTCAGGTCGCTGTTGATCGTGCTGATGTAGGAGAACTGGTCGAAGAGTCCGTAGGTGTCACCGGGGGCCTTCTGATAGACATTTCTCGTATCATCCTCCCGGTATTCCCTGTCATAGGTGTATGCTCCGGTAACGAGACTTACCGTAACGCCGAGGGAAAGATCACGTGCAACATCAATGGCGCCGCCGAAAGACCAGTGGTTGATTCCTCCCCCTTCTGTGATCGTGGCGCTTTGCTGAACACTGTCAATGATCGAGGTGACGAATTGGCCATTCAGTGTGTCGGCCAGGTAGAGCTGATAAGGAATGTTGTTGTCCAGATAATCATTTCTGGCTGAAGCAGAAAGGCTCATCAGATCTACATCGGGGATGAGCGAGGGAACGATTGAACTCGAAGCATTGAAGCCCGAGAATTCCGTCTGTGTGGAATAGTTGGAAACCCTGTTGAACCCAAATGCAAAGGTCAGGCCTCCCCGTGACGTCGGAACCGGATAGACAATGCCGAGGTTGTTCAGATTCAGAATGCTGTTCGAAGCGCCTGTCTTCGTTCCAAGGAATCTGGCGCTGTTGGAATAGTCAAGGAACGAAAGCCCTGCCGAGAATTCGTAATTTCGAAGCTGGGCCAACCCTGCCGGATTCCAGAAAAGCGCCGAATAATCTTCGGCGACTCCCACCGCTGCGTTTCCCATTCCGAGCGAGCGTGCCCCCGAGGCGAGGCCAAGCTGGGAGAACCGCAACACATCCTCGGCATACTGGGCCGATGCTGTCGAAACAAGGGATGCAATAAGAAGAACCGTCACTATTGCCGGATAAATCGGATTCCGTTTCATGGTCTTCACACCTTCATCTCGATGATTGATTAGCGATGTCCTCTGGAAGATCCACTGCTTCTGCTCGATCCGCCCGAGCTACTGCCCGAACTGCTCCCTGAGCTGCTTCTTCCCGACGAGGAAGAAGAAGGCGGGGAGTACGATCGCGACGGGGGCGGAGAGGATGGGGCGGAATAGCCCGAATCTCTTCCACGTGACGAACCGCTGCTACGCGTTGTGCCGGAAGAGGAACCCGACCCGCGACGCGTTGACGAAGTTCGGCTACCTGAGCTTGTTGCCTCACGTCCTGTCGAGGAACTCCTCGTCCGCCCGGTGGTTGAGCCGGGATCCTGCCTTGTTGTCCGTTCCGTCGACCGATTGCGAGTTGCACTCGCGTCTCTCGCAGCGCCTGAGTTCCGCGACGTACCGTACCGGCTGCCACTCGGCAGTGACGAGGCTCCACTCCCGTATGCTCCGGCACGCTCCGTTCCGCTCCTTGTGGCGCCGGTCCGACGATACCCAGATTCCCGACGGGCATAAGTCCTGTCATTCACGATATAGGGCTGATAGTACGAGTAGTAGCCTGCGTAGTCTCCGTAGTAGTGACCATAGTACCCATTGTAATAGTGGTTTGGCCGATAGTACGAATAGTAGGGAAAATGCCATGGGTAGTAATACCACGAATCGTAGTACCACGGGTCATAATAAAATGGACTGCTGAGCCACGGATCATAGTATCCAAAATAGAAGGATGTTCGCCATGGGTAGTAATAGTTGAATCCGATGGCATATCGCGGCCTTTCGACAAGAGAATCATCATCCTCTTCGACCACTGCCGTCGTATCCTGTTGCTCATCCTGCCCTTCATAGTAAGTCTGGCTCTCGTATTGATCATCACCGGTTGCCGGGATCAGCTGGGTGTAGCAGCCCGGGAGCAGGAATGTCATGATTCCGAGGGCAAGAGCGGTAAGAAGAAGTGATTTCATGATTGCACCTTGATGGTTTATGACACTCTCTTGATAACAATTTCAATGCCGTAATTGACCACGAAATCTGCCGAAATCTGGTTGTTTTAGGGGAATTTCGGCTTGACCGAAGACAAGGAGTGTTCGGGATTGTCGACACCTCAAGAAATGTGTATATCGATTGAAACACCCACACTAAGAGCTAAATAGTGGCAGGAAGGTTCACCACAATCGAGTCGACCGAAAACGCCCCAAAGACTCCGCCGCCCCCGGTGATATTGGTATAGTCCGGCTCATCGACGCGAATCGAATTCGGATCCCTGAACCCCCTGCTGATATTGTAGTAGTTGTACAACTGTTTCTCGACCTGCGTAAGCGTGAAAACGGCCTGCTTGAATCGAACCGACCCTGTCCCTCCGTATTGCTTGTAGAGGCGCGAAATCACGAGTCCGTAGCTGAGAATGTCGAAATCTGCGACGTGTGTCACGACCGTCCCAAACGTGCCTTCAGTTTCGATCGATCTGGTTACGCCGTAGTACTCATATCTCTCTTCGGGAAGACCGGGATTATTGACGAAATAAGGAATTTCAATCTCGTGTGGGACCCACACGGCGTTTTGGAGCGCTTCGAACGTGACGTGAAACCTGACCAGGTATCCTCTGGTCGTTGTCGGCACGGTGACACGAATCCCAATGGAAGGCTCGATAACAGACTGACCCGTGACCGCCGGCTGGTTTTTGTAGATCGAGATATACCCTAATTCAGGGACGAGTGCGTCTTCCGTCAGGGTCGGCCCGCCGGGAGGCTGAACCTGGAGCGTGTACCTTTTTCCCCGGCGGAGTTGAAGCGGCGAACAGACGTACGCCTCTATCGGAGTTGTGTACCGGCTTGAATCCGCGCGTGCAATCACGGTGTCGCGGAAAACCGCTTGCCCGATCGTGGGTTCCGACAATGTTACTAATGCACCGACGATGGGATTGTCTGTTTTCTGCTCAAACGGATCGAATGCCGGGGGGTTGTACGTCCTGTAAATCCGCGCATAGTGCGTATCGGAGAGGTTGCTGAGTATGACATAGACGACAGGCTCTTCCCGAAATTCCCCTTTCGGTGTAAACGGCTCCTCGCACCCGAGAATAAGGGAAACCACGATGACGAAAAGCGTGTAGTATTGTCTTGGGTCGGCCATCAAAACCCGATCGGTAACGATATGGACACAGAGTCTTGCACGAAAGCACCGAACACACCCGCGGCATTCGAGAAATTGGTGAAATCAGGCTCGTCAAGTCGAATCGAATGAGGGTCTTGAAAACCATTCACAATATTGTAATACCTGTAGAGATTTTGCTCGACAGACGTAAGGAGAAAGACTGCCGAATTGAATTGTACGGGACCGCCCGCTTGGGCCCGGAGTCTTCCCACCATCGTCTGATAAGCATCCGTGCTGAAAAGGAACACAATGGTCGACAGGCCGCCAATCGGATCCGGCACCCGGCTGAGGATTGGGTAAAGGAAAACCTCGGTTTGTTCTTCTCCTCTCAACATAACAAGGTAAGGGATTTCTCCCCTCCGGGGGGTCCATGATCCGTTTATGAAGGCTTCATAGTTCACAAAGAACCGAATAAGAAACCCCTCCGCGGTCGCAGGTACAAAGGCACGTACCACAATGAACTTCTCAATGGACGGCGAAGGTTGCTGGACGCTTGACGGATTTGTCACATTGATCGACGCCTGTCCGGGAACTGTGACGGAGGTAGAGGCGAATCTCCCGTCGGAGGTGAGAATATCAAGCGTGTAGGTCTTACCCCTTTGAATGCTGAAGGGATCTGCGACGTACGCCACAATCGGGGTTTGGTATCGACTTGTGTCCTTTCTCGTGATAAGTGTGTCACGGAACTGTACTTGACTCTGCTCTAGGGTAGCGGTAACAGTCGCACCGGAGATCCCATTGTCCGTGAGATGCTCAAACGGATCGAAGGATGGGGCGTCATACGTCCTGTAAGCCCGGAGATATTGAACGTCGGAAATATCGGAGAGAATCGAGTAGATCACGAGCTCCTCTCTGAATGGGGCATTTGGATTAAACGGCTCCTCACACCCCAGAATGAGAACAGATATCGCAAAGGCCGGCATTCGATATCGAGACAAAATTGTCACCTTAATACTCAAGGCTCAGGGTCACAGACGGGAAGAAGGAGAGCATGTTGATTCTTCGCCCCGTCGACCGGTCAAAATAGAAGAGGTTCTTGTGGTCGTAGACGTTGACGATGTGTCCACCCAGCGTCCCGCGTAATCCCTCGAAATTGAACCGATAAACAACGCTGAAATCCAGCTTGTGATAGATAGGAAGTCTCGCTGCATTCTTGTCCCCAAGCCGGGTGTACGGTTCGCCCGTTTCGCTGACGTACTCTCCGTCGAACACATTGTCCAGCACGAGACGGTCGTAGTATCCCATCGTCTGTGTAAAAGGAAATCCTGATCCGAATTCCCAGCGCAGCGTCAGATCCAGAAACTTCATGGGATGAAAGACGGTCATAAGATGGAGCGTGTGGCGGCGATCGTATCTCGGCGGATATTCAAAGCCGTTGGCATTTATTGTGGTCCAACCGAGGGTGTAGGCCGTATAGACATCAACAAGCGGAACACCGTACCGCACAAGCAGTTCGGCGCCGTACGCATCTCCCGTGCTGTTGATGTAGTCCGGATCAAGAGCATCGGTCTTGTCCCGATTGTAGGTTACAATGGATCCGAAATGCTTGTAGTATCCCTGGAGACTCGTGGAGAGTGTGGGGAGAAGATTCCCATCGACCCCCATGACATAGTGATCAGCCTTTTCCACTTTGAGTTTGCCCGGAACAGGAATCCAGGCATCAAAGATGGAGATAACATCGTCTTCGTTGTTAACGGTAATGAGGTTCTGGGTGAACCGCCCATAGGAGAACTTGATCTTCCAATCACTTATAAGAACCAAACTCGTGTTCAACCTCGGCTGGATCATGGAGAAGTCGAAATCCCGCACGAACATGGACCCCACATCCATATGCAGCCCCCCGTCAACCTTCCAGAATCCCACATTGGTCTGATACCGTGCCCAGATCCACATTTCGGCCAGCGCATCAGCCAAACGCTTATCGACCCCATACGTGTTTGTCAGTTTGTATTCGAATGAAGGGAAGCTGGATTCAAAACCGAAGAAGAACAGGTCCTGGTTGTCCATGTAGTACGTTGCTTCGGTCTTGACCCCTGTTTCTTTGACACGCGTCGAAGATGGAGTCACGTTCGACGGAGCTCTTGGAATTCGTTTTCCCTCAAAGAAGTTCTGGTAGGCAACAAGGTGGACCAACAGGCGCTCTTCGATCAGTCCGGAGGCCACCACCCCAAGGGCAGTGGTCCGCCATGAGTAGCTCGGATCGGCGGGATTGCTGCTCTCCAAATTGTCGCCGCTGAAAAATGCCTGAAGCCCGATCCGGGAGTCCTCATCCGACTGATTAGTGACCTTGATGAAGCCGTCGTAGAAATCGACGGGCGTATCTCGATTGAAGAACTTCGTCAGGGTCTTCCTGAACATCAACTTTCTGGCGTTGACGAGCCATTGCGTCTTCTCCATGATGGGCCCTTCAACCTGAAGCTTTGCCGATAGGAAATTCACTCCCGCCTTCCCGCCGACGGTTCGGGACCTCCCGTCTCGCGTTGACATGTTCACAACCGACGAGAGCCGGCCCCCGTAGCCGGGGGGAAAAGCACCCGTGAAGACCTCCGTGGTTTTGATGATGTCGGAATCAAAGATGCTGAAGACCCCGAACGCATGAAAGGGGTTATAGATCTTCATACCGTCGAGGAGAATGAGGTTCTGGTCGCCGCCTCCGCCGCGAACGTAGAAATGGGAATTCACGTCACTTGTAGAGACAATCCCGGGAAGAATCTGAATCGAACGAAACACGTCCTCCTGCACTGCCACGGGGACGGCGGCAATATCTTTCGAATCGAGAATGTGAATGCTCGTGTTGATCTCCTTCAGCTCCCGTTTCACACCGCTCTCCACCAGCACTTCAGTCATCTCGACGGCAACAGGCGTAAGGGCAACATTGACGATGATCGGGCCCCTGATACCGACGAAAACACGCTGGACCTTCTTCTGAAAGCCGACCGAACTGATGGAAAGATCGTACTCCCCGGGAAGAACGTTCGGGATGAGGTAGAAACCGTTCAGATTGGTAGCTGCACCCTTGTTGGTGCCGACGAGAACGACGTTGGCAAACGGGAGCTTTTCATTCGTGGTGGTGTCGGTCACCACGCCCCGAATGTCAATGCCCTGGGCCGCCAGGAGCGGGGGAATCATAAAGAGGGGTACGATAAGCTTCCGAAACAACAATGCTCGCGTTTCCATTCAGTGATTGCTCAATATCGAGAAAGACGATGAGAAGGGCAAACAGGCTGTCACAATGTTCAGGGACGAGCAATGATGGTGTACATTCAAAACCCCTGACCGATGACTGCCGATCAGGGGTTCTTTACATCGAGGTGCCGTTTGTCAGCTAGAAACTTCCCACGTATTCGATCTGCAGAACCCTGTTGGCGATCTTGACGTTCTTCTGGTTCTGCGTAACGTTCTTCAGATCAAACCCGATCATCAATCCTTCACCCGCAGAGAGCCTGAATCCCAGATTGAAATACCCGCGGCCGAGGCCGATCCGTTCAGTGTTGTCGTTGACGGCAAAATCGTACTCTGCAAGAACGGAAAGAATATCGCCGAGCGATTTTTCGGCTCCGACGTAGAGGGTCAGGTCTTTATCGCCGTCTTTATTCTCCAGGGAGTAGTTGATGCCACCATGGAGACTCAGGTTGCCCAGGAGCGCGTAGTTTTTGCTGGCGACGGCAAAGAATCCGGGCGATTTGATCGTGTAGCGCTTCAGGCTGTCGGCGTCGAGATATGGCTCCTTCCCCTGCGAGTCGAACCCGATCGCCACCGCAGGCGTCATCGCCGTCTCGTTGATGATGCGAAGCTTGGCGCGCACACCGGGGAGAGGATTCATTTCAATCTTGTCCGGCCCGATGATGCCGGTTCCGCCATAGGAGATGCCGAAGCTGAATCGGTCAAACAGCCCGACATTCACGGCAGCGAGCACACCCCCTCGTTGAAAGAAATTCGCGCTCACATTGTAATCGGCCCTCCTCAACATCCCGGCCGTGGGCTTGTCAATCAGGTATGTGGGCTCAAGAGTCCCCATATCACCGGCTGAGCCGCGTGTCTGGGCCTGCAACGAAGTTCCAACGGTCAAAAGAACGATTGCCATTACGATGAACAGTCTCAAGGTTTTTCTCCAGGCAGTAAGTGTATTAAATATCGTCATCTCCGAATACACGACGCACGGTACTCGGCAGTTCGCGGTCCTTTTCCTCTGGTTCCGGCTTTTCCGGGGGAGCATCATTTGCTCCAACAATACGAAATCCTTCGTCCAAGGGTTCATTCATCAGATCCGCACTTTGAGGAACAGCAGGCTGGGTGCGTAAAAGGGGCAAAATCGGCGTTTCCTGGTGAGGCTCAACGGGAACGGGCAGCATGGGAGGTGCAAGGTGGACCCCCGTCCGAACCGCAAATTTCTCCAGAATTTCCCTGTATTCCTTCTTCAGATCCTCTTCCGCGTACGTCATCACTTGACGCTTCCGAAGGAAGAACTCGCCGTTGATCATGACGTCAGAGACCATCTGACTTGTCGCCTGGGCGAGCAGGTTCGACAACACGGTCGACTGGTTGCCGCGCAACAACGGAAACTGCAGCCGCAGGTCCGAGACATCGAGGAACGTGATATCGGCCTTCTTTCCCGGTTCAATGGAACCCGTTTCATCCTGTACGCCGAGCGCACGGGCTGCGTCGAGCGTATGCGCCGCCAAGACCATCCGAGGGTCGAGAGCTTCCAACCCTTTCATACGAACAAGATGCTGAAGGGCGCGCATGTTTTCAAACGGATCGGGGACTCCCCAATCGGAGCAGAGCGCCAGCGTCATACCCGCTCCCATCAGGACATCCAGCGGGGGCAACTCTGAGCCCTTGGAAAGAATCGACGCGGCATTCAGGATAAGCGGCACCCTTGCTTTTGCCAGCGAAGCCTGGTCCCCGACCTCAAGGGAGAGACAATGAACAAGGTGGAGAGGCAGCATGAAGAGCCGGTACTCGTCGAGGATTCGCGCCGGCGAGCGGCTGAAATTTCGTTTTAGCGTCTCCTGACCCTTTCTGGTTTCGCCAATATGAGAGATGATGGGCCAATGAAGCTCGCTTGCGTTGCGAAGCGTGGTTTGCAGATTGTAGGTCGTTAGGTCATCCTCAGCGGGAAGAACCAGGGCGTTCCGCACGGAAGGTGTGGATTGCATTTTCGCCTGTTCGATCTGCTCTCCGTTATGCGCACCGACAAATCCTTTGAGATCAGATCTCTTCAGGGCCTCACGTGCCGCCACGAACGGCGTGTCGAGGTTATCGAAACCGAATTCGGAAATGAACGTGATCCCCGATTTGAGGGCCGCGAAATATGCCGCCCGAAAGAGGACAATGAGTTCATCCTTCGATGCTTCGCGGTACACGTAATTCAGAATCGTGCGCACGACCGGTTCTTTCTGCCACCGCGCCATCGGGACGCCCGTGGTCCAGTTGCGCAGGACGAAGGATTCACCATGATAATGCGCATCGATGAATCCCGGAAAGAGAATCTTGTCGGAGGCATCGACGATCTCCGCGTTTGGAAAACGGGCTTTAAACCCGTCCGCACGCGTGCCGAGCTCGGCAATCCGGTCGTCCTTGACCAGGAGGGAGAACGACCCGATCGTACCGTGGTGATCGCAAGCGATCAGAAATCCATTTTCAATTATTTTGGTTGATCCGGCCATGATTCACGATTTCCGCCACGAGGTTCCGTCTTTCTTATCTTCAATGACGATCCCAAGCTCTTTGAGACCGTCTCTGATCATGTCTGACAAAGCCCATTGCTTCTGTTTGCGTGCCTCCGCCCGAAGGCCGATGACGAGTTCCACGATACCAGAGAACGACAAATGGTCCGCAGCGCCGACGAGCTCTCCTCGTTTGGGAACCACGCCGAGAATGCCCGTTCCGTACGCGTCAAGGATCCGTTCCATATCCTTGAGGGATCCAAGCGAGAGCGGCGCGCCATTGAAATACCGGGAGTTCACGTCTGTTGCCAGCCGAAAAAGAGCGGCAATCACCTTTGGAGCGTTGAAGTCATCGTCCATCGCCTCCTGCATCTCCTTTTCGTAGGGAGAGAAATCCGCTTTGACGTTGCCCGCGCCTTCCGATTGCTCTTTATCAACCCGCTCTCGTACCTCTCTAACAAAATTCAGCAGCTTCTCCAATCCCGCCTCCGCCCCTTGCATCGCCTCGTCGCTGAAATCGAGCGTACTCCGATAGTGGCTTTGGAGAATGAAGAACCTCACTGCCATCGGGTCAAACTTCTTAAACAGATCCTTGAGTGTGACAAAATTCCCCAACGACTTCGACATCTTCTTCCCATTCACCGTCACAAGGTTGTTGTGGATCCAGTACTTCACAAACGGCTTGCCGGTCGCCGATTCGCTTTGCGCCACCTCTGCCTCATGATGCGGAAACTGGTTGTCGAGCCCGCCTCCGTGGATATCAAACGTCTCGCCCAGATACTTCATGGACATTGCCGAGCATTCAACGTGCCAGCCAGGGAACCCTTCGCTCCATGGGCTGGGCCACCGCATGATGTGCTCCGGTTCTGCCTTTTTCCAAAGCGCAAAGTCCTCAGGATTTCTCTTTTCATCCCGTATGCCTACGCGTGTGCCTTCGACCGCCTCTTCAACCGTGCGACCAGATAACTTTCCGTACTCTTTGAATTTCCGAACATCGAAATAGACAGAACCGTTCACTTCGTAGGCAAATCCTTTTTCGAGAAGTTGTCTCACGAGTTCGATCTGCTCGACGATATGTCCCGTTGCCCGCGGCGAAATATCCGGACGAACGACGCTGAGCGCATCCATATCTTCAAAATAACTCCGCGTAATCGTTTCGGCAATCTGCATCGGATGGACGTGTTGGATTTTCGATTGCTTCAGCATCCGGTCCTCCCCCGAATCGAGGAGGTGTCCGACGTCGGTGATGTTCTGTACGTACAGAACCTTGTACCCAAGGTGCCGGAGGTAACGGACGATGATGTCGAACGAGACATAGCTCTTCGCGTGCCCCACATGGGAATCACTGTAGACCGTCGGCCCGCAGACGTACATACCGACGGAGCCCTTGTGGAGAGGGGTGAAGACCTCTTTTTTTCTCGTGAGTGAATTATAGATGGAGAGAGACATGAAGAATTTTCGATTTCAGATTTTCGAACGTCGATTTATTGATTCCGGCGTTTTGGTTTTCTTGTCTTTTGCTTTTGACTTTTGACTTTTCACTTTTGACTTCTTCACAATCCCATCAATTCCCTCGCCCCCGCCAGCCCCGCCTCCGTTATTTCCCTGCCGCTCATCAACTTGGCAATCTCTTCGACCCGTTTTTCGACGTCCAACTTTCGGAGCCGCGTCGAAGTTCTCTTTCCCTGTTCCGATTTTTCGATCACAAAATGGACGTCGGCCTGCCCTGCAATTTGGGGCAGATGGGTGATGGCTACCACCTGATGAAACCTTGAAAGGGCTTTCATGCTCTTCCCCACCGACTGGGCAACTCTTCCGCTGACACCCACGTCTATTTCGTCAAAGACAAGCATCGGCAACCGCTCGGACTTTGCCAACACCGTTTTGAGTGCGAGCATGACGCGGGAGACCTCTCCGCCGGAAGCGACTTTTGCCAGGGGCTTCAGGTCCTCCCCGAGGTTTGTCGACAGGAAGAATTCAACAGCATCGATGCCGCGCGGCGTCGCCTCGTAAAACTCCTTCCCCAACTTGACGAAGGCACGTGCAACGCCGTTTTGAGAGGCAGTTGCCGGGATAATGCTCGTCTCAACACGCACGTCAAACGAGGCATTGCTGATTCCGAGGCGCACCAGTTCCGCTATGACTGCTTTGTTTATCTTCGGCACCAGATCGCGTCTCTTTGCCGAGAGCCTCTGCGCCGCAGAAGAACAGACGCCTCTTTCCGATTCTATCCTCTCGTTCAGCTTTCTCAATTCTCCCTCAAAATTCTCGGCAAGCTGAAACTCCCGTTCAACCGTTTTCCGATGCTCAATGATGGTCTCAACCGATCCGCCGTATTTCTTCTTGAGAAGCGACAATTGCCCGAGGCGAAGCCTGATCTGCTCCAACCGCTCCGGGTTGAATTCGATTCTCGCATTGTAGCTTTGGACGAATTTTGTCACTTCACTGATGATGGCAGCGGCAGAAGCGCATTCGTTCTTTGCCTCTTCGAAGCTTTTGTCGATCGCAGCAAGGTCTTCCAGTTGATTCCGCGCAAGGACCAGCTGATCGTAGACTGCCTGTTCCCCTTCGTACAACATCTGGTGCAGACGCGTCGTTGCTTCATGAAGCTTCTCGGCGTTTTCGAGAATCCTCAACTCGGTTTCAAGGGTATCTTCCTCAGCCGGCTGAGGGCTTACTGCATCAATTTCCTTGATCTGGAATTCGTAGAGGTCACGTTTTTCCTTCAGGCGATTCTCCTGCTCTTGAAGCTCGTCACGTTCCTGAAAGAGCGACTGCAGCCTGCGATAGGATTGCCTGTACTCGTCCAACAGTCCCTCAAGCCCGCCGAAATCATCCAAAAGGTCAATGTGGGTCTGGGGGCGCAAAAGAGACTGGTGTTCATGCTGGCCATGGAGATCGACGAGAAGGTCTCCCGCTTCCTTCAGGAGATTGAGCGTTACCGGCGAGTCATTGATGAAGCACCTGCTTTGACCCTTCACCGACACCTCCCTCCGGACGATCATGTCATCCTGAGTGTCGACGTCGTTTTCCTTGAGCAACGCGAGGAGTTTCTTGTTATCGGCAACGTGGAATACACCCTCCACAATCGCCTTTTCGGCTCCCTTGCGGACGGTCTCCACACTCGCCCTTTCGCCCAGAAGCATCCCCAGGGCATCGATAACGATCGACTTCCCCGCTCCTGTCTCACCGGTGATGATGTTCAGACCCGATTCGAGGTCGGCCTGAATCTCTTCGATAATAGCGTAGTTCTTGATATAGAGTGTCTTTATCATCGAAACTTCTACAAATCTACTGAAAAAAAGGGGAATTTCAAGCTGATGATGAATGTGCCGGGATGCGAAGCAAAAACATTACACGAAGAAACACGAAGGTCACACGAAGTTCAAGAAGAAACAGCTTTCACCTTCGTGTCTCTTTCGTGTTTTCTTCGTGCCTCTTCGTGGTAACTCTATCAAGATTCCTCGCCTGAATAGAAGTTCAAATCGGGGATGTCGCCAAGTGCTCCGTGGAAGTACGAAAAACGAAGGAATTCCGACAGGCCGGCCTCTTGCTCCTCCCCAAGATTATAGGAGAAGGAAGAAAGATAAGAGAGGCATCTCTCTTCAGGAAGTGACAAGACAGACGCACCGCGCCGGGCGATGGAGGGAAGATTCTTCACGCCGCGTTCTTTCGCAGCAAGCAGCTCCTTTGATTCCGAATCGTTCCACCCTCCTCCGCGCACAACCCAGAACCCGTGGACATAGGGAAGGCCCGTGAGGTCGTTCCACTCTTCAACCAGGTCGAGCCAGAAGACATCCCCTTGTCCGGCGGGAGGCGGGGTAAGATTCGTAACAAGCGCGGCGTCTGCTTTCTTCAGCATCGACTCAAGATTCGGCATCATCGGGAGAAATTGGATAGCCCGGGCATGTTCCGAGAGGTTGGTGAATTTTTCGAGCAGGAGGATCTTTGCCAGGATGATTTCCGACGTCACTCGAACGTCAACCGCAAGGCGGGAGATGTCCTTTATCCCTTCCTTGACGAACAGCTGGATGGTTCCCGTCGGCTGCGAGGATGAGACAGAAATCCCGGGCACAATCTCATAGTCGCCGCCGTGGCGGGCATAGTCGATAGGGGATAAAAAAGCGCCCCGAAGGTTTTCGGGGCGGTCACTGAAGGCAACAGCGAGGGATCCGGAAAAATCAGCAGAAAGACCAAACTGCGACTCCGGGGCGTCCAGGCCTTCAAGCAAGGGCTTGAGAAAAAGAGCCTCGGTAACGCCCAGCCGCAGTCTTTCTTTCATGCAGTGGTCTTTTGCGTAACAGCTTTCGCAGCAAGCTCACGAAGATAATAAAGCTTTGCGCGGCGAACGCGGCCTTCCTTCATTCTCTCGATCTTCGCGATACGGGGGGAATGGAGAGGAAAGATCCTCTCAACGCCGACGCCGTCGGAGATCTTGCGGACCGTAAACGTCATGTTGATCCCCGCGCCGCGGCGACTTATGACCACGCCCTGGAACTGCTGAATGCGTTCCTTGTCTCCCTCCACCACGCGTACGTGTACGTTGACCGTATCGCCGGGCTTGAACTCCGGAATGTCTTTTCTTAATTGTGTCGCCTCAACCAACTTGACCTTGTCCATGGACAATTCTCCACTATGAATGAAATTCTTTGTCTTGCGGTGTCATCATGTCGACGCGGCGCGTCTCCGTGCGCTTCCGGCGCTGTTCGTCGCGCCATTCCTGTATCTTCTGGTGATCTCCCGAAAGAAGGGCCTCGGGCACTTTCATTCCTCTGAATTCCGCGGGCTTTGTGTACTCGGGATATCCGAGAAGTCCGTCCTGAAACGAGTCGCTCAGCGCAGATTCGCTGTCATTCAGGACACCGGGAATGAGCCTGACAACTGCGTCGACGAGGACGGCCGCGGCAAGCTCACCGCCCGTTAAAACATAATCCCCGATCGATATTTCCCGGGTCACCAGCCCTTCCCTCACACGCTCATCGACGCCCTTGTAGTGACCGCAGATGACCAGAAGATTCTCCCTGAGAGAGAGGGTGTTCGCCGTTTTCTGGTCGAGCCTCGGTCCATCCGGCGTCATGAGCACAATTTCGTCATACGTCCGATCACGACGGAGAGTGTCGACACACTCAAAGATCGGTTCGGGTTTAAGCACCATTCCCGCCCCGCCGCCGTACGGAGTATCATCGATCGTACGATGCTTGTCGTGAGTGAAATCGCGCAGGTCATGCACAACAACGGTGACCTTCCCTTTTTCCTGCGCCCGGCGGAGAATGCTTTCCTGAAACGGGCTCTCGAGAAGTTTCGGCAAACCTGTGACAATATCGATTCGCATCAATCAACCAACCCTTCAATCACGTGAATGACGACCTTCCGTCTGCCGACATCCACACTTCGAATAAACTCTTTTACTCCGGGTATGAGTATCTCTTTTTCCCCGTTCCTGATCACCCACGTGTCTCCGGCCGGCAGCCGCACCACATCTTTGATTGTCCCGATCTCCGCTCCCGCTTCCGTCACCGCGTTCATCCCGATGAGATCGTGGATAAAGAACGAATCGCCCGTTCCCCGTTCGGCCTGATCATCAGGAACCAAAACATAGTTTGTTTTCAGCGTATCGGCGGCGGATCGTGTGTTGACCCCCCCAAGTTTGAGGACTATATGGTCTCTCCCGAGCCGGATCGCCTCGACGGCGTACTCTTTTCCCCCTTTGTCATCCGGGCCCAGCCATACCTTCTCAAGTTTCTCGAACCTTTGCATCCGATCCGTCAATGGGCGGACCTTCAGTTCTCCCTTGATGCCGATGCTTTTGGTAATTTGCCCGATCGCAATCATGAATCGAAGCGATCGTTAACCGACAATGTCAAGGACGGCCCTCTTCCCCTCTTTCGCTGCAACCGCCCGGAGCAATGTCCGGAGAGCCGATGCGGTGCGTCCATTCTTTCCGATGATTTTCCCCACGTCACTTTCGATCACCTTCAGCTTAAAGACGAGTTTTTCTTCCTTTTCCTCCACGTCGATGGTCACTGCATCCGGGTGATCCACGAGATGTCTCGCAATGAACTCCATGAATTCCTTCATGGCTCCACCTCCTGTCCTGCATCGGAGGTCCCGTCCTGAGGGGGCCGGAATTAGTATGGTCCTCCAGGCGTGGCCTCCTCTCCCGGGTGGGATGGAAACTCACCTCTGGGGATAAATCGCTTTACGAAGCTGCCGGGGCCTCGGGCGCCGGCGCCGGTTTTGCCGCCTCCGGGGCTTTGGCCTGCGCAGCTTTCTTCCTCTCTGCACGTCGCGCTTTTCGTTCCGTCTCCCGCTTCGATCGGTCAGCCTGCGCCATTTGCCACCGTTCTGTGATACCCTGAGCCTTGGTCTCATCGTCACCCCGTTTCATCAGGGACCAGCGAAGCCAGAGGCCCGAACGACGAAACAGAGTCCGCACCGTGTCTGTGGGCTGCGCGCCTTTGCGCAACCAATGCAGGATGCGGTCATCCTTGAAGTTCAGTTTCATGGGATTGATATTCGGATCGTAGCTCCCGACTGCTTCGATGTATCGTCCGTCTCTGGGCGATCGCATGTCTGCCGCAACGACCTTGTAGATCGGGTGCTTCTTCTTCCCGACTCTGCGTAAACGTAGCTTAACCAAGTGGTACTCCTTTGTTGAAAATGTGAATACTTTACTGTAAGAATTCTAAATTCCGGATTCTAACTCCTCAATTCCAGCTTCAATTTGTCGGATATCCCATCCCGCGCATCGTCCTTCTGAAATTCCCTTTCGTCAACTTCTTCATCATCTTCTGCATTTCATCGAACTGCTTCAACAGCCGGTTGACCTCCTGCACGTTTGTCCCGCTTCCGGCAGCTATGCGTTTTCGGCGGCTTCCGTTGATGATCTGCGGCTTCGTCCTCTCCTCTCCCGTCATGGATTGAATGATCGCCTCGATGCGAACAAGCGCTTTCTCGTCAATCTGCGCTCCGGCCGGAAGCCGGTTCATCCCGGGAATCATCCCGACAACCTGTTCGAGGGGACCCATGGATTTCATTTGACGAAGCTGGTCCAGGAAATCCTCGAGTGTGAACTGCGACTTCCTGAGCTTCTCTTCAAGCTTGGCCGCTTTTTCCGTGTCGATCCGCTCCTGGGCCTTCTCCACGAGCGTCACGATATCTCCCATTCCCAGAATGCGTGATGCGATCCGGTCGGGATGAAACGGCTCAAGAGCGTCGAGCTTCTCCCCGATCCCGATAAACTTGATGGGGCGTTGAACCACGGAGCGAATCGAGAGAGCCGCGCCACCCCGGGCGTCGCCGTCCAGTTTCGTGAGCACGACCCCGCTGATGTTCAACCTGTCGTGAAAAGCTTTTGCCGTGTTGACGGCGTCCTGCCCTGTCATGGAGTCAACGACAAAGAGCACCTCGTGAGGGTTGATCCTCTCTTTGATCGTCTCTACCTCCGCCATCATCTCCTCATCCACGTGCATGCGGCCGGCCGTGTCAACGATGACCGTGTCCCGGATATTCTTCCGGGCATACTCGAGTGCATCTTCGGCTATTTTCACCGCCGATGCAGACCGGTCCGAGTAGACCGGAATATCGATCTGG
>DATDRF010000165.1:0-11953 GCA_035291905.1 Bacteroidota bacterium
TCTTCAGCGATGCCGACAAAACGGATCACCGATCGCGACTCCTGGCATACGAAAAAGCTGTGGAAAGAATCACGAAGGCCTATCCCGACGACCGGGAGGCTGCAATCCTGTATGCCCTGGCTCTGGATGCCACTTCGCTCAAATCCGACAAGACACTTGCCAACAATAAGAAGGCCGGTGAGATTCTCCTCAAAGTTTTCGAGGGGCAACCCGATCACCCGGGAGTGGCTCACTACATTATCCACAGTTATGATTCGCCGCAACTTGCCAGCCTGGGGCTGGACGCAGCAAGAAAGTACGCGAAGATCGCACCAGCTGCTCCTCACGCCCTCCATATGCCGTCACATATATTCGTGAGACTGGGACTCTGGGACGATAACGTCAAGGCCAATATTGCTTCCGCAAACACTGCGCAGGACAATCTCAGGCAAAGTGATCCCAACGCAACGGCATTTGACGCACTGCATGCGCTGGATTACATCGTCTACGGTTATCTCCAGACCGGTCAGGACATCAAGGCAAGGGAAGTCGTCGATCGGATTTATGGAATTCAAAAGTGGGATAAGCCTACCCTTGCCGCTGCATACGCTATGGCGGCAATCCCTGCCCGCTTTGCATTGGAGCGCCGCCGGTGGGGCGAGGCAACCGCATTGAAGCTTCAACCTGAGATATTTCCATGGGATCGTTATCCGTGGGTCGAGGCGGTGACCTGCTTTGCCCAGACAATTGGAGCGGCGCGAAGCGGAGATGCCGGCCTTGCCAGGAAAGGAGTTGACAAACTTACAACCCTCAAAGAAAAGTCACTGGAAAAGAAGGACGCCTACTGGGCAAGTCAGGTGGAAATACTCCGTACGGCTGCGGAGGGGTGGACAAGTTGGGCGGAAAAGAAGAACGAGGAGGCTTTGAACTTGATGCGCTCCGCTGCCGATCAGGAAGACGCAACGGATAAGCACCCCGTGACCCCCGGATCCATTGTGCCGATGCGCGAGCTCCTGGGCGACCTCCTCCTTGAGCTCGGACAGCCGAAGCAGGCACTGGCAGAGTTCGAGGCTTCCCTGGCCTCTTCAGTGAACCGCTTCAACGGAATTTACGGTGCAGCACGGGCGGCGGAGATGGCAGGCGAGAAACAGAAGGCTGATTCCTATTACAGGAAACTCATCGCACTTTGTGAAAAGGCAGATACCTCTCGTCCCGAACTTGAAAAGGCGAAGAGCTATCTCGCGGATAGGTAATAGAACGGCTAACAAGAGCAATCCCCCGCAGGCTACACCGCCACGGGGGATTTTTTTTGACCCGGCGTAACGCCCAACGTTTGATCCCCGGCCATCTTCTCAGTTTTTCCTGTGCCTCTGGTAGTACTCCGGCAAATTCAGCTTCACCTGCTCTTCAAGTTCCTCATCTGTTATGGTGGACATTCTCCCCTCCTTCTCATACTGGTCCATCACCCAGCGCTGTATCTTCACGACCTTCGTCGCACTTAACCGCTGCTCAGCCTTGAGTCCGAGGAATTCGTTGACCCACAGCGCCACTCCGTCAGTGCCGGACTTGTCGGTAATGGCGACCCTCGGTGGCCGATTCAACAACGACGTGGTATCAAAGATGTTGTAGATCTGTTCGAACCGCCTCAATCCTCCCGCATGAATACCCGCACGCGTAGTATTGAAATCACGTCCAACGAACGGGTAGTTTGTCGGAAGATGTGTCCCAACCTCTTTTTCATAGTATGCTGCCATTTCCGTCATCACCTGAAGATTGACGCCGTTGAGCCCGCCCTTGAGAGCCACATACTCGATAATTGCCCCTTCGATGGGGGGATTGCCTGTGCGTTCGCCGAAACCGAACAACGTTCCGTTCAGCGCATTGAGGCCGTAGATCCAGGAACTTGCACCATTGATATGGACCTTGTGGAAATCGTTGTGTCCGTGCCACTCAAGCCGTTCAGGTGGAATACCCAGCTCGTGGCGCAGCCGCCAGATCAGTTTCGGTATGGACCTCGGTTCCGCTGCATTCGGATACGCGACGCCGAAACCCATCGTGTCGCAGAGACGAATCTTCACTTTCATCGAATCCGGAACCTGTTCCGAGAGGCGCTCCAATTGCTGGACAAAGGGAAACACGAATCCCGGCAGGTCCGCACGGGTGACATCTTCGAGATGGCAGCGCGGGCGCACACCGGCTTCGAATGCGGCGTTGACGACATCGAGGTACTGCTCCATCGCCTGCTTGCGGGTCTGATTCTGCTTGTGAAAGATATGATAATCGGACGAAGAGGTGAGCATCCCGGTCTCCTTCAATCCCATCTCCTTCACAAGCCGGAAATCGCCCTTGTTCGCCCTGATCCAGCCGGTGACCTCGGGATAGCGGAGATTCAGCGCACGGCAGGCGTCGATCGTCTCGCGATCGTTCTTTGTGTAGAGGAAGAACTCGGATTGCCGTATCACTCCCTTCGGGCCGCCGAGACGGGATAACATCTCATACAATTTCACCATCTGATCTTTACTGTACGGAGGGCGGGCCTGCTGGCCGTCCCGGAAGGTCGTGTCCGTAATATGGATATCGCGGGTCTTGACCTCCTGCGGATCGAACTCCACGATCTTCCCGTCGATCAGTTCATGGATCTTTCCTTCAAATTTGATCAGAGGGGGAAGAGAATAAGGAAATGTATCCTCGAATAACTGCGGCTGCGATACATCTTTCAACTCGTAGGTTCTCATGGCATGCTCCTCATTGGGTGATGCGGTCAATGTGGATGTTTCCGATTTGAGATTTTCGATTTGCGATTTCCGATTTTCGATGGTCGATTATGGATCCTTGAGTTGTTTCAATCTTCAATCGCAAATCGGCAATCGACAATCCTCTAAGACTTTGCGGTTTTGGAAGCTCCTTCGAACAACGTCGTCATCTCTGCTGACCGCTGTTCTATAGACGCAAGATCTCCCTGCAGTTTCTTCACAACGCTGTTCGACTCGATCGTCCCCCGAACGGCAGTAAAGTCACCGTTCTTTTCCTCGTCTGTCCCGTCAAGGCCATAGCCAATCCGGGAGCCCGGACCGAATTCCCGCTTCGCATCCTCGATCACCGACGAGAGAAGCGAACCCGCATGTTGTTTCCACAGGGCAACGGCATCCAGCGCCTGCTTCGGCGTGATCTGGGGAGGAGCATAACCGTACTCGGGACTCCAGACGGCGCAAAGGTACTCCCACTCATCGTCACCGTAACTCTCATGCATCGACCTCAGTTCGGCCAGGAGGGCATCATAGGTTCGAATTGCACCCGACTTCACCCGATCGATCAGGGATCTGACCCGCTCGCGGGGTGTCAGGAGACCCGCCAGGTCGGTCCATTCCAGGGGAGAAGCGAGACTCTTGCGCGATTTGAGCGCTGCAGTTGCCTTGTCCCACGGCAATCCCTGTTTGAGGCCGTCGGCGAGTCGGTTGCAGATCTTCTCGTTCAGGGTTCTGCCGATCGCCATTGTGTAGTATTTCGCCCCCTTCCGGAGAAGCAGTCGGCTGATATTGAGCCCTCCGTACGCAACCACTTCTTTCTCCTTTGAAACCGATTCGCTTATTCTCAGCAACTCATCTCTTCCGCAACGCATCTTCTCAAGCGTATAAGGAGAAAAGACGTCGAAGGTGATCAGGTCCCGTTTGTTCGGTGCCTTGCGATTGTCGCGTTTCGGCCATTTCTCGCCGTCCCTGACGGTGCCGACCGAGAGGAGATTCATTCCGGGGAGGAGCTTCGAGGTACCTGCCTCCTCATTGATGTACGAGAACGGGAGGTTCGGAGTCTGGATGTTGGAAAAATGCTTGCCGATCACCACGCTGAACGCGCCGATGTGGCTTTCCATCAGAACGTACGAGAACGACCCGGTCTTGCATCCCCGTTCAAAGACACCCTGATGGACCGGCCCGAGCTTGTACATATGATTGCTCTGGTTCGTGCCGCTCCCTGCATTGTAGAACGAGAAGATCCCGGCGATCAGAAGCGTCGATTTGTGGTGCGTTACGGTGTACGGCCCCCCAAATACCGAGACAGCCTCCCCATGGAATCCCTCGGCGTTGGCGAAAAAGACCGAATTCTCCGCCGAGAACTGCTTCCCCAGCTTCACTCCCTGCCCGACGAATGCCTTATCAAGCATTGCGCCTCCGTCAACCCGCGCACCTTCCGATAGTATGAAATGGTGTGCCGAGACTCCCGCCCCTACCTCAGTCGGATGTTCCTTGCAGCTCAGAACCGTGCCGTCTTCCAGCGACTGAACACCCTGCACCCTGGCAAATGGGCCTACGCAGACATTCCGGATGGTCCCACAATGAAGTATTGACGCTCGCTCGCCGACAGTCCCCCTTTCCCGTTTCTTCGCAGCAAGATGTTCATCGATCAGTGATGATAGGCGTCCCGTGAGTTTTGCGTCGTGACGCAGCATCGCCTGAAGGTAGGCCGTTTGCGACGTGAGGTCGTCAAGAATCTTCGTCCCGCGACCTCCCCCCTCATTGACCACATCCAGCTCCTTCCCGTTCCCGAACGAGGCGCCGGACTCCGCCGTCAGACACGCAACATTTTGTATCACCACACTATCGCCAATGGCGTAGTTCGACACGAGCGTGCCGACTGCCGCAATACGGACTCCGTTGCCCAAAGAGCAATTCGCAAGAACCACATCGTACAGGCCGCAGGGAAACTCCGAACCGTCAATGCGCACTGATCCCGAATTCGATCCGACTGTCACAGGCCCGAGAAAGCGTGTCCTGACGATGCGGGAACAATCACAATCCGGATGAATGCTCACCTTTGACCAGTCATCCGCAGTACATCCCTGGGATTTCAGCTGATCGCTTTCAACCTTGGTTAATTTCCGAAACTGCATGAGGGTCTCCGTCAGAGCTCAGGTAACTTGGTGTTTTCCCGCTCGATGTCTTTGAAGTACTTCACCGTGTCCACCTTCAGTTCTCCGGTGGAGTCCTCGTCACAGACGATCATCCCATGCCGGTGGAGCTGGAGCATCGAGACGGTCCACATGTGATTCACCCCTTCTTCCACGGCTTTCTGAAGGGCCCTGGCTTTCGGGTGCCCGCCGACGAGGATGACAACCTCTTCGGCACCCATGACGGTCGCAACACCGACGGTCAGCGCCGTACGCGGAACTTTGTTGATATCGCCGCCAAAGAATCTCGAGTTGGCAATCCGGGTGTCGTAAGTGAGTGTCTTGATCCTCGTACGCGAGGATAAGGAGGATCCCGGCTCATTGAACGCAATGTGCCCGTCGGGCCCGATCCCTCCGAGAAAGAGGTGGATGCCTCCGACCTTTTTGATCTTGGATTCAAAATCGTCGCATTCTTCCTGCAGATCCTTTGCATTTCCGTTTAGGATATTCACGTTCTCGGGAGGAATATCGACGTGACTGAATAGATTGTTCCACATGAAGTAATGATAGCTCTCGGTGTGGTCCTCCGGGAGCCCGATATACTCATCCATGTTAAACGTCACCACGTTCTTAAAGGACACCTTGCCGCTCTGATGCAGGCTCACAAGCTGTTGATACGTTCCGATGGGAGACGATCCGGTCGGTAGTCCGAGCACAAAAGGTTTCGAGTGAGTCGGGTTGAAGGCGCGGATCTTGCTGGCAATGGTGTAGGCGGTCCATTTGCTCATCGCCTCATAGTTCGGGTGAATAATCATGCGCATTGGTTAATTCTCCTTGGCGGTTGAGAGCAGGATGCGGGCGTCGGCAACAAAGCAGCCGCCTCCTTCATCCTGTACGATTAAGGGATTGATATCGAGTTCGCTGATCTCAGGCTGATCCACGGCAAGTTGAGAAAGCCGGTGGATACACTGCTCAATACCGGCAATATCGCGCGGTTTTCTTCCGCGTGCCCCGGTCAGCATTCCGTGGGCTTTGATGTCACGGATCATCTCCCGCACCTCCGACGGAGGTACCGGAGCGACCCGGAAGCTGACATCTCTGAAGATCTCGACGAAAATACCTCCCAGTCCGAACATGATGACCGGGCCGAACGAAGGATCCCTCTTCAGGCCCAGAATCACCTCAAGTCCTCCGGGGACCATCTTTTGAACGTAAATTCCGCTGATCTTTGCTTCGGGCCTCGCTTTATGCACATTCGCGTGAATGCTGTCCCAGGCGGCCCCTGCATCTGTCTCGCTGCTCACATTCAGTACCACGCCCTTCACATCGAATTTATGGATGATGTCGCCCGAGATCACCTTCATCACAACGGGAAAACCGATCTTGGCAGCCAACCGGACAGCTTCCTCGCGGCTCGCAGCGATTCCCGACCGCAGAATGGGCAGCCCGTAAGCAGCGAGAACAGGTACGGCCTCGGCCTCCGGAAGATAGTTTCTCCCCTCCTTGACCGCCTTCCCGATGACCGCAGCTGCCTGATCTTTCCTTATGTCTGCGAACTCGGGAACCGATTCCTCCGGACGCTCCATCTGGCGGCGGAAGAAATAGGACCCGGCAAATGCTTTGCACATCGATTCGGGAAGAATATAATGAGGAATCTGCCTCCGCTGAAGGATCTGGATCCCCGATGCGACTTCCGACTCTCCCATGAACGACGTGTAAGTTGGTTTCTCGAACTGCCGCGCGACGGTACTGATTTCTTCTGCAATCGTATCGATGTCGGTCATCGACTGCGGCGTCAGAATGACGAGCGCACCGTCGACATTGTCATCCCCCAGTGCCGAAGAGAGGGCCACTTTATAGCGGTCGGCTCTGGCGTCTCCTATCACGTCAACGGGATTCTTGATATTGGCAGTGGCGGGGAGCGTCTTTTTGAAGATGTCCCGCGTTTCGTCGGAGAACTTCGCCATCTCGAGTTTTTCTTTGATCACCGCATCTGTCGTCAGAACCCCCGGACCGCCTGCATTGGTGATAATGGCTACCCGCTTCCCTTTCGGGAGCGGTTGATAAGCGAGCGCTATGGCGATATTGAACATCTCTTCGATCGTCGAGCAGCGAATAACGCCCGATTGGCGGAGCGCCGCATCGCACACGTCGTCGCTCCCTGCCAGCGATCCGGTATGTGAGGCTGCGGCCGCGGCTCCTTCCTGCGTCCGTCCCGACTTCAGAACGAGGATCGGCTTTCCGGTTTCCCGAATGATGCTCCTGGCGGCCTGCATGAACGCGGGTCCGTCGGTGATTTCTTCGAGGTAGACAAGAATGACCTTCGTTTTCGGGTCGTCTTTCAGGTACATCATCAGGTCGATGTCGCTGATGTTCGCCTTGTTGCCGAAGCTGACGAACTTTGAGAATCCGATCTGCTTCGCCTGGGCGTAATCGAGCACAGCCGTGCAGAGGGCTCCGCTCTGCGAGAGGAAGCCGATCGATCCTTCGGCAGGCATCTGACGGGCGAACGATGCATTCAGATGAGAAAGAGGATCCGTATTAATAACACCGAGGCAGTTCGGGCCGATGAACGAGATTCCGTGCTTCCGGGCTATCTCGCGGATCTGTTCCTCTCTCTTGAGCCCTACCGGTCCGATCTCCCTGAACCCTGCCGAGATGATAATGGCGGCCTTGACTCCCTTTTCGCCGCACTGTTCCATGGCCAGGTGGCACACGGTGCTGGGGAAAACCAGAATAGCGAGGTCGACGGGATCGGGAATGTCGACGACGTACTTATAGGCCTTGACACCTGCGATCGATCGTTCCTTTGGACTGACGGGAAAGACGACTCCCTGGAACTTATCCTTCAGGATATTGGCAAAGATGTCATGGGGCACGGTACCAACGACGCGGTTCGCCCCGAGAACCGCAACAGACCTGGGATAGAACACGTATTCCAGGTCCCGTACAGATTTGGGCGCGGTCTGATCCATAGTTGGTCCGATCGTCGGATCACTTTACGTACCCTGATATGAATTCAACCGCCTCGCCCACCGTCTGGACCTCTCGTGCCTTATCCTCTTCCATTTCGATATTGAACTCCTCTTCGAACCCGGCAATCAGCTCCACGCTCTGCATGGAATCTGCGCCGAGGTCGAAGGCAAAGTTCGATCCGGGTTTGATCTCCTTCGGATCCACTTTCAGAACCCGTGCCGTGACTTTTTCCACTCGTTGCTTGATTTCATCTTTGGTCATACGATCGCTCCGTCGCGAAAAGAATGCTTGTCAGATTGGTATGGTGATATGAACATGAATATGCACCATGTTCGACATCCCGATGAGGGACAGTTGAGAGTTACGTGAGGGTGAAAGAATTGTCGATCGCCGATTGTCGATTGAAGATTGAAAATCGGAAATCAGAAATCGGCAACCGTATGAAGTATAACAAAGAATAGGCTGGGGGTCAAACGGAATGAAACGGAGGTAGTGTATCAGTTTCCCCTTTTTAGACTATAACGCAGAGTCGCAAAGGACGCAGAGATTCGCAGAGAACAACAGAATCCGGAAATCCTCTGCGTTTTCTCTGCGACCTCTGCGCCTTTGCGTTGAAACTTTCAATCAAACTGATACACTACCGAAACGGATGCGAGCCACTCAGCGGAGAATGTTTCCGAAGAACTTCACCGTGTGAGGAGCACTCTTCCCGCTGTCTGAAATGTTTCTGTGGAAAATCCAAGAAAATACACTCCACTCGCTGCATCACGTCCCAGCCGGTCCTTCCCATCCCAGGAGACTTCGAATTCCCCTTGCTCCCTTGGTCCATCAACCAGCGTCCTGATAAGTTGTCCAAGCGCATTGTAGAGCCGGAGAGTTGTATGACCCCGGATAGGAACGCCATAAATGATCGTTGTCGACGAATTGAAAGGGTTGGGGAAATTTTGACGAAGATAGGCGCTTGTTGGAAGCCCCCCGATACGATACTTTTGTGGAGGAAGCAGATACCGTGTTCCGTTCGTCCGCAGCTCCTCTATCTGGTATTCATACAACTCCCCCCGCGTGGGCGCCGGATCCAGATATGAGGTTTGGGTGAGCGGGACGGAATTCAACTTCGCGGGCGGTAACCGCGAGGCAGATTGGCGGCGGTAAAGATTGAACTGGGACGGGATGGCCGGTGAGGCCCACTGAATGATCACGTGTCCATCCTGCAAGCTGAAAGACATCGGTGGTACAGCCTGAGCATCCCAGATTCTGCCCATCGTCACGGACCCTCGGGTGACAGATGAAATGGATCTCAAGTACTGTGTGACTGCAGCGTCCGGGCCGAAGGTGGTATCCTTTCTGCTGAGAAACCCGACAAACGGAACCTGCCGGGAAAGGTCTGCGGCAAATTCATTGAGCGCCAGCGAGTAGATCGCATCCTCGGACACAGGCACACCCTTGACCCAAATATCCTTTATCGAGGGACGAGTTCCTCCCCACCCATCAATCGAGTATTGAAGCCCCGACACCTGGAACGCGAGGTCAGTAGGGATCCCACCTCCACCGAAGACGCCAGAGGGCAGTGCAAGAGTGGAATTCAGGATGTATCTCAACATCGTGCCGGTGACGCGAACGATGGTGAGCCGCTTGCCGAGTCCCTGGATAGGATCGTAAGACCACGAAAGCACATTCCGAACATCGGAAGTGGTGATCTTTCCGGCATGAAGGTTCTGTCGAAGGAGCGCCCCCGTTTCGAGGGCCGCATCAGAACCTGTGGAATAACGGTAGGAATCAACGATAAGATTCAGCAAGAAATCTTCCAAGTCACCATTCGATGGGTCGACAGGGGGAAAATCCTCCATGAGTGTAGCCACCGTATCGGAGAAAACAGAGCCGTACACGGCGGTGATGGAATCCTGTATTGAAGCGAGGTACGGTCCGAAGACCGGATCGTCGGGCATGGGAGACGAAATTCGATCGAGTTGGTACGTCCATGTTTTCGAGCCTCCTCCGAATGTCAACTCAAGCTTGCCAAGGTACTCCCAATATGACCCTGCTTGAAGGATCAACGTCGAGTCTCCCGAAGGTGATTGCTCAAGGATCGGACTGTTGAGAGGTGTATGCGAGTGTCCCCCAACGATCACATCGATCCCACTCACCTGACGGGCTATCTGCCTGTCTTCGGAGACGCCGAGATGAGTCAGGGCAATGATCAGGTCGACGCCCAGTCCCTTGAGTGAATCGACCATTCGGCCGGCGGCGGAGACCGTCGATTCAAACGTAATGGGTTCACTCTCCCCATACGACACCGTGGACCGCGTGGTGAGTCCGAAAATTCCAACACTCACGTTTCCCACGGTTTTCACGACAAATGGTTTAACGATCTGACTGAGTCCGCTCGTGTCACTGTTAAACAGGATATTGGCGGAGAGGAACGGAAACTGCGCGTTGGATTGGAGAATGGCGTTCGCGAGTCGGAACGGACGGATGTCAAAGTCGTGGTTGCCGAGAGCCATCGCATCGACCCCCATCGAATCGAAGAGAGCGAACTCGGCCCTTCCAAGGAATCGATTGAAAGCCATTCCTCCGGTGAAACTGTCTCCGCCATGCAGAAGAACGGGATTGACCGCAGTCTGCCTAAGGTCATTCAACCGGCGGATGAGTCGGGAAGCCGCCCCGTTCTGCGGGATGTCGTTGAGTTTCTCGCCCCACGGGAAGAGATAGCTGTGCGTATCGTTGATGTGAAAGATCGTGACGGTCTTTTGACCCTGTGCAGAGAGTGGAGCACAAAAGAGAAAGGCTGTCAGCGCAAGACGAATTGACAGAGGGGCCGGAAATGAGGTCGGTGATATTGTGCTCATTGAGTTCATTGAGGAAGAATATAATGCAGCCTTGCGCCCAATGCCACTATTTTGAGAGCTCCCCCCCGAGATCTGATTGCGCCAAAAGGGAGAAATGGAATACGGGATCTCCCAATTTCCATTTTCCGGTTGTTTGTCGCGGTTCGCGCTTTTCGTTATATTGCCTCACGATCGATTTCACCATCCCGGATACAGCAACCCCTGCTACCTGCATGGCACATCGCTTCAATATTCACGAACAGCAAGTTCATAACAGGCGGATGACCATCCTGGGCGTCGGAGCGTTTCTCGGTTTTTTCGTGCTCCTGGGGCTCTGGTTTGATGCATGGACAGGCCGCTTGCACGAAGTACGCACCGTAGTCCCCTTCTTCATTGTCCCTGTCTTGCTTTCCATCGCCATCTACCTCGGCTGGAGCTTTTGGATGACATCCCACTCCCGGGTGTGGTATCGTTTTGACAACGAACTCAATATCGAGGAGGCACTCAGGAGGTCGGAGATCCGATGGGCATTCATACTGATCCTCACCTTCTTTTTCGTATGCTATTTTACGATTGTGTACCTCGAGTTTCTCCGAGCACCCAGGTCGGCCCTCTTTCAAGACGTGTTCGTAGGAAGCACATTTCCGTGGGGGACATTGTTGGTCTCATCTGTGGGCTGCTTCTCCGCGTTCCTCCTTTCTTTCCGAAGCACCAAACTCCTTGCCCAGACGTTCAGATTGAGGCTTCCCTCCCCGACAACCGACGAAGAAAAACGATTCCTGGCCATCGTCGACGATGTCAGTATTGCCGCCGATTTGATGCAGCCCCAGGCGTTCATCATGAGAGACAACCAACCGAACGCTTTTTCTTTCGGAGTGAACCCGCAGGAGAGCATGATTGTTGTCACCAGCGGATTGCTCGCACTTCTCTCCCCGAGCGAGCTGCAGGCCGTGGTCGCCCATGAAATAGGACATATCCAAAATCAGGATACGCGGTTAATGAGCATCATCACTGGATTGTACGGATCTGCCATGATGATTTCAGATTGGTCACGTGTGGATTTGACGGCGGCGGGCTTCCTGGCCAGGGCACGGCTGCCGCGGCTCAGGGGAAAAGGCGGGCCTGTCATGTTTCTCCTCGCCCTATTGGCGACATTCGCAGCTCCACTCACGGCGCGTTTGCTTGCTCTTGGCATCTCACGGCGACGCGAATATGTGGCCGATGCCTCCGCAGTGGAGCTGACAAAAAACCCTTCCGCACTCGCCGATGCATTAAGAAAGCTCGGCAGGCA
>DATDRF010000166.1:0-9190 GCA_035291905.1 Bacteroidota bacterium
GAGAATGACATCCGTGGCCTTGGTTGCTGCCGTATTCCTCACTCCGGTTTCATTTGCATTTCAGGACTTCAAGCTTTCCAAGGGTCAAACGGTGTATGTCTCGGTTTACTCGAACATTCTCACTGCACCAAGGGGAGTTCCGTTCCATTTGGATGCGACATTGATCATCCGAAATACGGATCTGGAGGATTCCCTCGTTGTGGTTTCCGCCGACTTCTTTGATACGGAGGGGAAACTATTGAGAAAATACTTCGATTCCCCGATGACGCTGAAACCGTTGGAAACGAAACACGTCTACATCCCCGGGGAAAGCGAAAAGGGAGGCATGGGCGCGAATTTCATTGTACGGTGGAAATCAAGGAAACCGATAAACGTTCCCATCATCGAGTGCGTCATGAGCGGGACGAGATCGAATCAGGGAATCTCGTTCGTCGTTGCCGGACAGGTTATTCAGGAAGAATGACAAGAAGGTTTTTGATTGAACGATTTTTGATTTATTGATTTCTTGGGGGGATCATGGATGCAGCTGAGTTGAAGCGACGAACAAAGGATGTCGCTACCAAAGTGGTTCGTTTTGTGGAATCACTTCCGCGTGGAACGGCGACTGATGTCATGGGGAAACAGCTCTTGCGATCTGCCACTTCCATTGCGGCAAACTACAGAGCAGTGTGTCGCTCAAGATCACGGAAGGACTTCATCAACAAGCTTGCGATAGTTGTTGAAGAGTCGGATGAGACGTTATTCTGGTTAGAAATGCTTGTCGAAACCGGGAAAGCTACGCCGGAAGAAGTTGAGGAATTAAGCAAGGAAATGGAAGAACTCTTGCGAATTTTTTCTGCATCCCGAAGGACCGCCGCCCAAGCCAACGTCACAAATCAATAAATCACAAATCAATAAATCACAAATACTCTCCCTTGTTCAAACAACTCACCGATAAGATCAACTATCACGATATGGAACAGGTTCTCCTGAAGTTTTGGGAGGAGAACAGGATCTTTGAAAAGAGCGTCTCTCTCCGAGCGGGAAAGCCTCAGTTCACCTTTTTCGAGGGGCCGCCCACGGCCAACGGCCGCCCCGGAATCCATCATGTCATGGCAAGAACGCTCAAGGACCTGATCTGCCGTTACAAGACCATGCAGGGATTTCAGGTGCCGCGCAAAGCGGGTTGGGATACTCACGGCCTCCCGGTGGAGATCGAAGTTGAAAAGATGCTGGGGATCAAGCACAAGGACGAGATTGTCGGTTACGGAGTCGCCCGGTTCAACGAAGAGTGCAGAAAATCGGTCTGGAAGTACAAAACAGAATGGGAGGAGATGACGAGGTTGATGGGCTACTGGGTGGACCTCGCTCATCCGTATGTTACGTTTGAAAACAACTACATCGAATCGATCTGGTGGGCGCTGAAACAGTACTTCGACAAGAAGATGATCTATCGGGGATACAAGATCCAACCGTACTGTCCCCGATGCGAGACCCCGCTTTCCTCCCACGAAGTGTCGCTTGGATACAAGGATGTCAAAGACCCGTCGATCTATATCAAGCTGAAGGTCAAAGGGGAGGAGAATACCTTCTTCCTCGTCTGGACGACAACGCCATGGACGCTCATCTCGAACGTTGCACTGGCCGTCCATCCAAAGGTTGACTATGTCAAGGCGGAATTCAAGGGAGAGAATCTGATTCTTGCCGAAGCAAGACTCTCCGTGTTGGGTGAGGGGTACAATGTGGTTTCGAAATTCAAGGGGAAAGAACTTGTCGGGAAGGAATACGAGAGGATCTTCTCCTACCACCCGGTGAAGGAAAAGGGATGGTACGTCGTGGGGACCGATTTCGTGACGACGGAGGACGGCTCGGGTATTGTCCATATGGCTCCGGCATACGGCGAGGACGATTACCAGGCAGGACGAAAGTTTGGGCTTCCAACGATTCACCCCGTCAACAAATCGGGAGAGTTTGGGTCCGAAGTCACCGACTTTGCCGGGAAGTTCGTGAAGGACGCCGACGCGGATATCATTACGAACCTGCGACAGCGGGGAATTCTCTTCAAGAAAGAACAGTACCTGCACAGCTATCCGCACTGCTGGCGCTGTACATCGCCCCTACTTTATTATGCCAGGGAGTCCTGGTATATCAAGACCACCGACTACGCCCAGAGAATGATAGAGTTGAACAAGACCATCAACTGGATTCCCCGGGAGGTGGGTGAGAGGCGTTTCGGCAACTGGCTTGAGGAGAACAAGGACTGGGCGCTCTCGAGGGACAGATTCTGGGGAACGCCGCTTCCAATCTGGATTTGCGAAAAATGCGGGCACCAGCGCTGTGTCGGAAGCATCGAGGAGCTGAAACGGGGAAAGAATGTTCCGGATCCGCTCGATCTCCACAAACCATTTGTCGACGATGTAACGTTCGTTTGTGACTCGTGCAAAGGGAGCATGAAACGGACACCTGAGCTTATTGACGTATGGTTTGATTCCGGGTCCATGCCCTTCGCCCAGTGGCACTATCCGTTCGAAAACAAGGAGGTCTTCGAACGGTCCTATCCCGCCGATTACATCTCGGAGGGAATAGACCAGACAAGAGGGTGGTTCTACACTCTCCATTCCATCGGGACGTTCCTCTTTGACAAGCCGGCATACAAGAATGTGCTGGTCAATGAGCATATCCTGGACAAGCAGGGACAGAAGATGTCCAAGTCCAAGAAGAACACGGTCGATCCGTTCACGCTCATCCGCAAATACGGAGCGGATGCGACCCGGTGGTATCTCATTGCGAACAGCCCTGTTTGGCGTTCGACCCTCTTCGATGAAGAAGGTGTGGCGGATGTTCAGCGCCGATTCTTCAGTACGCTGGTCAACACGTACTCGTTCTTTACGCTCTATGCAAACGTCGACAAGTTCGAATTCAAGGAGCCCATCATTGACGTCAAAGAGCGCCCGGAAATCGACCGGTGGATACTCTCTGAGATGAATTCCCTGGTGAGCCGGTATCAGGAGTCTATGGACGCATATGACGTCACCCGGGCTGCCAGGGCTGTGAGCGAGTTCACGATGGATCAGCTTTCGAACTGGTACGTTCGACGGAACCGACGCCGGTTCTGGAAGAGCGAGATGGGGAAGGACAAGACTGCCGCTTACCAGACCCTGTACGAATGCCTGGTTGTTGTCTGCAAGCTGACGGCGCCGTTTGCTCCGTTCCTGGCCGACGAGATCTTTCGTAGTCTGAACCATGTTGCAGAACTGGAAAATGTGGAGTCCATCCATCTTTCCCGGTTCCCGGAAGTGAAGAAATCATTGACCGATCCGGCTCTGGAAGAGCGTATGGAGCGCGCTATCAAGATTGTAAGCCTTGTGCGGGCCATGCGCATGAAAGCGAATTTGAAGGTCCGGCAGCCGTTGATGAAAATCATCATTCCCGTTTCCGGCGAGAAGGAAAAAAATCTGATTTCTCAGGTGCAGGACGTGATCCTCGAGGAAATCAATGTCAAATCCATCGAGTATGTCACCGAGGATTCCGGCATTGTCAAGCGGAAGGCAAAACCGAACTTCAAGACGCTTGGGCCGAAATTCGGGAAAACCGTACAGGTTGTTGCAACGAAGATACGGTCGATGACGGGCTCTGAGGTCAATCGGCTCCTTGCGGACGGTTCATTGACTTTCAAGCTTGATGGGTCCGAGTTCGTTGTGGCGACTGACGATGTGGAGATTCTCCATGAGGATGTCAAGGGGTGGCTCGTTGAATCCGAGGGGCCCGTCACTGTGGCGCTTGACACGGAATTGAATCAGGATCTTGTCGATGAGGGATTCGCAAGAGAATTTGTGAACCGGGTGCAGAACCGCAGAAAAGA
Source organism: Bacteroidota bacterium (assembly GCA_035291905.1). Taxonomy (GTDB): domain Bacteria; phylum Bacteroidota; class Ignavibacteria; order UBA10030; family UBA10030; genus JACPLA01. Next base: position 3,842 of record DATDRF010000166.1, read on the forward strand.
CTCCGGGCTCGAAGTTACAGACCGAATCCGACTCTACGTCCGTTGTTCCGAAACGCTTGCGCGGGCGCTGGAAAAGCAAGCCTCATATGTGAAGCAGGAAACCCTGGCAGTGGAGTTCCGTATTGTGACCAAAGCCGATCATGTTTCAGTTGATTTGGTTCAGGACGATGTGAACGGAGAATCTGCCGAACTCGGTTTGGAAAAAGCGAATTAATTTCGTAGTTTCTGCGGGAATTTTTTGGCATATTGATGGATGGTCGGTTTTTTTTGGGTTTAAGGAGAAACGAATGGCGAAAAAAGTCGTAAGAAAACAGAAGAAGGTTGTCGCGAAGGCCAAGAGGCCGGCGGCGGGCAGAGTGAAACCGGTTGCGGTGAAGGCAAAGGCTGCGCCCGAAAAGGCGCCGGTTCGGGGAAAAGGGTACAGCAAGGCAGATCTCGAGCATTTCCGCACCATCATCATGGAGAAGAGGAAAGAGATACTTGAGGAGCTTGAAACGCTGAAATCCAATATGATGGATTCCACCACGGGTGAGTACACATCCGAGAATTCGGCCTATTCCCTGCACATGGAACAGGGGACAGACACCATGGAACGGGAGAAGACATTCCTGTTTGCTTCGAGGGAAGGAAAATTCCTGAATCATCTGGACGATGCGCTCAAGAGGATTGAAAAAGGGGATTACGGTTTCTGCAATGATTGCGGAAGACTGATAGAAAAAGAGCGCCTTGAAGCTGTCCCCCATGCTCAATTGTGTGTCGAGTGCAAACTGAAGAGAGGAAAGTAACCGGTCGATTCGCCGGAGCGATCGGTTTGCAAACCATGCGCATTCTCTACGTCACCGGGGCGATTGTTGTCTTTGACCAGGTAGCAAAACTCCTTGTCAAAGGTTTCTCTATTTCGTTTCTGGATTTCTACCACCCCGGCGTTCCGCTTGGAAGCAGCACGGCGGTGTTCGGCGATTTTGTGCGGTTGACGTTCATCGAAAATCCGGGGATGGCCTTCGGGATCGACCTCGGGGGAAAACTCTTTCTCACCATCTTCTCCCTCTTTGCGAGTGTGGGCATCCTCGTCTATTTGTTCCGGATCAAAGATGAGCCGTTTGTCATCCGCCTTTCTCTTTCGATGATCCTTGGGGGCGCCATCGGCAACCTGATCGATCGGGTCTTCTACGGCGTAATCTTCGGCGAGGCACCTCTGTTCTACGGGAAGGTCGTGGACTTTGTCGACATCGACTTCTTCAACATAGATTTTCTTGGTTTCCATATCACACGTTGGCCGGTTTTCAACGTCGCCGACGCTGCCGTTTCGCTGGGTGTTATCATTCTCCTGGTCTTTCATCGGAAATTCTCAAGAGAGGAAGAGCCCGCCGTCTCTCTGATTGGATCTCCAACGGCCATGGGTGAGTCCGGCGGAATCAGCGACGGACCAGGCAAGATCGATGCCGGTACGAACCAGTCCTCCCAAGCGCAATCCTGACGAGACGCCGGATTCGAATCCGGCCGGAACTCTCCGCCTCATCATTCCCGCCAAGCAGTCCAGAGTGCGTCTCGATGTGTATCTCACTCATCAGGTGCAGAATGCCACGCGCAATAAGGTCCAGCAGGCAATCCATGATGGACTCGTTCTTGTCGACGGGAAGACCGTCAAGCCCAGCCATCTGATTTCGCCGGGTGAAGTCATCCAGGTGACTCTCCCGAACCCTCCGCCATCTGAGGCAATTGCCGAAGATATCCCCCTCGATATCGTGTATGAAGACGAGGCCCTCCTCATCGTCAACAAGCGCGCGGGAATGGTCACCCACCCCGCGTATGCCAACTATTCCGGAACCCTCGTCAATGCTCTCCTTCATCATTCCCGCTCGCTTTCCGGAATTAACTCGGCCCAGCGTCCGGGGATCGTCCATCGGCTTGACAAGGACACCAGCGGTTTGATGGTGGTGGCCAAGACCGACCAGGCACACCATGTACTGGCAAAGCAATTCTCGAAACGAACGATCGACAGAGAATACTGGGCGGTCATCTGGGGAGTCATGAAGAAGAAAAAGGGGACCATCGAGGCAAGCCTGGGAAGGAGCAAGAGAGATCGGAAAAAAGTTACGGTGACCGCTGAGGGGAAACACGCCGTAACGGAGTACGAGGTCCTTGAGTCCTTCGGATATCTTTCGCTCGTGCGGCTCAGGCTCAAAACAGGACGAACGCATCAGATCAGGGTCCACCTGGCGCACATCGGGCATCCGGTCTTCGGGGATCCGACCTACGGCGGCCGCTCCGAAACATGGGGTGGTCTAACCGGAAAAAAATCCCGCCAAGCGGCGCGCTTTCTTGGGATTATCAATCGTCAGGCTCTGCACGCGAAGACCCTCGGATTTGTCCATCCATCGACCAACAAGATTATCAGGTTCGACTCCGAGCTTCCGGCCGATATGAAGCGGCTCCTGGCCGAATTATCCGCGGGCAAGTGAAACCTTCCGGATTCTCCCGTTGTTCTTGGAGAACCCGGAACCAGGACGGAGGTCAGAAGGGCCTTGTAGGTCGGAATGATATTCCGACTTGGCCCAGAGGTTGACTCAGAAGGGCCTTGTAGGTCGGAATGATATTCCGACTTGGCCCAGAGGTTGACCCAGAAGGGCCTTGTAGGTCGGAATGATATTCCGACTTGGCCCAGAGCTTGACCGAGGCGGGCATTTGTAGAGCCCCCCAATCGGGCGGGGGAGGCGATCTCATCCCCCAGACCCATCTCTCCAGTCTATACAGGAAAGAGAAGGGGAGGTAGAGTTCGCGAAGGCCGGTTTCATTCTCCCCCTTTCGTAAAGGGAGACGCAAGGTCTACGACCCTATCGGGTCGAAGACCCGTAGGGGGGATTTGATTTACGGCAGAAGAGTCTTTCAGGGGGTCTTCTTGGAGGTCACCACAATCCCTCTTGCCCCCTTTTCAAAAGGAGGCTTAGTTTGAGCATGAGAACCAAATGAAACTCTTTCTCTTTATTATCGTTGCTTCATCCGTTTCTCTTGCTCAGAAAGGAAGTGCCATGGCCCAGGAAAAAGCCACACTGGGTGCGGGTTGTTTCTGGTGTGTTGAAGCCGTCTTCGAAAGGATCCCCGGAGTGCAATCCGTCGTTGCGGGCTATGCAGGCGGATCGAAGCCGAATCCAACGTACGAGGAAGTCTGCAGCGGAAACACCGGACACGCCGAAGTTGCCCAAATCACCTTTGATCCCTCTATCGTCAGTTTTCAAAAGATCCTTGAGGTCTACTGGAAGGCGCATGACCCGACAACGATGAACCGCCAGGGTGCCGATGTGGGGACACAGTACCGTTCGGTGGTTTTCTATGACGGAGAAAAACAGAAACTTGCTGCAGAAAGGTCAAAGAAAGAAGCTCAAAGGTATTTCGAAGACCCCATTGTCACCGAGGTCCAACCACTGAAGGAATTCTACAAAGCGGAAAACTACCATCAGGATTACTACAAGGACAATCCCAACGCCCCCTACTGCACGTTTGTGATCAGGCCGAAGTTGAAGAAGCTGAAGCTGGAAGAATAGCGGGAGGTCGGCGTTTACGCCGACACAAGCTCGGCTTGGACATTGAAAATTGAGAGTTGGATATTCGACATTGTTTTTTGAAAATAGCGACAACAATATCCAATACTCAATGTCCAATGCAAAATGTAGAAAGGTGGGCCTCAAAGACGGGGACCATCGCATGACCCAGAGGTTCATCACGCGATGGCCCGTTGTTGGTAGGAAAATCGTCTTAGTCTTTCCTGCGTTTCCTTGAGCTCCCTTGGGGTGTTCTGGCTGCGGGTGCGCTCTCTCGCCGAGGTGCCGGTTTCACCGTGGACTCTCTTCGCTGGGGACTCTCGTTGCGGGGCCGCTGCGGTTGAACGCTTCGGAACTCCCGCGTATCCGGAACCACCCTTCGTTGAGTCGATGGAACCTGTTCTCTCCGATCGATCTTCTCGTGCTGCTGGGTTTGATCCTGCCGTATGTCGCCGCTCCGTCTGCGGCTGTCAGGAAGAGCCTGCTCGGTTCCCTTGCGTTGATCGGATTGGTCCGTGCCCTCTCTTCGCTGAATCGACTCCGTGCTTCGGTTACGGTCGATGCGGTTGACGTCAAGACTCGTTCGGCGGTCGGCCTTTCGCGCTTCAATTCTCTCCTCACGTTGTTCCATGTCGGACCGGGAGGGGCGATACACTTCGATACGCTCCCGCTCTCCATCTCGCACGATCCCTTCACGGCGCTCGCGTGTTTCGCCCACTTCCGTCCTTTGAATTCTGAGGTTGCCTCTCCGCTCGATGAGTTCGCGGTCGACCCCGCGATTCACCACGCGTTCACGGTCAACTTCGTATCCGACCGCGCTGCGTGTCGTCCGAATCAGTCTTCTCGAGTAGCTCTCATCCAGAACGTAGTTGTTGATGCGTGTCGATCCAAAATGCCGGTACCGAACGAAGCTCCAGTATCCGTGATGAGCATGCCACCGTGTGGTGAATCGGATTCCGACGGAGATGCTGAAGCTGGCATACGGAGGCAACGGAGCCCATCCGATGTAATCGTTGTCGTATCTCCACTCGACCCACGCAGGGCCCCACACGTCGTCGGGAACCCAGATCCAACCGTAATAATCGTCAAGGTACCAGCGGCCATAATGAAATACTGCCCAGCCAAACGGCTCATAGGAGGTCCAGTACCATCCGTAGTCCGTCCACACCCATCGGCCGTGCAAATACGGTCTCCAGCCGGCCCTGACGCGAATTGGCCGCCACGCGTAGAATCCGGGCTCCATTTCAATCCATTCGCCGTAAGGGCGAAGAGACGAATAGAAGAAGCCCGCGTGGCCCACGCGGAAACCGACCGCAAATGATTGAGTGTGCGCCCGAAGTTCTTTTTCCGAGAACTGAAGCATCGGCAGAACTGCAAGGCAACCGAGTATGATCAATATGCGTTTCATAGCTGACCTCCAAATCCTGTGAATCCCTGCCAATTCTGAGTCAAGAGCCGTGCCAGGGCCTATTTTGCCCCAATTCAGCCGTTTTTCGCACACAATCTCGGTCTCTGTAGCGAGAAAACGTCAGTGAGTGCCAATAAAAGGACAAACATCTCCCTGTGACCTCTGTGCCTCCTTTGTGTCCTCCGTGGTTAACCACAAAGGGCACGGAGAAGGCACGGAGGACACAGAGATTGATTCAGTAGGCAAAAATCTCGAAGTTGACACCACTCACTTTCAGGATAACATACATGCCCGCATTGGATACATTCGATTGGTTCAAAAAAGAAATCTGGCCCAAGGCGAACGACGAAGTGAAGAAGTTTCTCGATGAGCGGCGAGACTATCTTCTCCAGATCAGAAATG
>DATDRF010000167.1:0-8624 GCA_035291905.1 Bacteroidota bacterium
CGCCTCATCCTGGCTTCCGAAGACCTATTACGTGAACCGGTTTGAGGACTCTCGAACATCGTTTGTGGCGGATTTCAGTGAAGACATCGATGTAACCACGACAACCCTCCCTGGAGGGAAGCTATCGGGTGAGCATCTCGCGACATGGAAAGAAGAGGATCAGGGGTTCAGAAAAGGGGAAACGGAGAGGCAAAACCAGGTGGTTGTCCTCGGCTGGGAGTATTCCGATTCCGCCAAATCGGACACCACCAAGGGGGAAAAGGAAGCAAAAGATACGGCTCGAATAGAAAATCCCGCACGGTACACGGTCACTTTTCCCACGAATCCGGGAGAGATTCGGAATCCATCGGTGTTGACATTTGCCCTTGCAGAGACCGACCGAAAGCCGGACAAGCCGGACAGTTTGGACAAATCGGACGATGAGGAGGAGAAGGAAGAAAAGAATGAGAATAAGATTGAGAATGAGGAGAACGAAGATGAGGATGAGAAAAAGGACAAGGAAAAGGAAGCAGACAGTTTGAAGACTCCGTTGGATTTCACCATTGAACTAAGTGACCGATCGGGACGAACTGTGAAGATGGTATTAAGCGAAGTTATGCCGCTCATGCCGCCGCTGAAGGCACAATTCACCCGTTACCCGCTAGCAGAAAAATCCTACGGCTCCGCCAGCGAGCCTGCGCTTCAAACGTACGAGATTCCCTTCGCCGACATCAAGCGCCTTGATCCAGGCTTTGATACCGCGAAAATTCGTGAGCTTCGCCTTATCTTCGACCGCTCCCGGAAAGGAGTGATCATGTTGGATGAGGTGGGGGTGAGGTAACATTGAAAATTGCAAATTGTAAGATTGACAGATTGAAGAAACGTCCTTGGGACGAAGAGGTTGCGTCTTGAAGGGTGCGAGTTTTCTGCTTACATTCAGGAGAAGATCCTCTCCGGCATGACAACCAGGCCAATTCCTTCAACGTGATGACATCGAATATTCTGGAAATAGATGCAGGGCGGGTTATCGATGAAATCTGCGAGACAATTCGCAGCCAGGTTCGATCCACACTTCGAAAACGTGGAGCTGTCGTAGCTGTATCGGGTGGAATCGACAGTTCGGTGTGCGCAGCCCTTTCGGCCCGCGCCTTCGGCCCGGACCATGTTTTCGCCCTCCTCTTGCCGGAACGTGATTCTTCGCCTGAATCCATTCGGCTGGGAACAATGGCGGTAAAGAGCCTGGGAGTTCCTTTCGCTTCGATCGACATTACTCAAATTCTGGAGTCGATGGGATGCTATCAACATCAGCTCGACGCCATTCGTGAAGTGGTCCCGGCGTATGCGACCGGATGGAAACACAAGATCACGCTTCCTTCTCTCCTCGATTCCGACCGGCTCAATCTTTCACGCCTTACCGTCGAAACTCCTGCAGGCGAATCATTGACTTATCGTATGACCGCCAGCGCTTATACCAAACTGATCGCAGCCACAAATTTCAAACAGCGTGTGCGCAAAACGCTTGAATACTTCCACGCCGATCGCCTCAATTATGCCGTCTGCGGAACCCCAAACCGGCTGGAATTCGACCAGGGTTTCTTCGTTAAACTTGGAGATGGAAGCGCTGATTTCAAACCAATCGCCCACCTCTACAAATCGCAGGTCTACATGCTGGCCGGGGAACTCGCCATCCCTCAAGAAATCCGGGAGCGGCCTCCAACGACCGACACCTTCGGATTAAGTCAGACCCAGGAGGAGTTCTACTTTGCACTGCCGTACCAACAGATGGATCTTTGCCTCTTTGCGCTCAACCATTCGATGCCTGCAAAGGAAGCTGCCCCACTTGTCGGCTTGACTGAAGCGCAGGTTCAGAGTGTTTTCAACGACATTGAAGCCAAGAGACGGGCCACACAATCATTACATGTCCCACCGCTTCTGGCCCGGGAAGTACCCGAAATCGAGCAGCGACTGAAAGCCCTGTTCGATTCTCACGAAGGGGGAAAGAGCTAAGTCCATGTGCGGAATCGCAGGGATCGTCAACAAGACTTCAGGGCATGCTCCCCCCTCACTCGACACCCTCAAACTGATGATTGGAGCAATCCGGCATCGCGGACCCGATGAATTCGGCATCTACCGCGACACGACTGCAGGCATGGCTCATGCGAGATTGTCTATTATCGACGTCGCTTGCGGTCAACAGCCAATGACCAACGAAGATCATTCACTCTGGATCGTCTTCAACGGTGAAATATTTAACTATGTCGAACTTCGGGACGAACTCAAAAGCAAAGGATATGTTTTCAGGACTCAATCTGATACGGAAGTCATCCTGAGCGCGTTTCAAGAATGGGGAACTGATTGCCTTACGAAGTTCAACGGCCAATGGGCCTTTGCGATTTGGGATACCCGAAGAAAAAAGCTCATTCTCTCGCGCGACAGGGTTGGTGTGCGGCCGCTCTATATTCTCCATCATGAGGGTCAAATCCGGTTCGCCAGTGAGGTCAAAGCCTTCTTTGCAGATCCGTCGGTCAGGAGGGAAATAAACCCCCAGGGACTGGATCAGGTTTTCACCTACTGGGCTCCGATCGCCCCTGTAACGATCTTCGACGGGATAGAGGAGCTTCCGGCCGGGACATTCCGTGTGTACACAAACGACGGAAAAGTAGAAACTCACAAGTATTGGCAGCCCGCGTTCAAACCTTCGCAGACATATGCTCACCCGTCAAAGTCTTCATTGAAGGAAAACGCAGAGATCCTCCTTGACAAGTTGAGGACCGCGACAAGGCTTCGAATGGTTCGGGCCGACGTTCCCGTTGGAAGTTATCTCTCGGGAGGTCTGGACAGTTCCCTGACGGCCTGCCTCGCCCTGGAAGCGGCCCGGGGAAAATTCCGCACCTTCTCGATTCGTTTTGAAGATGATGAGTTCGATGAGGGGAAATATCAGAAGCTTATGGTGTCACATCTCGACAGCTCTCATGAAGAAATCGTCGTGAGCGGATCGGACATTTCCGACTCTTTCCCCGCCGTAATCTGGCACGCTGAACGACCGATTCTCCGGACCGCCCCCGCCCCGCTGTTTCTGCTCTCGAAGGCCGTTCATGATTCCGGAATCAAAGCTGTGCTCACAGGGGAAGGGGCCGACGAAATGCTTGCGGGTTACGACATTTTCCGCGAAGCGAAGATCCGTGAGTTCTGGGCTCACGAACCGGGCTCCAAGACTCGTCCCCTCCTTTTTGATCGTATCTATCCCTATCTCAAGCGATCGCCACAACTTACAAAGAACCTTTCTCTTGAGTTCTGGAAAAAGGGGTTGGGGAACGTCGGTTCCCCGGGGTTCTCCCACGAGCCACGATGGACGACGACGTCCGCCCTTAAGAAATTCTTTTCCAGAGAAATGACTTCATCCCTGGGCCTACAGCCGGCCCCTGACGTGCTGAAGGAACTGCCCCCCGAATTTCACCGATGGGAGTCCCTCGCGCAGGCACAGTACCTCGAAATCAGAACACTCCTCACCGGCTATATCCTTTCATCCCAGGGGGACCGGATGCTGATGGCCCATTCCGTTGAGGGTCGATTTCCTTTTCTTGACTCAGAAGTCATGGAATTCAGTTCGGGGATTCCCGCGTTTCACCGTTTGGCGTTTCTTGATGAAAAATCCGTCCTCAAGCGAGCGGCACAAAACATCGTTCCTGAAGCCATCCGAAACAGGAAGAAACAGCCTGTCAGGGCTCCGGATGCGGCGGCATTCCTTGGCCGTTCTGTCCCCCCCTATTTCGACGATCTGTTCTCTCCTGAATCGATTCAGCGAAGCGGACTCTTTGACGCCGAGCGTGTCTCCAAGTTCATTTCCAAATGCCTCGCGAATCGCGGTACAGGAATGAAAGATTTTCCGTTGAGCAATACGGACAATATGGCTTTTGTGGGACTACTCTCCTCGATGCTTCTGTGGAGACAATTTGTGAGTGAAACGCCGGCCCAACCGGGCAGAGAAATGATCTTCACGACCTTTGTCGATCGAGTAACCACACAACCTGCGTAAGCAGAGGATCGAGGAATGAACAAGGAGGAAATAGGGGAAGAGGTCAGCAGGTTCATCGACGCGAATTTTCTTTTCGACGAACGACATGTGGAAATCAACGAGTCGTTGGTCGGATCAGGTACGATTGATTCGACGGGAATTCTTGAAGTCATAACTTTCCTCGAAAAGCGATTCAACGTAACGTTCGAAGACGAAGAACTCGTGGGAGATAACTTCGACACTGTCGATCGAATTCGATCCTTCCTCTTCAAGAAACTCTCGTCAAACGAAACCCGATAATGCCGGTTTACGAATATCTTGACCATTCCCGCGAGCGCTTCCCGGAAAAAGTGGCGCTTGTCTGTGATACGGAGCGGACTACCTATGAAGATCTTGGAAGGTTCTCGGATTGCCTTGCGGCGTACCTTGCCGAATGCGGCATCACGAGGGGAGATCGCGTTCTCATTTTTCTCGAAAATTCAAAGGAGACCGTCGTTTCGATTTTCGGCGCCCTGAAGGCCGGTGCCTGCATGGTTCTGGTAAACCCGACCACTCCACCCGAACACCTCCGATTTATTACGATTGATTGCGGATGCAAGATGCTCATCTCGAACATCTCCAGGCTTCCCACCATCGACGAGGCCTTCGTCAATCTCAATGCCCCACCCCGGCTCCTCCTTTCGGGCGACAACTCGAGGCCCTCATTGCAGGATGCACTGTCATTTTCCCCTTCCAAGAGAACTGCCCAAATCGGCGATAGCGACCTGGCAGCGATTATCTACACTTCAGGTTCAACCGGAAATCCCAAGGGTGTCACGCTGACGCATCGGAACATTGACGTCGTTGTTCGATCGGTTTCAGAGTACCTCGAACATAGCGACAACGATATCGTTTTGTGCGTCCTGCAGCTTTCGTTCGGCTATGGATTGCTTCAACTCCTTGTGACGTTTCATTCCGGCGGGCGACTTGTTCTGGAAAAGGGTTTTGGCTTTCCCTATGATATTATCAAGAGAATTCTCAGGGAAAAAGTCACCGGCCTGGCGGGCGTTCCTACGTTGTTTTCGATCCTCCTTCAACTTAAGGAACTTGAACAGGAGGATTTTTCTTCTGTCCGTTATCTGACAAATGCGGCGGCAGCCCTCCCTCCAAGCTATGTACCACGGCTGAAGAGCGTATTCAGGCAGGCCAGGTTGTTTCTGATGCACGGCCAGACTGAATGCCTTCGGACAACGTACCTCCCGCCGGATGAGGCCGAACGGAGACCTACATCAGTTGGAAAGGGAATGCCGAACGTGGAGTTGTGGCTCGAAGATGAGGAGGGGAATCGTATTGCAGGCGAGGGAGAAGGGGAACTGATCGTGAGAGGGCCCAATGTCATGCGGGGATACTGGAACGACGCGGAGACCACTTCAAGAGTCTTGCGGCCATCCTCTGACGGACACATGGCTCTCCACACGGGGGACTTATTCCGGGTTGACGGAGAGGGCTATCTGTATTTTGTTGCCCGCAGGGATGATATCATCAAGAGCAGGGGTCAGAAGGTGAGTCCCCTGGAAATAGAGCAGATTCTGTTTTCGCTTGACGAGGTAGCTGAGGCGCGAGTACTTGGGGTACCGGACGAAATCCTCGGCCAGGCGATCAAAGCTGAAATCGTCCTGAAAAAGGGGAGATTGTTGAGTGAACGGCAGATCAAAGCATTCTGCAAAACTCACCTCGAAGACTACAAGATTCCACACATTATCGAGTTTGTCTCTTCCCTTCCCAAGACCGCCGGCGGAAAAGTAAAGCGGTCGCCTGCGTAACACGTTCCTCCAGGTGTACGATGAAGGTTTCATGAAAGCCAAGACAGAACCCGCTACAAATTGAGGGGTTTGGTCTTCACGGATGGTTGATCTTGTTCTCTCTCGTACTATCTGAATGCGCCCGTACCTGGGAGCGTTTCCGTCGGTTTAATGTAAGCCAAGATGACTGCAGCGATAGGAGCAGTCAATCTGATGTTTCGCTTCTTTTCGACAGCAGGTAGTGTCCTAAGTTGAAAATCAAATCAGGACACTACCCAACTGCCTGCGTTCTTACCCGACGACATCAGTCCCTAGAAGCAGTGAGCAACCCCTAGGAGACCATTATTGTAGTTGTCGATGGTTCTCTGCCACTGCAAGACCTGATTCTTTTGTTGTTTGGTCAGCGTGCCCCAATCGTTGCCATCGTATTGCGCGAGAAAGGCATCCACGGCAGGAAGTATCGACTCGAGAGGAGCTATCCCCGCACCGCTCATGAAATTCAGCTTTGCTCCCAGTAATTGTGCATAGAGCTTCGTGATCCCGTTGGAAGCGCCACCATACAGCGTCTGCGAAAGATACTCGATCGCCTGAGCAGCTGTCGTGATGTGAATTGACTTCGCTCCACCCTGATCACCCAGCCAAATCCCATTTGGAGTAAGAAGCGGTGTGACGTCATCTGCCTGCGGTCCGTCTCCGGCATGTGTTTTCCAATAGCCGATTGTCCTCGTGCAGCCATCATCGTTGACGGAAATGTCAAACTTGATCAAGGACATCTTGGTGGTTGGAGTCCGGCCAGTTCCGAAGTAGTGGAGACTACCGAAGTTGGTATCGGGAAAATAGACCAGCCCATAAGCATCGTAGACTTCTCCACTTTCTCCCCTTTGTACTGTCGTGGTGACGGTATCATTGTACGTGATAACAAGGGCAGGCCGTTGAGCCACGGTTACCCACTCACTGCTCGCGAAGTACGTATAATTCGTGTCATTTCCTTCTTGCCGAAACAATAGTCCAAAGTTCTCAGGACTACTTATCCACTTCTTTACTTCATCCGTTACGTCTACTTCAAAAAAACTTCCACCGGTCGGGGTATAAGGCCCAAAGATGATTGGAGCCGTCAACACGTCGATGGCTGCGTTCATTTCGCTCCAAGTGACAGTGCTTTCATCCCAGGCCTGCGTATAGGGGTGGATGACGATGGGCATTCCATTCGACGAGATGCAATAAATCCGCAACTTCGCCTCATTGATAACTGCCCCACTCGGCAACTCTTTTGACAAAGAGCTGCCTGTGGAAGGATACTGTGGTGCGCTAACCTCATTGAGTTGATCATTCGCACATCCCACTATGAGCGCGCTCAGCGTAATGCCGATTGCGAGGAGACGTATGATATGGTTCATTGAGTACCTCCTTTGTGATTGGTGAGTTAATTAGTATAGTGACCTAAAGAATTCGTCTTCTGCCGGGATCCCGGTGCATATTGGGCCGAGTCCCTTTGAATGCCACAATTGACAACATTTCCATGCAACTTTTCATGTCGATTCTTTGCGCACCCGAACATAGTGAAATCCACTTCTGGCACATTGACCAAGAATCCCCCCAACCGTGTCAATGCCGACGTCAATCATCGATGCCGTTCTCGATACCTCGAATCCCTGATGAAATTCATCACTTGCTGCAAGCAGAATGACCACGAGGATCGATGAGAGTGCCCAACGCCAGGCATGCCGCTCTGCAGATCCTCCCTTGAAGGCTCGAAAGAGCAGAAGACTCAGGATGAAATACTCTGTAAGATGGGCAAGCTTCCGAATCAACGCGGTGAGGATTCCCAGCGCGTGCGTCGAGATCGCAGGCACGAAGAATTTCACAACGGGCTCAATGATCCGTGAGGTATTCTCCTCAGAGAATGTTCCTGTCGACATCAGAATTGTGAAGCCCACCCAAAGAACCACAGGAAACCAGTACTTCAAGATCGTGTGATTGATAGTCTCTCTCATTGTGTCGGTCTTCAATGACCACAGATTGATACGGTCTAATGGATCTTCTTTCCTGAGGATGCGAATAATCAAGGACATCGCAACTATCCGATTTATCTTCTCAGCTATTGAATTGATTCGTTGAGAAGTGAGTGTTTGGATCGAGTTGTGTGAATTATCATATTGTTGCCGTCGTTCAGGGTTCTTTCCGCCGGCATCCCACGCGAAAGTTCTTCGCTCAATGTCCACAGTTTTTCGGCGATAGTTTCGTCATACGAACCGTCGGAGGACCGAATTGGCCTGCATTCGTAAAAGTACTGCCCGCTGACCCCATCCACTTCCGGAGAAGTCGCAAGATAGACGACTGTCCTTGCGCCTTCTGCAGGACGGAGCATTGTCCGTTTCAGAAGATTACGCAGCCTGGTCCTTAGCCAGTTATTATTGCTGCCAAGATTCGTTGCCACGAATCCCGGATCAAGAGCGTTCACCGTCACGCGAGTCCCTTTGAGACGCCGGCCCAGAGCATAGGTAAAGAGCAGATTCGCAAGCTTTGACTGCGAGTAGGCTTTCATAGCGCTGTAGTTCTTCACCGTCTGCAAATCGTTAAAATCGATCGTCCCGTTGACATGAGCTCCTGAAGAGACAACCACTACTCTTCCGTCAGTGCTTTTCTTCAGAGAATCGACAAGCAAATTCGTCAATAGAAAATAGGCCATGTGGTTGAGCGCAAAACTCATCTCAAGACCGTCGACACTGATTTCACGTTTGCCAAAATAGGCACCGGCGTTGTTGATCAGAATGTCAAGACGGTGGTACCGGGCAGTGAATTCCGACGCAAGGTGTCTCACTTCCCGGTACCACCGTCTTGACATTCTG
>DATDRF010000168.1:0-1721 GCA_035291905.1 Bacteroidota bacterium
GGAAAGGGCAAGGGCAAAAACCATGAAGTTTGAACTGGGATTCCAGCTTGTCGCAGCTCCTGTCGATGAATCAAGCGCTGCGATATTAAGCCTCGCTTGTCCCCCGATAGCGGTGAATTCTCCGCCTGCATATAACGTTGACCCGGAGCCGGCGAGGGCGTAAACAACACCGTTTGCATTGGGATTCCAGGTCGCGTCGAGTGTCTTATCTGATTTTATGTGGGCAACGCGATTCCGCACAACTCCACCGACAGAAGTGAAATTCCCGCCGATATAGAATCCTCCCGCACCATCAGGAACGACAGCACGTATAGTCCCGTTCACCTTTGGGAATGCAGCGTCATACGCTCCGCTCGCCGTATCGAGCGCCACTCCACTGCCGGTATATGGCCCCACGATAGTGAAGTCGCCGGCGATATAGATGGTGTTGCCGTTCGCCAGCACGGCCCTTACCGTTCCGTTCGTGACGTACAGGTTTTCCTGAACGGTTTGAGAAAGGGAGCTGTGCTGAAACACAACGGCAAACAGAATGCATCCAAATAACACGTGCAATGATGGTTTGAAAGTAGTGAGATCTCTATTCATGACGGCCTCCGGATTCAGCTGCATGGCGCATAAGGGAGAATGAAAAACAAGACACTCGATAGGCCCTGATCCGGTCTTGTCAATCGATCAGAAGACCAGATTGCCGGTTTTATGGGCAGACAAAGAAATGAGACAACGGCGAGAACTGGGCGATACTGAAAAGACGAGAATGGACCTGACATGATAATCCCCTGCAAGTTGTCAGACTACATCCTCGAAGTAGGCTCGGAGAGCGCTGAAGAAAGAAATCTTCGCCGACCCTGGACCTCGTCGGCGAGAGTCTACGTCAAGCGGCGTAAGAATTCCCCACAAGCGGTGGATCACAGAATAGCTGTTGGGTGAGCATCCTCAACCAACGCTCTATAAGCTATTGTCGGAATCGCCAATTCTCAATCCCGCGTTTACGGTATTCTGCGACGAGGAAGGTTCAAGGTTCGAGGTTCGACGTTCAAGGTTCGCCAACCTGGAACCTGGAACCTTGCACCCGGAACGGCATCGGTTTAAGGAGGTATGGCCTACAACAGGCGCTCCTTGAGTACCTTGGCAACGGCGCCTGTGCGGGAATGGACGTGAAGCTTGAGGTAGATGTTCTTCAGGTGGGTATCGATCGTGAAAAAACTGAGGAAGAGTTTTTCGGCTATCTGCTTCTTGGTCAACCCTTCAGTAAGCTCGTGAAGAATCTCTTTTTCCCGTGCGGTCAATCCGTATTCCGCCTGGGGGACGGAGAGGCGCATAAACATATCCAGAACCCTTCTGGCGATCTGCGCATTGATTGGGGCGCCACCCTGCAAAACATCATGAATGGCGGCGATAATGGACTCTGCGGGGGCATCCTTCAGCAGATACCCTGTTGCTCCATTGCAAATGGCCCGGAAAACCTTTTCATCATCATCATAGATCGTCAGGACGATGACATCGGTGGACGGAGAGATCTTCTTGAGATGCTTCACCCCCTCAATCCCGCTCATTCCCGGCAACCCAATATCCATCAACACAACCTCGGGGGCATCCTTCTTCCGCAGCGCTGCAAGGGCCTCTTCGCACGACGCGAAAGAACCCGAACAACGCATACCCTCTGTCTCGTTGAGCAGCTCCGCAATGGTTTGCCGGAACGCTGTATTGTCTTCGACGAGCCA
>DATDRF010000169.1:0-18389 GCA_035291905.1 Bacteroidota bacterium
GGGAGGGTCACTGCAAACGCGATTCCCCAGGATTTTCCTCCATACCATGCAGCGAAGAGGACGGGAAGAAGAAAGAAGACAGGAAACTGAACAAAGGAGCCGACAAAATAATCGACCGCAAGAATGATTCCTGCTCCAAGGATGGAAACGATGGGAACTGCCCAGGGATATCTGTCAAAGTTCATGGCATTCATTATAAGAAAGAAAGAGGAAGAAAGAACAGAGACAACGGTCAGCGCTTTGCCTGCTTCATGCGCTTCGCCAACACGGCAATACGCCGGCCAAGCATTTTTCCTTTCTGCATGAATTCAGGGCGAATTGTCTCATTCTGGGTATCAAAAGGAGGTTCCGCCGTTATTGCGGATGCGCCAAACGGCGAAGTCCACTCGGGTCCTCCGGTCACAATCATTCCAAAAATGAGCATGGAGTGGAGAATACTCAACTGGACGAGCTCTTCTCCAGCTGACATTCCGCCTCCGGTCGTAAAGGAGGCCCCGATCTTATCTTGCAGCTGTGCATTCTTGAAAGGCCATGAATTGATGAAGTGTTGAACGGGAGGCGCGACAGCCGCGTTAAAAACCGGGCTGCCGACGATGATGGCATCAGCCGATATGATATCTTCTGCCGTCGCCTCCGTGACGGTTTTCAGGAGAACCGTCACATCGGATTCCGATCCGGCTCCCTCTGCGACGGCCTTCGCCAGTGCGCCGGTGTGACCCTTTTCACTGTAGTATGCAACGAGAACGACGGGTTTTGTCTGACCTAAGAGCAGAGGAATGACAAAGAATGAAATGATGAACGCAGCGGCAATCGGTTTCATGAAGCATTCCCTCTCTTTTGTTATGCACAAGATAAGAAACTGAATGAGTCTTATCAAAGAACGTTGAACGACTCCTCTTATCTCTCCGTTGAACCACAAGGGCGATAAGGCTCTTGATTCCAGCGTACCTTCTTAGTAGAATAACGTTGGAATTTTAGCTCAAACTCCCATGACCGTTGCTGCACAATCGAAGCAAGATCAGTCCAAGCTCTCCGGCGACCTCTGGGGCGGGTTGGCTGCAATGCTGGTGGCTCTCCCGTCGTCGATCGCCTTCGGGGTTCTCACCTACACCACGATAGGACATGAGTACGCTGGTGTGGGCGCAATGGCCGGGATGCTTGGTGCCGCCGCGCTCGGGATCGTGGCTCCGTTGATTGGCCGCACGCGCGGGCTCATTTCGGCTCCGTGTGCCCCCTCTGCCGCTGTCCTTTCGGCAATGGCGGCAGGGCTGCTTGCGGGAACAGTGGGGGGCGTGCTGGCGCCGGCTCAGATTCTTCCTCTCCTTGCACTGACAGGTCTCTTCTCGGCCGGACTCCAGATCCTCTATGGAACGTTAGGGGGAGGACGTCTCATCAAATTCATACCGTTTCCGGTTGTGAGCGGGTATCTTTCGGGTGTTGCGGTTCTTATCGCTCTAGGCCAAATTCCCAAGCTCTTTGGATTTTCAAGCAGTATCTCGCTCTGGGAGGGGCTGGGCTCGCCTTCACTGTGGCAATGGCAGGGCGTCGTTGTGGGAATTATCACAATCCTCTCGATGGGTTTCGCACCGAGGATCACGAGGAAAGTCCCGCCGGCCATCCTGGGATTAGGGGGAGGTATTGCGTCGTACTTCATCATCGCTCTTTTCTCCCGGGATCTTCTGACCGTGGTGGACAATCCTTTGGTCATCGGCCCTATCCATGCGACCGGCTCATTTTTTTCCGCAGTCGGTGAGCAGGTCGGTTCCGTTTTCATGATCGACTTTTCCACCCTCCGATTCATCATCATTCCGGCGCTGACGCTTTCCGTTCTCCTTTCGATCGATACGTTGAAGACCTGTGTCGCCCTTGATGCTCTCACGCACCGCCGTCACAATTCCGACCGTGAATTGATCGGACAGGGAATCGGCAACCTCGCCTCTTTTCTGGCGGGAGGAATGCCCGGTGCGGGGACAATGGGGCCCACGCTTGTCAATGTCACAAGCGGCGGCAAAACACCTCGGGCAGGAGTCGTTGAAGGAGGTTTTGTCATTCTGGCAACCCTTCTTCTCGGCAGGCTCATTGCATGGGTGCCGATCGCCACACTGGCAGGAATTCTGCTTTTCATTGCATGGAGAATGTTTGACCGGAGCATGTTTCGGCTCTTGCGTTCACCTGCGGGACGGCTCGATTTCGCCGTGATCGTGGGTGTCGTTCTCGTCTCAATCACCGTCGACCTTATTGCCGCGTCGGGAGTCGGCGTGGCGCTCACCATTCTGCTCTTCATCAGAGACCAGATCAGGGGATCGGTCATCCGAAGAAAACATTATCTGAACGAGATTTCCTCGAAGACACGGCGGCAGACGGCGGAGCGTGAAGTCCTGACAAAGTCGGGAGATCAGGCAGTGTTCTGTGAACTGCAGGGGAACCTCTTCTTTGGAACAACGGATCAGCTGTTCTCGCTCCTCGAACCCGATCTGCGGACAAGGCGGTTCATCCTTCTCGATATGCGCCGTGTGCAATCGATGGATTACACAGCCGCGCACCTGTTTGAGCAGATGCATTCCCGCCTGGCACACAGAAACGGACAGTTGCTGTTCTGCGGCATGCCCTCGGGGCTTCTGGACCAGAGGAACTTTGAGCATTACCTGGTCCAACTCGGCGTTGTGCGCGAAGGGGGTGGCGTGATGATTTCGGAAACACTCGATGGGGCATTGGAATGGATGGAAGAACGGATTCTGGAGATCGAGGGGGTAGGCCGACCGGACGAAGAGATGATCCTGGGACCAACGGACTTTGATCTCTTCCGGGGATTCGACGAAACAACACTCGAGGCGCTGAAACAATTCCTCGTGGAGAGGCCGCTGAGACCGGATGAATTTGTTTTCAGGCAGGGCGACGAGGGAGATGAGATTTTCCTTGTCCGACGCGGAGCGGTTCGGATCATGCTTCCGCTCGAACGGGGCAAGTTTCACCATCTTGCAACAATTGGCCGCGGCGATTTCTTCGGCGAGCTTGCGTTTCTGGACAGAGGCCAGAGATCGGCGAATGCCGTCGCGAAAGGACGAACAGACCTGTACGTGCTCTCGCGTTCCCGCCTGAACGAGCTCTCGCATTTGAATGCACAGTTCGGCGTGCAGATTTTCGCCAGGCTCGCGCATGTCATCGCGTTGCGACTTCGTCAGGCTGATGCGGAATTAAGAATGTTACAGGATAGGTGATGTGGAAGTTGAAGGTTACGAGTTCCGGGCTAAAGGTGTCAGGCTTCAGGTTCCACGCTGAAGCTGACCGCTGTTAGCTGACAGCTTCCCCTTTTCACTTTTCACTTCTTATCCCGCCAAAAAACGACGGGACGCATACAACGCGCTTCTTTCTCTCACACCGTATGCTTCCTCAATTCCCTTTTCAAATCGTGAATCTTCCGCAGGACCGGTTTGAGTTCGTCTTTGCTCTTCTTGGCGAGGATTTCGTCCCGGCGCGCTTTCATCTCACGGATCTGTTGTTTGATCGCTGTTTTGTTGATACCGACAACATGGTGATGCTCATGGGCTTCAATCCCAAGGGCAACGCAGAGGGCCGGCAGGAGCTTCTCCTTGTGCATCGTACTGTATGCCCTCACCGCCTCGTGTTCGAGCCCCTTGGCAATCTCGCGCAGCTGTAAAACGGTCATTTTGCTGAGTTCTTCATAGGAATGTGCCATGATTCCTCCGCGAACTTTTGTGGTAAAGTGAATAGCTTCGGGCGTTAAGCCGATCAAATGGAAATGTAATAAGCGGCATATCAACGTTCAATCGTCCCCGAAACCGCCCAAGGAGGGGTTCAGCAAGAGCCTTGCCGCCCGTCACATGCCTGATAATAATTATCAAATTTCACTTGGAAGTGATTGCGCCTTTGCGTATATTTGTAGTGTCAAATAACAGTACACCGTCTGCACATCTTCAAAGTCCCACTGCTGAGCCGCACGAAAACCTTCCAAGGTACAAACGTCGTCAGTCAGATGAGCGCTCGGGAGAGATCTCAAGCAGGAAGTGATGTCTGTCTGTTCGGCGTACACCTTACCTGGCGGTACAGTCCAGGTGCAATCAACATACGAAAGGACTGATTCCATGGAAAAAGGAACAGTCAAATGGTTCAACGGAGCAAAAGGCTTCGGATTTATCACCCGTCAGGGCGGCGAAGATGTGTTCGTCCATTTTAGAGAAATTGTTGGCGAAGGCTACAAGACTCTGAACGAAGGCGATCAGGTGCAGTTCGAGGTCACGCAAGGCCCCAAAGGTCCTGCGGCCAAGAACGTCTCTGTTGTCTAACAAGAGATCGAACCATAAACAAAAAACCCTGCTCACAAGGCAGGGTTTTTTGTTTTGTGCAGACGCGATGACGGCCAATTATCGAATTCCCCCTTTCTCCCTGTCAATACTCCAATGAAGAGGGTTGTCGCGAATGTATTGGCGGATGCGATCCAATTCGGCTTCATCGCGAATGATGCGATCGTGGAACCTTCCTTGCCACCCGAAAAAGGGATCATGGTCGTCATGGATCGTTTTTGTGGCCTTTGCCTTGAAATGTCTCAGAACCTTCCCCAGGACCGGCTTTGGATTCTTCATTAGGGGCCAATTCGTCTGTGGCCCGAAACTATCAGCATCAATTCCTGTCGGGATTTCATCACTGTCCGTGGCAATTTGACTAATCAAATTGCCACGGTTCTTCCACAACACTACAATTCCATGAAAATGGTCGGGCATGATTTGAAACTCATCCAAGCTCACATTCGGAAATACTGAGGGAAGTTCAAGCCAACATCGAAGGACAACCTCGCCAATTGCAGATAACACTGTAAGATTCTCCCTCACCTCGCCAAGGACACATTCCCGGTTCCTCGTAACCCCCGTGACAAAGTACGACCCTTCAGAGGAATAGTCATATCTCTCCAATCGAAGGGATTTGTGTTCCCATTTTCTGTACCCCATCATCCCCCCCAAAAAAAGGTGTGCCCCCCTGAGCAGATCAACCCATGTGTCCTGTCAACCGATCGCCGCCCGCTTGATCCTCTCCTCCGTCATGGGCAGGCGGAACATTCTTACTCCGATTGCATCATAGACTGCATTGGCAATAACGGCACCCATGACGATGATAGCGGGCTCTCCTCCACCCTGAGGATCAGATTCCTGATTGTCGATAATGTGAGTCTCAATGGCAGGAAGCCATGAGAAGCGGGGCAGCTGATACGTGTCGAAGTTCGAATCGAGAATCTCTCCTCCTCTGAATCTCAATCCTTCCGTGAGGGCATACCCCAGGCCCATCATGATGCATCCTTCCATTTGCAGCTTCGCTCCCTCGGGATTCACGACCAGACCCATGTCCTGAGCACAGACCACGCGCTTCACTTTTACCTTCCCTGTGCGCTTGTCAGCCTCCACCTCAGCACACGTCGCAACCCACGTACCCGCATCGATTCCGCACGCGACTCCCCATCCCCGCCCGCTTGGTCCCTTGCCGGCCTTCCAGCCAAATTTCTCTGCCGCAGTCTTCAACACCCGCCGCATCTTCTCATCTTTCATGTTCCTCAAACGGAATTCAACCGGATCGACTCCCACTTTCGATGCCAAGATATCGATCTGAGACTCCCGCGCGAATGTATTCGTGTTGTTTGACGGCGCGCGCCAGGCACCAGTGGCAAAAGGATGAGTCCCCGCACCTCCGGTCCAACCGCGTCCGTGCGCTACCGTCTGGTGATTGGGAATGTCGTAGAAATGCTCTGAACCGCGTTGGCCGGCGAAATAGACATGGTAATCCCACAGGCTTATTGTTCCTTTATCTGTAATTCCCGACCTGATCTTCACCACGGCAGCAGGACGAAACGTATCAAAGAAGAATTCCTCTTTCCTTGTCCACGCCACCTGAACCGGCTTCCCGCTCATCTTTGCCAGCTTTGCCGCCTCGACAACCTGCCTGTTCGCGGACTTGCCGCCAAAACCGCCGCCGACAAACGGAGTGATGACCTGGACATTCTCCGACTTGAAGCCGAGCTCGGCGGCAACCTCATCCTTTGCCCTGAAGGGCGTTTGAGTAGAAGCCCAAACGGTCGCCCGGTCTCCGTCGATCCTCACAACGGCCGTATGGGGCTCCATGGGGGCATGGGCTACATAGTCGTTCAGGTAACTGTGCTCAAACACAGCCGCTGAACTCCTTTCACCATCTTCCAGGTTTCCTCCGCTCTGCGACGCCTGGCCGGGGGCTGCCACTTTCAGAAGATGGTCAAAGATCGTCTCTTCGTTCAGGTCCGACTTCGGCGCATCGAAAACCGCTTTCACTTTCGAGAGGGATGATTCGGCCACGTCAGGATACTCGTGCAG
Source organism: Bacteroidota bacterium (assembly GCA_035291905.1). Classification (GTDB taxonomy): domain Bacteria; phylum Bacteroidota; class Ignavibacteria; order UBA10030; family UBA10030; genus JACPLA01. The sequence goes on from DATDRF010000169.1 coordinate 6,351, forward strand.
GATTGCGATGAAATCGCCGTCCCGAACGATCTTCACACCATCGACTTTTTCCGCCTCTGACACGTCTGCGCTTATAAGCTTTGCATCATGAGCCGGCGGGCGAAGAATCTTGCCGTACAGCATCCCCGGAAGCCGGATATCGCCTGCATAGCGGGCTGCTCCGGTCACTTTTTCGACAGAGTCTCTCCGTTTGACGGATTTCCCCATAATTCTGAACTCAGACGGCTTCTTGACAGGTGCCTTTCCGCTCGCCTTCCGCTCGATCTTCTTCCCTTTGACAAGCTCCGCATAGGAGACCTTTGTGCGGTTGTTCGACCTGTCGAAAACGACGCCGTTTTCTGTGCCAAGGTTTGCGACGGGAATTTTGAGCCGCTCCGAGGCCATCTCCATGAGGACCATTCGGGCTTCAGCCCCAGCCGCCCTCAATGAGGGCCCAAATGCCCTGGTCGACAGCGAGCCGAAGGTTCCCATATCCCACGGGCAGACGTTGGTATCGCCCATGACCATTTCCACCGACTCCAGCGAGACATCCAGCTCATCCGCCAGCATCATGCCGAGGGAGGTCACGACTCCCTGGCCCATTTCAATCTTCCCCGTTAAGCAGGAGACACGGCCGTTCTCTCCTATGCGGAGGAACGCATTAAAGTCGCTCGGGAGTCTCCCCTGGCGTTCCTGGAATTCCCATTCGAGATCGCCGATGGTGAAGAGAATGAAGAGTCCGCCTCCGGCACGCTTGAGAAACTCGCGCCGATCGAAGGAAGAATCGGGAGAATTGAGGAGGTCGTAGTCGAAAGGTTGTTGGGAAGACATAAGAAGGACCTTTGAAAAAGGAAGAATAAGGAGCTAGAAGCCAGAATCTAGGAGATAGAATTCAGAATACAGAAATCAGAAGAACCTTTTTTCATTTTTACTTTTTCAGCCGAAGGCTGATGCGCCTTTGGCGCACATTTTTCACTTCACGAGCTCCTCCATAGCCTCCATAATCCTCTTATGCGCTGCGCACCGGCACAGGTTATCATCCAGGGCCTGAATGACCTCTTCACGTGATGCTTTCGGCTTCTTCTTGAGGAACGCTGCGGTCGTTATGATCATCCCCGGCGTGCAGTACCCGCATTGCAGGGCATCATGATCGACAAATGCCTGCTGGATCCTGTGCAGCTTTCCGTTGCGGGCAAGCCCTTCGATCGTCGTCACCTCCCTGTTACGCACATCGCTCACCGGAATCTGACATGACCGCACCGTCTCTCCGTCGATCAGAACCGTACACGCCCCGCAGTAGTTCTCGCCGCAGCCGTATTTCGTCCCGGTCAATTCCAGGTCGGTTCGCAGGACCCAGAGGAGTTTCCGACTGCCGTCAACGGTGACCGTTGCGGGCTTGCCGTTGAGCTTAAAGGAAATCGTCTCATTCATATCGTTCTCCTGAAGCAGATTTTTCCAACACGCTGCTATTGTTCCAGAACCTCGACGGCGCGCTCGGAATCTTTGACATCCAGAATGACCGACGCGCTCCTTTGCCCTTTCCCAACCGTTGCATAGCAGTAGTCGATATTGATCCCGGCAGCACCGAGCTTCGTGGCCACTTGCGCAAACGCTCCGGGCTTGTGGTCAAGGTCGATCCTGAGGACCTGCCGCCGCTCCACCTGGTATTTGTGCTTCGAAAGAAGCTTGAAGGCTCGGTCGGTATCGGACAGCGAGATCTTCGCAATATCCTGGAAAAGGCCGATTGCTTCGATATTGATTTTTCCCCTGGTCAAATGGGTCAGCAACTCTCCCAGGGCACCCGGCCGATCTTCAACGACAACGAACAACTCGGTAATCCGTTCCATACGTCCTCCTCACAATTCGTGGTCAACAGGAATGTAAGAAAGGAGATGCTGAAAGCAAATGGGTGTGGAATCAGGAGGGGCGTTTCAGCACCGGCAGGCCCGTCTCGCGGGCGACGGCATCGGCCAGACTCCCCCCTTCCGGGCTGAATTCCCAAAAGAACAGTGACCGGATCGGATGACTTTTCTGGATCTCCCTGATGGCATCGGACGCGACTCGTTTAGCGATTCCCTTTCCGCGGAATTCAGGCAGCACAAGTGCTGAGCAGAGATAAACAGCGTCGTATTTCGCCCCCTGGGGCGTCAGATTCAGGAGTTCCTGCTCGTTGATCCCCTTTGTCAGAAAACCCTCCATCAGATCTTCCGTGGTGGGGATGAGGAGTATCCATGCGACAGGGCCGTCACCTTCGATCTGCTGGGACAACGTGGCGGGATGAAGCCGTTGCAGCTTTTCTCGGTCCTCCTCGGTTACCGAGAGCTGTGACGAATCGCTCTTTGTGGCAAAGAACTCGTCGGCGAGCCGGATCATTCGTTCGAGGTTTGTCGGCATGGTTCAACAAGATACCCACTTAAAACAAAAAAAGGCGCACCCTCGTGGGATGCGCCTTTCCGGCTCTCTTCTGCTACTTCATCAACATCATTTTCATGACGTACGAGTTCCCTCCCGAATAGAGCCGCGCGTAATACATTCCGCTTGCAACGTTGGAAGCCTGAAATGTATAGCGATAGACTCTTCCCTTTTCTGCGTGACCCCGGAACAACTCGGCAACCTCTCTTCCAAGCATGTCATAGATCATCAGCACTGTCGGACCTGATTTCTCGACCGTAAACTGTACGGTCGTCGCGGGATTGAACGGATTGGGATAGTTCTGCATCAGCTCGTTCACGAGCGGCACGTTCGCCGCAATCGTTGGCAGACTCCCCGTTGCATGCGAGGGGAGGACAGTGGGATCCGTTGTGCCGTTGGCGGCATTTTCGGAATAGTCGTAGCTCAGAGAGTCCCACAGTACATAATCGCATCCCTCGATGGGGATAACCTCGTAATAGGCTTCGGCGTGCGGGAGAAACGGCGCAACATCGATACGTCCGGCACCGCCTGCCTGTTTCCCGTCATCCGCGAACAGGAGCCTGACCTCGAGAAAGCCCTCGAGGTTCATCTGGTTGCTCCGTGTCTCACGACGTTCGACAGTGCCATCCTCGTAACTGACAACATAGACCTCGTCGCTCGCATACCGCTCGGTACTCAGAGTAACCTGCTGCGTTGATTTGTTCACCGAGACGCTGACAGACTGCCAACTGCCGTCCGCGTCAGTTAACATGTGATAGTAGTCATCGAACTCGGCGGTGGAACGGACCGGCGTCAGTCCGTACACACTGAACGTTGAAAGCGTCCCATTTGCGGAGACCGATTCCCACTTGATGCTGTCGATCGGCGACTGCGTCTGAGAGATGAAATCGGTGTAGAACGTCCATGAGCCGTTGCCGCCGGTCGTAACTTCTGAAGAGCCTACGCCGCAGTACGTATAGCCCATGCTTCGCCTGTAATTCTTGGTGAGGGAGTAGCTCAATTGATAGAAGAGCGAATAAACCGAGTTGACGATCTCGATCGAGAAGGAATGCTCGTTGTTGCCCGACTCGTATTCGGCAGGATCTGCGTCGCTGACCCTGACGGTCAGGTTGTGTGTCCCCGCCTCAGCAAAGGATACACCCTGGAAAACCACCGACACCTCTCCGCCTGCCTCGATCTGAACATCCGTCACATCCGAAAGGAGTGTTTCACCTTCCCAGAGGCTTACCGCGGCAGATGCACCGGCCTGCAGGTTCTTCTCTTGCACGAGGGCGACGATATTGAACGAAGCGTTGGGAGTCGATTGAGCCGGGGAGTTCACCTGCGCGACGATGAGATCGGGTCGAAGGAGGACATTGGTCGATCCTCCGGCTGCCTCTTTGTTTTTTCCGCTCCCTATATGCGCCAGCACACTTACAGGCATCATGGGCAAGAGCCCTGTCACGCTGACACACACCTCCCCGTCCGCAAGAAGTACGTCGGACGCGTTCTGCATGAAGACCACGTCTCCGGCATCGTTCAGGACTTTGATCTGGAGCTTTTCGATCTGATTTGGGACGGGATGATTCGCCGGATCCGACGTCTGCACAAGGACACAGACTTCGGTTGAAGATGGTCCCAGGAGTGCGGTGGCGGAGAGTGAGTAGAATTCCGTTTTCCCCTTCTTCCCCTGCGCCAGGAGAGACCCGGTCAGAACGATAAGGAGAAGTGCAGCAAGGCGTATCATTGAACCCTTCATAGTACCTCCCTCGATTGTTCTTTCAGAAGAGCCACATTCCGCCGACTTGTGACGCCGCTCACTCATCTCGGATGTGAGAAATATTTACTCGCACGAAGCTGTAGAAACTACAGAGGGTCCTCCCAACCTGGTCACCCCTTTCGGCATTTTCAGGAAAACCATGCGAAGAGGAGCAACAGAAGAGCTTATGCAACAAAACCCATGCCGCCCGTGGTTTTCGAACTTGTATGTCGGCGACACGGGGAAAAAAACACAAAAAAGGGGCATCCTTGCGAGATGCAACTTTCTGTTATTTCATCAGGAGCATCTTCTTTACGTACTGCTTTCCGCCCGCCTCGAGTTTTGCATAGTACATACCGCTTGCAAGATTCGCAGCCTGGAATGTGAAGTTGTATGTTCTTCCTTCCGCTGCCTCGCCCTGGAAAAGCTCAGCCACCTCTTTCCCGAGCATGTCGTACACCTTCAGAACGGCCGGGCCTGATTGCTCGATTGTGAACTGGATGTTTGTCGACGGATTGAACGGATTGGGATAATTCTGGACCAGATCCGTGTTGAGTGGCAGGGTCTCCGAGGCCAGCAGGGGAAGCTTGCTCTTCACATTGCCGGACGGCAGGATCGTCGGATCCGTCGCGCCGGATGCGGAGTTTTGAGAATACTCATAGCTCACCGAACCAGAATCGATAGAGGCGCACACACCATCATCAAACGAATTGTCCCAGCTGAAAGCAGTCGTCTCGAACGGAGCAACCTCGACGTTTCCCGATCCGCCCCATTGCAGACCATCATCTGCAAACAGGAGCCTTACTTCAAGGAAGTCCTGCAGGTCCATTTGATTGCTGTTCTGCTCGAAGTACGTCGTGGTGCCGCCCGCGTAATTGTAAACGTAGAAATAGTCCCCGGCTATTTTGACAACGTCGAGATATGAATACCCGTACTCCTTGTACACCATCAAACTCACTGTGTAGGTACTGCTGTCCGCATCCTCGATAAACATCGTGTAAGTGTCGGCGTACAAATCCGAGTTGTCCGGTTCCCAGCCCTCAATAAGGACATGGGACAAAGGGCCGGTCCCTGACAATGCCTCCCACTTGATGCTGTCAATAGGGGCCTGAGGCGTCCATGGGATATTGGCTGTGTACTGCCACGACCCAAACTCCCCCTGTTGCGTATAACTCTCCACGCCATAACAAGAACCAATAGTGTAACTGCTGGAGTAGCTCCTGAACAAACCGTAAGACAAGTCGTATGTCACCGGCTGTACGGAATTCACATTGACTGAAAAAGGATAATCATTGTTCCCTGTGTCATATTCACCCGGAACAGCATTGCTGATTTTTATCGCGAGATTGTGAGTCCCAAGGTCGGCAAAACTGATCCCTAGGAACATCACCGATACCTGGCCGCCCGCCACCACGACAACATCAGCCACCGTCGCAAGTAATGTCTCGCCTTCGTACAGGCTCACATCTGCCGAGGCTCCGGTCTGCAATTTCTTTTCCTCGATGAGCGCTGTAATGTTGAACATGGCGTTCGGCGCTACCGCTGCAGGTGCCTGAACCTGCAATACGGCCAAATCGGGCCGAAACAGCACGGTCGCCGCTCCTCTGACAATATCTGTTCTTTTGTGACGCGCCTCGAGATGACCCTGAACTTCGATCTTCGTAAGCGGGTAGAGGTTTGCCAGACTCACGACAGCCTCACCGTCTGTGATGGGCACGTTGCGAAGATGCTTGACATACGTTACTTCTCCGTCTTGATTCAGAAACTTGATCTGCAGTTTCTCGAATTCTTCCGGGATCGGGTGTTTGACAGGATCATCAGTCTCAACGCTGATGTAGACATCGGTTGCAGACTGCCCTCTGAGTGCCGCCACAGTGATATCGTAGAAGTCACCCTTCACCCAGTGGCTTCTCTCCCCCTTTTTCACCTTGTAAAGCATCCAATGGCGGTCGGCCTTCTTGACGGGCTTTCCCTTTTTTTGGTGCGCAGGCGAGGATCCTGCAAGGATGGCAATTGCAAGAGCAGCAAAAAATATCGAACGGAACTTCATTGTTCCTCCCAAGAGTAAACTCAGACATGAAGGTACGGAGAACGCCGCTGGTAATCAACCGGAACCTGTGACAGGGCTCATACCTGCAAACTCATCCAAATTCCCAATATCGCCGCCTGACTCCCATTCACCTTTCCATCTCTTCCATCATTAATCGTGCAGGAACTACCGTATCAATACGAAACATAAGACCACCAACCAGCTCCAGACGGAACTCATGGGTCTTGAGAATTGTCTCTTATAATGAGACCATCCACAACATAGAGGAGGTCGCCATGGTCACCAAATCACCCGCAGCGGACCTTCGGGCCGGTTCCAAGAAGACATTTGAGGTGGGACTTATCGTCTCCCTGGCCTTTGCCATCGCGGCATTCAAGTTTTTCCCCACCATACAGCCGCCGAAACCGATCGAACCTCCGGACACTGAACCTCCGATCATTATTACTCCCCCGGCGACAGAGCATCTTCCTCTCCCCCCTCCGCCTGCACGTCACCCTATCGTTCTTGAGGCTCCAGGGGATGAGCCGCTCGAAGATTTCGTGCTCGACACCGATCTTGATCCCAACTCCAATGTTCCTCCCCCGCCCCCGCCGGTGGACGGCGATGAGTTCTACTTTGAGGCAGTGGAGTCTCCTCCCGTACCGATAGGAGGCGTCTCAGCCATTCAGTCGAATGTGATCTATCCCGAGATGGCAAAAAGGATCGGGATCCAGGGAACGGTGGTCATTCTGGCTTTTGTTGACGAAACAGGAACGGTCACAAAAGCAAAATTACTGAAAGGGATTGGATTCGGGTGCGACGAGGCCGCCGTGAAAGCGGTAGAAAAAACAAGATTCCATCCGGGGACACAGCGGGAAAAGGCGGTGAAGGTGAAAGTTTCGATTTCCCTGAAGTTCCGGCTGCAATAGGCGCGGATTTCGCGGATTGAAGAGAGATTTCGCAGATTCGAGTCGTTAAATGATGGGGTAAGTCTGCCGAGCGCGGCCTCCGTTGGAAGTCTGCCTGTGAGGCTGAAGTCCGACATCTGCAAGGAATACCTCACGCGGATGTCGGACTTCTGATATGCGCGGATGACCCAGGAGCCAACTTCTAGCCGACAAGCGCCAGATAGCCCCAGTAGATCAAAATGTTGACCATCGTCACCGGAAAGCCTACCGACAAGAACTCCATGAAGGAGATCGTCACTTTGTTCCGCCTCTCTGCGGCCTGAATCACGATGACGTTGCTCGCAGCGCCAAGGATCGTCAGATTCCCCGCAATCGTACTCCCTGCTGCCAGTGCCATGAGTCCCGGCACCAACACGCCTGACGCAGTGAGCATCGGATGGTACAGCGCAACCAGAGGGACATTCGAAATGAACTGACTCAGGAGGACGCTGACGCCGAGAATGGCATGGTAGGATGTCAGCGAGTCGTTCATCCGGGAAAGGAGCGACTGAAAGAATCCGCTGTTCCAGACACTCTCCATCAAGACAAACATCGATACAAAGAACGCCAGAGTCGCCCAATCGATATTCTTTATCAGCCAGAACCTGCGGGAGGATCCCACCAACAGCGGCAACGCGGCCGCGACCGCGATATGGGTCAGCCGAAGCTCGGCATCGATTCCCATGATTCCCATGACGATTTTGACGAAAACGAGCAGAACCAGGAACTGCAGCGAGAGCTTCGAAAGCACCGCCATCTCATGATCGCGAATCGGTTCCTGCGAGTGTTTCAGTCCCTCCTCATGCAAATCTCCCCGATACCGCCGTTTAAGAAACCAATAAAGAAAAACGAGGTTCAGAATTGTGGGAATAAAAAGCCAGGCAAGAAAGGTAATAAACGGGCTCTGGACGTTTCCGTTGATTGCGATCAGGAGGTTTTGCGGATTGCCGATCGGGCTCATGACGCTTCCGATGGTCACGGAAAACATGAGGGCGATGAGAAGGGGCTTGGCCGGCATTTCATGCTTGCGAGCCAGTAGGAGCATGACCGGCGTGCCGACCACGGCCAGTGTGTCATTCATCAGCAGTGCCGACGCACATGCGCTTCCTCCGATGACCATCATCAAGAGAACGCTTAACGATCGGGCGCGCTTGAAATATTGATACGAGAGATGAGAAAGGTAGCCGCTCTCCTCGAGGCCGTGACCCACCACGAACATCGCAAACAGGAAGACCATGACATCCATGTCGACGGCCTTCAGCGCCTCTGCGGAGGTTATCTCCCCCATGACAAGCACCATCAACGCGCCGGCTGTCATGATATGCCAAATCTGAAGCCGCAGCGCGCCGACTTGACGGATGGCGATCAGGAGGAAGACAAGAAGGAGGACGGCGACGGAGAGGTTCATAGAGGAAGGCAGAGGTCAGAGATCAGAGGTCAGAGATCAGAGGCCGGAGACGAGGGTTGATCTTTCGGTGAGGAGGTTCGTTGGTTAGTGGTTAGTAAGTTCTTTTGCTTCTGCCTTCTGCCTTCTGCCTTCTGCCTTCTGCCTTCTGGCTATCTCCCCATCAACCTCAACTTCTCCAAATACCCTTCCCGCCATTTCCACTCCTGTTCATATCTCCGGCACCGATAGATCTCCGCCCTGTATTCCGGTTCGGGATTCATCTGATATGCTTTCTCCAGAAACTCCCACGCAAGCGAATACTGATGGTCGTATTCGTATGCGACACCGGCATCGTAATAGGCCTTGTGAAGATCCTCGTGCCCCTGATGCTTCTCAAGAGCCTCCAAGAACGCCCCCAGTGCCCTCTTCCACTCTCCTGCCCGGGCGAATGTAATTCCCGTTTTAAGCTCGGGCATGTCGGAGTCTTCATACAGAGTCACCGTGACCTTCATTTCATGCGGACTGATCTCGCCGATGAACCTGTTGACAAGGTCGCCCTGCAGGGGATCATACGGGTCGCCGGATATGAGGGCTCCGATGAGATCCACAAGGAATCCAAGGATTCCCCCGCCTGTCTCTTCATCTGTGTCCGAATCGCTTGCCTCCACCCTTCCGTCAATCACCAGATCGCCGGTCTCTTTGTCGATGATCCGGTACTCAAACCGTACGGACCAGGTTTTCTCCACATACTCCTTCGTCTCGTCCCCCTCCTGCTTCTCATAGGAATGTTCGTCGTACGATTGGTCATAGACGCCTTCGATGAGGATCGAAGCGTACGGAACGAACCCTGTCAGCTCTTCGGGTGTATTGAACGTCCCGTTCGATTGGATCGCATTCAGGAGTTTTCCTCTGAACTCCACTGCCCCCGGCTCAGGCCCCTCAATCACACCGACACCGACCGACATGCTCGTGTCGACAACAATCCCGGAAAGCCGGCTCGCGGTGATGTTGACCCCCGAGCTGCAGGAGGAAAGGAGAATGAGGAAGATGAAGGACGCGGAAAGGATAAATGAAGGTTTCATCGGGTCATCTGGTCATCGGTTCATTGGGGATTAGTGTGAAGAATAAAGGGGCGAGAATCACCATAACTGATAACTACGTCAACGCCCCCTTCTGTTTCTTCGCCTGAACCAATTCTCCGATCCACGCACTTACGACAACGATGACAAACGCCGCGAGAATGACTGCAACCGCAGCAGGCAGATTATACATCCGAATCGGCAAACCCCAGGCACCCTGCACACTGAGAAACAGCGTGAGGATATACAGGATACTCGAAATTGCGGGCTCCAGTATTGTCACACCAACAGATTTGTACCCGACATACGCTCCAACCAACGCCAGCCCAAAGAACATCCATACTGCGGTGCCTATATCAAGCCCGGGCGTCGCAACTCCCCTGAACAATCCTATCATGATAACAGAGGGGAGAAGGTGAAAAACGACAAACATGCAATAACTTACCCCGACCCATCTCCAATCCGGCTTTGAGAACAGTTTCATTTCGTTTTGACTGTCCATGAACTCTCCTCGCGAAATTATCTAAAGGATCCCATGAATGAAAAAGTACGGAACAATCTGCCTTGCCGGTCATAGACACCCTGAACTCCCGCACCGGGATATTTCGTGGAGGATCCCGTAATTGTGAGAGAGGTGTCCGTGACGGAGGTCGCAATGAATTCGTTTGTCTCCAGTTTCCGGAGGACAGACGGAACTTCATAGCCCATGTACGATCCTCCTCCGCCGGCGTAGCTCTTCGGCATGATCTTGTACTGATACGCGTCAAGTGAGACACGCCGCATCCCGCTGATGACCTCGTCTCTGTTCTCACCAAGAGCCTGTGCCTCCCTCATCGACGCTGCAACCTGAGGATGGATGATTGCGGAGGCTATCGTTCCCAGCACACCCGAGCTCATGAAAATCACGCCGAACACAAATCCGATGATTGAGGGGTTCAATTTCGATTGTTTCGGCCCCGTCAGGAGCCTGCGCCATGAAAAGAACAGCAGTGTAGGACCGATGACGAACGCCATGAGCAAGCCGGTCAACATCGCAATGTTTTTTTCCATTGATATCGGCGGAAGCTCACGACCGCTGAACAAATCAAGCGCCTGTTCAATGACAAATCCTCCGGCCATCGTCCAGGGAACCGGTATGAATGCCAACCTCACCGCGTTACGCGGAAAGACATAGTCACCGAAGAAGAGAAACAACAATGTCACGATTGTCAACGAGACCAACCACCGCAGGAACATTGGAGAGAACTCCGATTTCTTCTCCTCGTTCGTTCCGGCCCCGGTGGTTTCAGTTTTGGGAATCATAGGTCACTCCTTTCGCCGTAAGGACCGCCCTCTCCTGCACCATGCCCGACTTGCCGTCGTAATTCTTGAATTCGGGGCTCCTTCCCTTCCCCCAGGTGGCCTGCCCGATCAGCACGACCTCATCATCGGTTAATCCGGCAACGAAGATTCTCAGGCTGTCGCTCTCCGCATCCCGTTTGTAGATATCTTTCCCGATCGTCACATCCGGTACCACTTCCTTGAATATCTGTCCGATCGTTTTCTTCTTCGAAGGTTGACGATGGTACTTTTCCAGCGTCGCCAGGAGCGGGTCGGGCATCTGGGAATCGATTATTCCGTGCTGTATTACCCCAAGGATTTTCAGCAGCTGGTTCTTCTGCCACGCGGTCGTTTCCCTGAATGTCGTCGAAAAGGATCCGGCGGCAAAAAGGAACCCGACGCAGAAGAGCAAAATGATAATGCGCGATTTCACGGGAAACGGCTTGCGCGTGGTGAAGATCACGAGGGCAAGCAAGTAGACGGCGGCGACAACTCCTGCTGCATCGAGCGCCGGCCACGGATCAAGACTCTCTCCCGCCAGAAAGAATACTGCCGTCACTACCACGACTCCTGCAACAAACCAGATAAATGCCATAGGCACCTCCGGACTTGATTATGGTCCACCGCAAACGTTGCCATGTAGATACCAAACTGCACACTAAGATGCAATGCGGGTTCAGGCCATCATAGGAATTATTCGCAGGAAGGGCAGCTTTCAGCTGTCAGAGGTCAGCTTTGTTCGGTTAGAGGGCGGTAAACTGTTAACTGAAGATTGTTGACTGCTTGATGCGGCTTGTTCCGAGCCCACAGTGAAGCCTTCACAGACTGTCGGCCAATTGTTGCAGCAGAACATGTTTGAAAACCCAGCCACGCCCCGGGATTGGTTCGACCCCGCAAAGATCACCCCGATTCAAAACATCGGGACCCGTAAGAATCACGGGGCAAGCAAGCGGGGCAGGCAAGCTCAACCGTCCCAGGGCTATGAGCCCGACATCGAATCATCATCCCCCTTCACTGCTTTTTCGGCTTATTCTCCCACAGCACATTCACAATCTTCCACTCTCCGTTCCATTTTGCAACGTGCAGGTAGTCGATCCATCCCGACATGATCGCCTTGACGCTAGCGGTGTTGTTGTAGATGTCCAGGA